>CALCEM010000051.1 GCA_937900285.1 uncultured Fretibacterium sp. | reverse complement strand
CTGAACTGAACTGAACTGAACTGAACTGAACTGAACTGAACTGAACTGAACTGAACTGAACTATCCAAATTGTGAATTATACCACAAAAATCAGTTTTTTTCATCGTTCATCCAGCTCCTTTTTTAAAATTTCAAATTAAACATAAAATTAAACATAAAACACATTCAAAATATTTAAAATTCTTTTCGGAATCAAAGCGCAGTAATTTTAACACAAAAAAAAATTCCTCCCCTTAAAATTCCAGGAGAGGAAAAATTTTTATTTATATATTAATTTAATTAATCTGAGCTGCTGCTGCTCGTGTAACCGTTCAACATGTTTAAAGTTGATGCTATTGAGCTGGCTTTCTGCGTTAAAGTTGCGAGCTGTTGTTCTGCATTGGCGTATTTTGTCCGTAACATTTCCTCTTGACGGTCGAGCCTGTCCTGATAATCTTCAAGATATTCGTTTATGTTGTCGATTTTAGTTTGAATATTTTCAATTTCACGCGTTATTACTCCGGAAGTATCGCCGGAACTCGTAAGCATTGATTTTGCCCAAGTGTCGACATTAGTAGCAAATTTCAACATTAATTCTTCAACTTCATCGGGATTTTCTTCGAGAGCCGTCATAAATTCATCAGTGCTGAAATCTAATTCTCCGCTCTTACCGTAATCCTCTGAAGTCGTTTCAATTCCGATCTGGTATAAGCCTTTGTAAGTGTAATTCATTTTCAAAACATTTAAGGCCGATACACCGTTTAAAGTAATTTCGTCACTTGTTCCGCTCGAAATTTTTAACATGTCGTCCTCAATTGAAGCCTTAATTAACGGCTGCTTTAATAATTCGCCATCATCGTCATAATATAAACTATATAATTCGCTCGTTTCGGAATTGTCATTTAATTTTTCAAGTATCGTGTCAAGTGTATCCTCCGGCGTAATCGTCAAATCTGCATATTTATCACCCGTCGAAATTCTTAACGTTGATGACGATCTCAACCCGTTATATGCCATTGTTCCGTAAACTGGTTCAGAACTTGAACGAGATGTGAACGAAAATTGAAAATTTTGACTGACGAGCGAACGCATTTGAGTTTTCATCTGACGCAATACAGAATTTCCGTATAACAATCCCCAGCGCATTCTAAAATCATCACTGTCAACTGTTGCAGCAGTATCCGCGTCAAGTTGTTTTTCGCTTAATCTAGTGTTCACCCATGATATAACACTGTTAAAATTATCGACAAAACTTTGAATTGACGTTACAGCCTTCTCAGCATCGTGAGCAACATCTAATGAAACAGTTCCAACGCCCTTTAATTGTATCGTCATGCCTTTAATTAATTCGTTGTTATATGTTTCGCCGATGTAATTTGATGATCTCGTGACCTCTTCGCCATCTAAAATTAAAATTGCGTCCTGTGCTGCTGTGTAATGTTCTGCCTGCTCCGCTAATGCGTCCTCATCATCTTCGTCAATAGTCTGCGGATAATTTAAGCCGAGCGCTTCCAAAATATCCCCGTTCATATTGTCTTCAAGTGTAAACGTGTTAACAGAATAAGCGTATTCAGCAGTGTACTCGATCGGATCGCCGTCTGAATCCGCATAAGTTGGCATATTGTCGCGCTCTGTTAATTGTTGAGCCTGCCACGTAAATCTAAATTCCCCATTTCCGCCGTCAACGACTTCAACTCCGAGAGATTCTTTTACACCATCTTCACTCAAAACGTAAGATTTTATAGAATCATCGACAGTTTTATTAATTCCCTGTATCGTTCCATTAACTGAAGTAAATCCGTATTCCGTCAAGTCTAATGACTCGTATAAATCTCTTATGCCGGTATATGTATTTGTTGTGCCGTCAGCTTGAGTTAAATTCACGGTGTAAGTTGAACCGCCTGTTAAATCGGTGTACCAGCTTGAATCTGGATTCCAATCAATTACAGCCGTCGCGCTTGAACCTGATCCACTGCTCTTAATTTCAAAGTCTATGCCCTCATAAAAAGTTTTTGAGCCGTCAGTTATTGTTACAGTTCCGCCGGTGAATTTTGAATATAAAGGCGTGTCGCTTGAATCAGTCGAATATAAATAAGTGTCCTGCGTCGTTCTGTTCATCGAGAAATTGAAAAAATCTCCAGTGCCGTCATCAGTTTCTGTAACTTGACTGCCTTTATATGAAACTTGAACTTTTACGCCCGTCGGTAAATCTCCAGTGGCCCAACGTATTACGGGTAATGTGTTGCCGTTTGAATCAGCAGTGCCACCGCTGTTTATATAAAAATCTGTTCCGTAAACTCCATTATATTCGATTTCATTGCCTGAACTATCAGTGAAAGTAAAATCTAAATAATCGCCGTTTATTATCGTAATGCCGGAATCGTTTACAGTTTTTTCACTTGATGGAATTTGTTCGAAGCTCAAATATTTACTATTATAACTGCCGGCGTATTTACCGTTTGAACTTTCAAAATTTAAGACGTTATATCCGTTTGAATTTACTGTAACGCTCGTTGAAATTGAAGCGGATGTATTATTTGAATAATTCAGCGTGTAAGTTGAGCCGGATGAAGGCCCGTGCGTCGTTTTAGTTTCGTTTCCGTCATCATCTGTTGTAGTGCTTTGATTCCAGATAATAGATTTACCACTGATCGTAAAATCCGTGCCGTAGTTATAAGTATTTCCGTCCGAGTCAGTAATTGTAAATCTAGACGTATCATTAATTGTCACGGTGAAATCTAATACATTGCTGTCAGTTGTTCCCGAACCTCTTTTAATTTCGCTTGATGTAAACGAATCTCCAGCGGAAGTTTTATATTTTGCGGTGAAGTCATCGCCGACGTTAATAGTATCTTCGCCGAGTTCATATTCATGCCAGCGTAATTTATTGCCGTCGATAATATCAAAGTCGCCATTATCTTCGGTCCAAGTTTTAGAACCGTATTTAACTATTAAATTTCCTGTGCTGTAATCGCTTGTATCGACGTTAATATTTTCGAGCGTAGTAATTCCGTCCATTCTCGGATAATTAAACGTTTCCGTTATAGTTTCTGCGCCGATTCCAGTGTTATCACTTTTCAAAATTAATTTATTATCGACTACCGAAGCTGTTACGGCCATTGGAGTGCTCAAAGTTTTTATAGTGCTGTTAATTCGAGACTTTAGAGATGATAATGTGTCAGTCGAATTTACTTCGATTGCTGCTTTTTGGCCTCCAGCATTTAAATAAATTTTTCCGCCTGATAATGAACTCATTGTAGAATTTATGCTGCTGAAAGTTCCTGTAATTTGATTTGATCTCAAAGTCTGCGCCGTTGCTAACTGTTTTACTTCGAGATTATAAATATTTACTTCGGCATCAGCGTTTACTGTCGCTGTCAAAACTCCTTTATATGAAGCTGTACTGTCGAGGCGTTCTATTTCGATTTCTTTAGCTTTGTAAGTTGACGGCAGTTTTAACGGAGAAATTGAAGACTGAAGAGCCTGCATAGAAACTTTTAATTCTTCGAATAAACTTTTTTTGTTAGTTAAATTATTTTTTTCGTTTACTTTAACGTATGCGGCTTGTGAAGCGGATTCAATTACGCTGTCTATCATGCTCTCCCAGTCAATCCCCGAAACAATGCCGGATATGCTCATAGAAGACATTTTTTAATAAACCTCCTGTCATAAAAATATAATCCTGTTTGAAATATCGGAAAATAATAATTTTTACATTAGGAATTTTAATACTTTTTTAAATTTTTACCCGGCCATGAAAAATAATATAATATTAAAAAAATTTTAACGATACATAATCCAGGAGGAATTTTTTAATATGTTCAGAAAAGCCGAAAGATTAAAAGCAAAATTAAGACTCGCTATAACCGGGCCGGCTGGCTCTGGAAAAACTTACGGTGCTCTGTTAATCGCTAAAGGTTTGGGCGGAAAAATTGCAATGATCGACACTGAAAGCGGTTCAGGTGATTTATATTCTGATTTAGCTGATTATGATATTCAAAATATTAACGCTCCGTTTACTGTTCAAAAATATATTACAGCCATTCGCGAAGCAGAAAATGAAGGCTATGACATTTTAATAATTGACAGTTTGTCTCACGTTTGGAGCGGTGAAGGCGGATTATTGGACATGCAGGGAAAAATTACGGACACTGGTAAAGGTAATAGTTATACTGCTTGGCGGCATGTTACGCCCTGGTATAATAGATTAGTCGACACGATGTTAAATTCAAATTGTCACATAATCGCAACAATGAGATCAAAAACTGAATACGCTCAAATTCAAAACGAACGCGGTAAAACTGAAATAAAAAAATTAGGGCTTGCACCCGTTCAACGTGACGGAATGGATTACGAATTTACGACAGTTTTTGATATTAGCATGACACATGATGTTACAGTTTCAAAAGATAGGACGAGCATTTTTGACGGGAAAATTTTTGTGATAAGCGAAGAGACCGGGAAAATTTTAAAAAATTGGCTCGAATCAGGTAAAGAATTAAACAACGATCTTAAAACTCCTTCAAGGGAAATTATAAAAAATTTATATAACAGTTATCTTGAAATTTCAGGAAATGACCAGCAACGCGCTCAGGATTTAATGCTGGCCATTACTAACGGGAAAAATTCAAAAGATTGGGATGACAATGACATTAAAAATTTAATTGATCACTTATCAAATATAAAATAATTCACAATGCCTGATTAAAATTATTTTCCTTTAAATATTTTACGACGTTGCGAACTTCCTGCGAATCTCCGCGCCTGGTTATAAATATTGCTCCTGGAGAATTTATAACGACTAGATCATTTATATTATTTAGCACGATTAATTTTTCAGGTGAATATATAAAATTATTATGTCCATTTAAATTTATAATTTCGCCGGTTAAAGTATTTTCGTTTTCGTCATGATCCAAAATTTCGTGAAGAGCATCCCATGATCCTACATCCGACCAGCCGGAATTTATTAAAGGCACAAACGCTACATTTTCAGCGCGTTCCATTATGGCATTATCGAATGAAATATTTTTTAAATCTTTAAAATTTTTTTCGATCTCGCCGGCCATAAATATTTTATATAAATTTTCATCTGCCTTCTTTAATTCGCGTTTCAAATCACGGGGCGTAAATATAAAAATTCCTCCGTTCCAAAAATATTGGCGACTCTTAAAATATTTTTTTGCCGTTTCAATATTCGGTTTTTCTACAAATTTCTCAGCTTCATACCACCCGCCGGGAAATTTTTTACCGCCCTTAACATATCCGAAACCAGTATCAGGTTTAGTCGGTTCAATTCCCAAAATCGTAATATTTCCAGCTTGAGCAGATTCAACAGCAATTTTCAGAGCTTCCGTAAAAACTTTATTATTTGTAATAGCCCCATCGCTAGGAGTAATTATAAATATATCTTCGTCAGTTGCTCCGGATTTTAATAATTTTTCAACCGCTAATAATATCGCCGGACATGTTCCACGCGCGCAGGGTTCTTCAATCGCAAAATTTTCGGGCAATTCTCCAAAAATATTTTTTAATTGATCTTGTGCCATTAATGACCATCTCGAACCAGTTATAATTTTTAAGTTCATCAACGGAATTAAATTTAATAATCTCGTCGCAGTATGTTGTAATAAAGTTTTATCACCGTATAAATTTAAAAATTGTTTCGGCAAATTTTCACGCGATAAAGGCCATAATCTCGTCCCGCTGCCCCCGCATAATATTAAGCCGTAAATATTTTTTTCCATTTTATTTTAATTCACCTGCTCCTCATGTCCTGTTTTTAGCATTTCGCTTATACTCGTTGATAATAACGGGATCGGATCTACAAATTGACCAGCTAAAATTAAACTGTAATGCAAATGCGGCCCCGTTACTCGTCCAGTGCTTCCGCTTTCTGCTACGACCTGACCTTTTGCAATTCGATCGCCCTTCTTAACGAGAATTTTACTCAAATGAAAAAACGCAGTTATAACACCGTTACCAGAATCAATATAAACGCTTCCGCCTGCATAATAATGAAATCCCGTTAAAATTACAGTTCCAGCAAATGGCGCACGAACTTTTGTCCCGACTGCTGCACGTAAATCTGCACCGTTATGTCCGGCTCTTGGGACTCCGTTATAAACTCTGCTTTTTCCGTAATCGCTTGTTAAATACATCATGCTTAAAGGAGCTTGAGGAGGGGTCGTCCATTTTCTGGGGATCGTCATAATTTTTTTTGCTGCTCCTGTTAATTTTGCTTCTTCGCGTATTCTCGGTAATTCTTTTTTGGGAGGGTTTACCATTTTTGGACTGACCGTTAAAACTTCGTGAGGATATTCGCGAGAATTAATTTTTATATTTCCGTTAGCTTTATATTTTTTATTATTCTGAGTAAATTCAAAAGTAATTTTATAATTTGCAGGTTTGGTATTCCGCACATCAGTCCCCAATAATCCGTATGAAATTTTTCCGGCTCCACCCTGTTCAACATTTAAATTTATTGTCCTGTTCATCCAAGTTATAACGGGGTTTTTATAATCTTCAGTCGATGAAATTGAAACGGCGAAGGCTTGACCGACATCCCATTCTTTTGGGAAATTTATCCAGGTCGAAGCGGATATTTTTGAGGAATTTAAATCACATAAAATTATTATTGCGCTTAAAATAATTATGAATTTTTTTATTTTCATGCTTTACGTAATCAGTCCTTTATAATTCTCTTATGAATTTTAAAATTATTTCCTTTAAATCTTTTATTGATTCGTGCATCTGGTTTAAAACTTCTTCGCCAGTTAATTTATTTCCTGAAATTCCTGCGGCCATGTTTGCGACACATGATAATACAGCAACTTCCAAGCCCATTGAATTAGCTGTTATTACTTCTGGAACTGTTGACATCCCAACTAAATCAGCCCCTAAAATTTTCGCCATTTTAATTTCAGCTGGAGTTTCATAAGAAGGCCCGGAAAATGCTATATATACGCCGCGTTGTAAATTTAATTTCTCAGCTATTTTTAATAATTTTCTGCTATATGTGTGAGTCATGTCGGGAAATCTTTCATTCCAGCGGTTTTCATTTTGTCCGATTAAAGGATTATCGCCAATAAAATTTATATGATCTTCAACTGAAATTATTTGACCGGGCTTAAAATTTTCGTTGATCGCACCGGAAGCATTTACCGCTAAATATTCACGCACTCCAAGCATCGCCAAAACTCTGACAGGAAATGTAACAGCCTTTAAATTATATCCTTCGTAATAATGTACTCGTCCCTGCAATAAAATTATATTTCGTCCTGAAATTCTGCCGTAAAAAATTTTTCCTGCATGGCCGGGAGCCGTAGAGATTGGCCAATTATTTATATTTTTAACGTCTAAAATTTTCGGATTCTCTATAATTTCGGCTAATTCTCCCAAACCTGAACCGGTCACAATCGCTGTTAAAGGAATTGAATCGGAATTTATATTTAAATTTTTCTTAATATATTCGACTGCTTCGAGAGCTTCATTATAATCATAATTCGACATGTAAATTAATTTGCTCCTCTTAAAAATAAATAATTTTAATTCTAATTTGATTTATCAATACGCTTAATTACATCCTCAACTTTTCCGCCCAAATGATCCAGCGAATAAGCTAACCTCAAACACGTAAGCATTAATAAATTTTCCTGATCAGTTTCCGTAAGATTTCCGCACGCCTGATCTATTAAATCTTTTACGCGGTCAATTTCTTTATTATCTAATGCACTGCGAACACTGTAATTTTTTTTGCCAATCGTAAGAAAAAAATCTCTTGGAGTTTTCATTTTTATATTTATGTTCTTAAATCGAAGCTAGTAATTTTTCGAGCTTTAAATTATTTTCCGTTAAAATTTCCGTCTCGTTTATATTATTGTGAAATGACGTAATATACTCAAAATCCTTTACTGCCTCTTGAGCATTTATATTTAACAGCCTGCGTCTCAAAATATCGCGCTCTGAAATTAAATTATTTACTTTTCGTGAGAGTTCTTCCGAAAAATTTTCGATCTGAGATAAATTCATAATAAATCCCCCGCATAATTTTTTATTTCATAATATACAGGGGAATATTTTAACGTATTATATAACCTTTATGATTGAGATTTTCACGAATTTTTAAATTTATATTCTCGACTTCTTCATCCCGTAAAGTCCTGTCGCGTGATCTATATGTCAGCGTAAAAGCTAAACTCCTGAAATTTTCCGGGACTCCTTTGCCCTCGTAAATATCAAATAATCTTATTTCAGTTAAAATTTTTACGTCTTCACCAGCTGAATTTTTTATGTCGCTGATGACTTTAGCATAATTCTTATCGCGCGAAACCAACATCGAAATATCTCGCGTTGAAGCAGGGAAAGTGCTAACAGGCAAAAATTCAGGTGACTTCAAATTTATTAAAAATCCCGTGTCAATTTCAAATATATAAATTTTATTTGCGTTAATATTTATTTCCTGTTCGAGCGCTGGCTTCAATCTCGCAATAAATCCTATTTTAACGCCGTCAATAAAAATATTTGCAGTTTGCCCGGCGTGCGTAAAATTTTCATGCCCGGTTTTAAATTCCGGAGTATATCCGCGTGATTTAATTAAATTTTCGACGACCGATTTTAAATTATAAAAATCTTCGCTGCGATCGTTCCATGCTGATCTATCATCTAAACCGTTAAAAATTAATCCGGCTAAATGTTCCGGCTCAATATGATTATTTTCACCTTCGCGCAAAAATATTCTGCCCTGTTCAAAAATTTTAATTTGATCTTTCCAGCCTGAAGCGAGCGAATTTTTAAGGGCGTTCAATAATCCGGGTATTAAACTCGTGCGCATTGCCATATGATCGCGGCTTATTGGGTTGGCAATTTTTATTAAATCGGAACGTGTATCAGTGTCATTTAATTTTAATTTCTTCGCAAAATCTTCCGGCAAAAAACTATACGTCATAATTTCTGTGAAGCCCTTCGCCATCATAAAATTACGAATGAAACCGGAAATTTTCATAACATCTCCGACATCTGCACGTCTTGGAAGTTCGCCGGGTAATTTATTTTCAGCTTCATTATAACCGCGATAACGTCCAATCTCCTCAATTAAATCCTCTTCAATCGTAATATCCGGCCGCCAAGTCGGGGGCATAAAAATTTTATTTTCGTGATCGTCCTTAATATTTTTTATTCCGAAGCCATCGAGAATTTTAGAGGCTGCATTCATGTCATCAAACGACAAATATACATTTAATTTTTTCCGCGTTAATTCGACCGGCTGAATATTTTTTATTTCATTTTCCGCAAATTTCGGCCTGTAATTAATTTCACCTTCGCACCAGTCACGCATTAAAGCACTAGCAGCAATCAACGCAGTATTAGACAAAGCAGGATCGACCGTCCTCGAAAATCTAAAAGCAGCTTCGGAATTAATTCCAAGTCTTCGCGATGTATGCCCAACTCTTACAGCAGAAAAACTTGCGCTCTCGATCAAAATTGTATTAGTGTTCTCGTTAATTCCAGTTTGTTCACCGCCCATTACTCCGGCTAATGCTATAGCTTCTCCGCCGCTGGTTATTAACATATCATTTTCAGTTAAATTTCTGTCTTTACCGTCAAGCGTTCTCATAATTTCGCCGGCTCTGGCACTTCTCACAGTTATTTCACGAGCAGGTAAAGTATTTAAATCAAATGCGTGCAACGGCTGGCCTAACATTAACATTACATAATTTGTAACATCAACGGCGTTTGAAATTGGACGCATTCCCAAATGTACGAGATCAATACGTGAGGTCAACGGAGAATTTTTAATTTTTGCGCCCGTGACAAGTCCCAATCTATAAGCGTAACAGCCTTTATCCGGCAGCGAAATTTCTCCAAAATCTTCCGTCCATTCGTTATCCTGTTTGAATTGTCTCAACCATGTAGGCATATGTAAAACTGATTCAGGGTATAAACCTTTAAGCTCTCGCGATATTCCTAAATGGCTTAACAAATCTCCGCGATTGGGCGTAATTGAAACATCAAAAATTACATCGCCAATGTGAAATAATGATTTTGCATCATCACCAGGACGAGCTTCAGGAGGCAGAACTAATAACCCCGAAGGATCATCAGCTTCCTTTAAACCTAATTCCTCAGCAGATAACATCATCCCGGAACTTGAAACGCCTTTAAAATCTTTTATTCCCATTTCGATGCCGTTCGGTAAAATCGCACCTGCTCCGGCGTAAAAAACTAAATCGCCCTTTTTAATATTATGCGCGCTGGTTATGCAGGTATGTTCACCAGAACCGGTATTTAAACTCGCTATTAATAATTTTGGTTCTTCCGGATGTTCTTCAAGCTCTTGAACTCTCGCGACAATTACTCCCGACATTTTGCCGGCGCAATAATTTATATTCTCAACTTCCGAACCTGAAAAAGTTAACCTCTCCGCTATTTCTTCGGGCGTTAAATCCGGTCTGATGTCTATAAAATTTTTTAATAATTCTAATGATATATACATGTCCTAAAATCCTGATAATAAAAATGACACATCGCCATCAAATAATAATCTTAAATCGTTAATTCCATATTTCAGCATGGCCATACGATCGAGACCTATTCCAAACGCAAAACCGTTATAAATTTCCGGATCAATTTTCCCGGCGCGTATTACGTTCGGGTGGACCATTCCCATCCCTGCGACTTCGAGCCAGCCCGTTCCGTGACATACTCTGCAATTTTCATCATGGCCGGAACATTTTACGCATTCAATATCAAGCTCCATCGAAGGCTCAGTAAACGGGAAATAACTCGCGCGAAATCTATAATTTAATTTACGTCCAAAAAACGCGTTTAACATTTCGGACATTGTGCCCTTTAAAACGCTGAACGGGACATCCTTATCAATTAAAAGCCCTTCCATCTGGTTAAACATTGGCGAGTGTGTTGTGTCGTTATCTCTCCTGTAAACTTTTCCGGGACAAATAATCCGGAGCGGCGCACCAAATTCCAGCATTGCATGAACCTGCACCGGTGAAGTATGTGTACGCAATAATTTTCCGTCCGGTAAATAAAAAGTGTCCTGCATGTCGCGAGCCGGGTGCCATTTCGGAATATTGAGGGCTTCAAAATTATAAAAATCCTCCTCAAGTTCCGGGCCAGTCGCTACAGAATACCCCAAGCCCTGCATAATATTAGCGATCTCGTGCATAGTTTGTACAACCGGATGAAATGTCCCATTTAAATTATTTTTTGCTGGAAGTGTTACATCGATGCGTTCATTTATTTCGAGCTGTTCGTTTTCTGAATCGCGTAATTTTTTGGAAGTTAATTCAATATCTTTTTCAAATTCGTCACGTAACTCGTTTAATTTTATTCCTGCTTCTTTTCGTTCATCTTTCGGCAGATTTCCGAGTGACCGCAATAATAAAGTTAATTCGCCCTTCTTACCAGAATATTTAATTCTGACCTCTTCTAACTCCTGTATATTTTTAGCTGAAGCCAAAGAGTTTTTAAAATTTTCCCTGACCTCAGCAATATTTAAACTCGGCATATTTATTTTACTGCCTTAACCTTTTCGACAAGCTCTTTAAATGCATTCGGATCATAAATTGCAATTTCCGAGAGCATCTTGCGATTAATATTAATTCCCAACTTCTTTAAACCGTTCATGAATACGCTGTAGCTCATTCCCTCAGCACGAACGGCCGCGCTAATTCTCGTAATCCATAAGCGTCTATAATCGCGTTTTTTGCGTTTGCGATCGTTATAGGCTCTTGATAAAGCTGCTAAATATGCTTCGCGTGCACGGCGGTAAACATTTTTGCGCTGTCCCCAATAACCTTTTGTTAATTTAAATAATTTCTCGCGCTTTTTATTACTGGCTGAAGCTCCTTTTACTCTCATAATAAAAAACCTCCTTTATGCATAAGGCAATAATTTTTTCATCTGGTCTGCCAACGCCTCATTAACATAGCCAGTCTGTTTTAATGTTCTCAATCTTTTGGGGCTTTTGTATTCCAAAATATGAGACCTGCTGCACTTTCTGTACGCAAATTTCCCCGAAGCAGTTTTGAAAAATCTTTTTTTTGCTCCGCTGTGAGATTTTAATTTCATTTTAGCCATTTTAAAATTATTCTCCTTCCTGATCCTGATCTGATGGCTTTGTTCCGGAACTTGACATCGGCGTTAAGAGCAATCTCATATAACGCCCTTCCATTTGGGGTTTTGATTCGCATTTGCCGACATCTTCACATTCTGAAATTACCCGGTTTAAAACTTCTTCGCCTCGTTCTAAAAATGACATTTCGCGCCCTCTGAAAAATACCGAAACTTTTACGCGGTGGCCACTCTCAAGAAAATTTTTTATAGCCTTCGTCTTAAAATCAAAATCGTGCTCATCAATTTTTGGACGCATTTTAATTTCTTTCAGGGCTTGAACTTTTTGTTTTTTGCGAGCGTCTTTTTCTTTTTTTTGAAGCTGGTAGCGGTATTTTCCATAATCCATAATCCTGCACACCGGAGGATTTGCCATCGGAGCAACTTCCACCAAATCAAGCGAATGTTCAGCAGCCATATTTATAGCATTTTGAGTATTTATTACTCCAACTTTTGAGCCGTTCTCATCGATTAATAAAACTTGCGGTGCAGAAATTTCCTCATTAACGCGCGGTGCATTTTCGTCATCTCTTGGCAATAACTTCAACTCCTCTAAATTATGTAAAATATAAAATAAAAAATAAAAAATTGACACGACCATTCACAAATTAAAATAGCCGTGCCAAATTAAAAAAATAAAACTTTTATCGCTTAACCCCGTCAATATAATTTAATTTTTAATTTTTAATTAATCGAGCAGGAGAGATTTCTATTTAATTTATTTAATTTATTTAAATTAACATCTGCTTTAATTGCGAATCCGGAGCGAAATATAACATAAAATTTTTTATCATGCAATTTTTTTCACATTAAAATTTTTTTGAGATATTCGCGTATATTCTTGCGCCGAACTTCAATAAATTTTTTGAAATCCTTTATATTTAGGCTTGTATCAGAATCCACATATAAATTTATTTCCGGGTGTTCTGCGTGCCATTCTTCGAGCGGTGCGGCTTTTCTCGAAGTGTTAAGCAAAGAATTTAACATCTGAAGATTTGCAACGCTGTTCCAGTTTATTGGGTCTTCGGCGAAATTTATATCTTGAGCAGGAATATTTTTATTTAATTTCTGACTGTTCGTGAAAATGCTCGACGGGTGTAAATGATCCTGATGAAATTCGTAATGTTCATAATCTAAATTTGGGTACAAAAGATTTAAAACGTAAAATGCCTCGTTAGTATCTTTTTGAGCTTCGAGCAGACCGTTTATAAAATCATCGTCGAAAATATAATTTTTATTTGGATTCGATTTAAAAGCGTCCGTTATTTCTTGGAACGGAAAATTTTTATTATTAGCGTTGGCCTTTAAAACCTGCCGAATTGAAATTAATACTGAATCGCTGTGCGCCCCAAAAATCTCGCGCAAAAAAGTTAATATTATCCACTTAAAAATATTATTTATTTCTTTTCTGTCGTAGGATGCTTTTTCAATGATGCCGGCCAAATCATTCTGGTAAATATAATAAATTATGGGGATCGCTGCATTTTTAGCCCTGAAAATTTTGTCATTAAATCCCAATTTCTTAAATAATTTAAACGCGGAATTAATGCTATTTTTGATTTTATCCCAGTTATTTTCAAATTTCTGAATATTATCATGAGTAAAATTTTTAATTTGAGATTTAATATTATCGTTGAGCAGAACTAAACAAGTTTTCAAAATAAAATCCTTGTTGATTATAAATCCCAATTTGTAAACGTCATCAATTAATTTATTAAATTCTTCACGCGCGTTAATTTTTTCCCAATTAGCCGAAGTCATGGACATTAATAAATCCGAAAATGATAAAGGTGTACCGCCGCTGTTAGTTCTCACAAAAATTTCAAGAACTGAATCTGAATCCTGACTGTCTTCCAGATAATAATTTATTAACGGTTTTACGTGAACTGCTTCATAAAACGCCGATAAAGTTTCGAGCGCATAAGAATTCCCATTAAGATTATTATTAATAATATAATTCATGATTTTCCCGGAATTATCGAGAGCAAGAATTTTTTCGGCCATGAAATAAGAATCCGTAACTTCATCACTTTTCAAGAATACAAAATCAAATTTTTTTTGGTGATCGAATTCCTCTTTTATTGGCTCTTTGAGATTTAAATATAATTTTCTGGTTGGTATGCAGTCCTGATTATCGCGCCACCATTTTCGAGGCATTTTATACGCGTAACTTCCTTTTAGGCCGATATAAAGCGCAGTTAATCTCTGTTGACCATCGATGACCGCTTCAAAATCTTTATATCCAGTAGTTGTAAATTCGTCGGAGCTGTCATTAAAAAATTCTCTGTAGTCTTTCAGGAAATCATAAAATTTATAGCCGCTTTTAATTTCTGGTTTCATAATTTTCCAAAACATTAAGGAGCTTATAGGATAATTTCTCAAAATGCTATCAAACAACATTTCAATTTGTTCAGACGACCACACAAATTTACGCTGAATAGCAGGAAGCAGTAAATATCTTTCATCGATCCTTTTTATTACTTCTCTAATTGTTATAGGTGTTTCAAATTTTCCGGCCATGAAGTTTATACACTCCTTAAGATTTTTTTAAGATTTTTTAACAAGCTCCAATATCAGATCTAAAATATTTATTTTCGAAATTCACAAATTTAACAGCCTCATAAACTTTTGAGCGAGCATCTTCCGGAGTATTTCCAACTGAATTTATTGCCAGAACCCTGCCGCCTGAAGTGTAAAATTTTCCGTCCTCAAATTTCGTCCCGGCGTGAAAAATTTCAATGTTCGGAATTTTATTTAATTCGTCCTGATTAAATTCAATTTCAAAACCTTTCATAAATTGTCCGGGATATCCGCCGGAAGCTAATACGACACAACATGAATATTTATTTTCAAATTCAATTTTTATCTCGTTTAATTTTTCGTCCCGAACAGCCTGCATAATTTTAAATAAATCAGTCTTCAATAACGGTAACACCGCTTGAGTTTCAGGGTCGCCAAAACGTGAATTATATTCCAAAACTTTCGGGCCTTCGCTGGTCAAAATTAATCCGAAATATAAGCAACCTTTAAATTTAATATTTTCAGATTTGAGAGCGTTCAATGTCGGAATAAAAATTTTTTTTATGCATTCGTCTGCAATCTCATCAGAATAATAAAAATTAGGTGCAATTACTCCCATTCCTCCGGTGTTAGCTCCTTTATTGCCATCGTTTATGCGTTTATGATCCATTGAAGATATTAACGGAATAATAATATTTCCATCGGTGAAGCTCATTACAGTAACTTCCGGGCCGGTTAAAAATTTTTCAATTAAAATATTTTCGCCGCTCGAACCAAAAATTTTATTTTTCATGCATGATATTACAGCATCGCGAGCCTGTTTAAAATTTTCAGCAACTGTCACGCCCTTACCTTTTGCGAGTCCGTCAGCTTTTATTACGATCGGGTAATCTGATTTTGCTACATAAGACAAAGCACCGTCAATGTTATTTTTATCGAAAATTTCATAATCAGCAGTCGGAATATTATATTTATGCATTAAATTTTTTGAAAATATTTTACTGCTTTCAATTTGAGCGGCTTTTTTATCCGGGCCAAAACATTTAACGCCGATATTTTCCAGTTCATCAACTAAACCCATAGCAAGCGGATCATCCGGAGCAACTACCGCAAAATTTATATTTTTTTCACGTGCAAAATTAATTATTTCCGGGATATTTTCGGCATCAATATTAACGCATTCGGCAATTTTTGAAATTCCGCCGTTGCCGGGTAAAACGTATAATTTATTTATTTCGGGATTCTTTAAAATATATTTGGTTATAGCATGTTCGCGGCCGCCGCCGCCAATTAACATAACGTCCATTTTAAATTTTTCTCCTCAAATTCCTAATGATGAAATAATCTGTGTCCAGTCATTACCATTGAAATATTATATTTATCGCAGGCGTTTATTACTAAATCATCCCGAATCGATCCGCCGGGCTGAGCTATAAATTTAACGCTTGATTTATTAGCGCGTTCGATGTTGTCGGGAAACGGGAAAAATGCATCGCTTCCGAGTGAAACATTATTATAATTTTTGATCCAGTCCGCACGCTCTTCAGCTGAAATAATTTCCGGTTGTTCCGTGAAAAATTCGCGCCAGTCATAATTATTTACATTTTCAGTCAATAAAATATTAATTGCGTTATCTCTTTCGGGTCTGCCGAGATCACTTTTAAATTTTAAATTCAACATGGCCGGATGTTCGCGTAAAATTCTTAAATCCGCTTTATCGCAAGCCAATTTAACACAATGTAATCGCGATTGCTGGCCAGCTCCTACGCCTAAAGTTTGGCCGTTTTTTGTGCAGCAAACTGAATTTGATTGAGTATATTTCAGCGTGATCAACGATAAAATTAAATCTCGTTTAGCTTCGTCGGGAATATTTTTATTTTTCGTGACGGGATTATTAAATTTTTCGAGTTCTATAACTGGATTTTTGCTCCTTGACTGAGAAAAACTTACGCCGAAAATATCTCGCGTTTCAATTTCCGGAGGTTCGTAATTTGGATTAATTTTTATAATCGAATAATTTCCCTTGCGTTTGCTCTTTAAAATATTTAACGCCTCATCAGTAAATCCCGGAGCAATAACGCCGTCCGAAACTTCAAATTTTATAAATTTTGCTGTGATCTCATCGCAAATATCACTCAACGCGATCCAATCTCCAAACGATGAAAGCCTATCAGTCCCGCGCGCTCTAACGTAAGCACATGCCAATTTTGATTTATTAATTTCAATTTCGGGGTTAACGTTAAAAATTTTTTTCTCGGTTTCAGTTAATTCAATTCCCAAAGCTGCACCGGCCGGGCTTACATGTTTAAACGAAGCAGCAGCAGGAAAATTCAAAAATTTATTTAATTCCCGCACTAATTGCCAAGAGTTTAGAGCGTCAAGAAAATTTATATAACCCGGTCTGCCGTTTAAAATTTCGAGAGGTAAATCGCTCCCATCTCGCATAAAAATTTTTGCTTCGGATTGGTCGGGATTTGTGCCGTATTTTAATTTAAACTCGTTCATGATGTTTTTTCATCTTCCTTGTTAAATAATCTGTCCTCAAAATTTTTCATATCGCTTGAATAATATCTGACATATAACGCGACTTTATTATTTTCATCGAGTTCGTTCCAGAGATTATTTGCAAATTCCCCAATATTTTCCGGAATATTAATAATTTTTGGTCTGCCTCTGAACGACGGTAATTTTTGATCCGGCTCGACATCATGGTTATACGTGTGAATTAAATGGCCTTTTCCGTTTTCAAAATCATACTGGTAAAAAAATTTTCCGGCCTTCTTTAAAATATTCATCGTGTAACAAGAATTCTCAGGCGTAATAACTGCGCTGATTCTTGGCGTAAAATGCGGCGCGTCAGGTTCGTGTTCGCGTTCCATCAATGCGTTTTTAAAATCTTTACCGGCTGACATTGCGTTATAAATCGTATCAGTTTGATCGCCATTCGTGACGATAATATTTTTTTCAAAGACTTTCACGGGCGAATATAAAATTAAAGAGCTGTCAATATTTTTATTTTTATTTTTGTCGCCGGTCAATTTTATAATTAAATCATTTCCCGAACGTTCAAAAATCCGTGCTCTGCTTGAAGCACTCCGGCCCATTATGAAATATGCGAACATTTTCCGGCCTTCCGGAGTAGTTCCGATGATTATGCCTCTGCCGGGATATTTAAAATCTCGTTTAAAAATTTTTTTGGACTTGCATAATTTTTCAAGAGTTCTCGGCAATATAATCCATTCTGCACGCTGCATAACTCTTAATTGCAAAGTTTCGGGCGTATCATCATCATAAACTTTCACGGGCTTTTGACTTAAAATTTTTCCGCCGTCCGGAATTTCGTTTACGATGTGAACCGTTGCTCCAGTAAATTTAACGCCGCTTTTTAAAACTGCTTCATGAACTTTCAAGCCGTAAAAACCTTTTCCGCAAAACGAAGGAATTAACGACGGATGAACATTTATAATTTGAGCGTTGCACCTGTTTATAAAATCTTTGCTCAAAATTTTTAAAAATCCTGCTAAAACGATTATGCCGGGATTTGTGATGCTCAATAATTTTAAAATTTCCTCTTCTGATTTTGCCACGTTAAATTTTATTCCTGCGACTTTGGCGCGTTCTAATGCGTAAGCTTTTGGATTATCTGAGATGACTTGTACAATTTTCCCGCTGCGTAAAATATTATTTTTTTCGGCATCGAGCAGAGCCTGTAAATTTGTTCCATTACCTGAAACGAGTACAGCAATTTTCAGCAAAATATAATTATTCCTCCTTGAATTAATTTAAATTAATAAAATTCCGTTATCGCCTTTTACGACTTCTCCGATCACGTAAGAATTATTTATATTATTTAAAATTTTATCTGCATTATCCGGACTTGAAATTAAAACCATTCCGACACCCATATTAAAAACGTGAAACATCTCATCAAGTTCCAAATTTCCGGCGCGTTGAATTTTTTCAAACACCGGCAAAATTTTTATACTCTTCAAATTAATTTCAGCTTTTAAATTTTTTGGCAGACTTCTCGGAATATTTTCATAAAATCCTCCGCCGGTTATATGCGCAATAGTTTTAATATAATTCATGACTGGCAAAACATCTTTAACATAAATTTTTGTCGGCGTTAATAATTCTTCTGAAGGCTGTAATAATTTTCTGACCAGCGAAAAACCATTTGAATGAACTCCAGTTGAAGGCAATGCTATTAAAATATCTCCTGGCTTAACATTTTCGGGATTTAAAATTTTATCGCGCTCGACTATTCCGACAGCAAAACCTGCGAGGTCATATTCATCAACGGGATAAAAGCCCGGCATTTCTGCAGTTTCGCCGCCAATTAAAGCGCATTCGGACATTATGCAGCCTTCGGAGATTCCTGAAACTATTTGAGCGATTTTCTCCGGGAAATTTTTGCCGGTTGCTATATAATCCAAAAAAAATAAAGGTTTAGCACCGCAGCATAAAACATCATTGACGCACATTGCAACGCAGTCGATTCCGATAGTATTATGTTTATTGAGGGCGAAGGCTATTTTTAATTTTGTTCCGACTCCATCAGTGCCGCTAATTAAAACGGGATGCGTGTAACCTGAGGGAATTTCAAAAGCTCCGCCGAAACCTCCTAAACTTGATAAAACTCCGGGAATTTTTGTGCGCTTGACATTTTCGGACATTAATTCAACTGCTTTATAACCTGCTGTAACATCAACGCCGGAATTTTTATAACTGTCCATTTAATTTTTTATCCTTCTCAATTATATTTTTGTTCATTAAATTTATTTCGTCCTGCAATTTTAAAAATAAATCTTCATCGTTCAGAGCCAAAATTCTAGCGCCGAGCCATGCAGCATTTGCACCGCCGTTAATTGCAACTGTAGCGACCGGGATTCCTGAAGGCATTTGAACAGTAGACAACAAAGCATCTAAACCGCCGAGATCATCGCTTTTAACTGGAACGCCAATAACTGGAATTAAAGTATATGAAGCCAAAACCCCGGCCAAGTGTGCAGCCTTCCCGGCAATAGCAATAATAATATTAAATTTTTCGCGGGCACTTTTCGCAAATTCTCTCGCTCGTTCCGGAGTTCGGTGGGCTGAAATAATATGAATTTCGTAATTTATATTTAATTTTTTCAGGACTTCGGCAGATTTTTCAGCAATATTTAAATCACTGTCAGAGCCGATTATTATCGCGACATTATTTTTATTTTTATTTTTCATGATATTTAATTTTTAATTATTTTCCGGCTTAACTGTTGGAATTTTTGGCAGTCTTGAAAATGTTGAGACTGGTAATAATGGAGTCTTCGTCGCTTTAAATCCTGATAATTCTGCAGCTGCTTTATTTTCCTGTACGATGATGTCCCATAATTCTTTACGCCAAATTTGAGTAGCTTGAGGCGCAGTTATTCCCAATCTGACTACATCACCGCGAACATCAATAACCATTATTTCGATGTCAGTTCCGATTTGAATGCTTTCATTAATTTTTCTGCTTAGTACTAACATTTTTTATCCTCCTTTAAAGCGGAGGCTTTCATTTTTTCGCGGACATCTTCAGGGAAAACAATATGCCTAATTGGATATTCTTCATTTAAGGCGATGACCTGGACGGCTTTACGGGTTTTTAGACTTAAAATTATTGGTGCGCGTAAATTAGCGGTCATGTTCCAGGGAGCAAGCTCAGGAATTGAAACGACTATCAACAACGCTAAATCTGAAGGATCGCGAGAACCAATTAACATTAATTCATCTTCAGGAATGCGCGCATTATAATCCGGCTTAATTGCGTCCGGTGAAGTTACTGGTAAAGCGATGTCTTTATCGTCTATACTTTGAAGCCATTTTACAGCGTTATCATCACTTCCGACTAAAATCCACTCGTGAAATTTTTCAAATGCAGGAATCCCTCTGGGAAAAGTTAAAATATCTTCTGCTTTATAAAATATTTCTCCGAATCTTGGAGTTTTTATAATTTTTTCTGTCATTTAAATTTAATCCCGTGCTTTCGTAAAAAATAATTAGTAATGATAACATGTAATTATAAATTTTTATGAAACTGGAAAATATTTTATTTAATTAATCTTGATCCATAGGAAACCTATGCAGAAAATGTTTCACGATATTTTTCAACAGGCAATAATAAATTTTTAACGGCCTTAATCTCGATTTAAATTTTTGGGATTCCTTTAATAATTCGAGCGTCAATTTTATTTTTTCGTCGAAAAATTTTTTATGTTTGATATAGCTTCCACCGCCGATCATGCTCAACGTGAAACCGTATATAAAAATTCTTGTATCCTCAGTCATTTCGGAATTATTGATCTGCTTAAAATATTCATACCTGTCCAAATAAGCCCCAAAAACATCGTTGTAACGCCACTCATAAAATTTTGTCTTAATATTTCCCATTAAACTATTATTGCGCTGTAAATACATATACAATTTTTTCCCAGTTACGATAACTTTATTTGCGTTGCCGATCACGTGATGTATTAAATATTCGTCTTCGTGTATTCTGCATTTTGGGTAGCGTAAATTTTTAAATATGTTAGACTTAAAAAGCTTTCCCCACGAAATCGTTGTGATCTCGTGGGGTTTGTTCACGGCTTTAAAAGCTTCGTCACGCGTGTAAACATAAATTATATTTTCGTCAAATTCATCATTGTTGCTAAAAATTAAATTTCCGTCTTCATCGACTTTTTGAAAATTGCATTGAACAATATCAGCATCGTACTCGCAAATTAAATCATACAAAATTTTTAACGTGTCGAGCCTCATATAATCATCGCTGTCGATACAAAATATAAATTCTCCGTGTGCATTATCCAAACCGACATTGCGAGCTGAATATAAACCTTCATTAATTTTGTGAAATGTTTTTATTCTGGGATCTTTTTTCACCCAGTCGTCGCAAATTTGGGGACATTTGTCTGGGGAACCGTCGTCAATTAAAATTATTTCGAGATTTTTGTAAGTTTGATTAATTATGCTTTCAACGCATTTATTTAAATATTTCTCTACGTTATAAACTGGAATAATTACGCTTATTAAAGGAGTATTATTGCTCTGCTCTGCTCTATTTTGATGCCGTTTTGCATTTTGTCAACCTCAATTTATATTATTTTACTGCTATGAAATTATAAATCATTTTGCGTTAAATATTTCATGATAAAATTACGAATCATCAAAATTTGAGAGGTTGACTAACAGCTAAAAATAAATTATAAAGTCATATAAAATTTGCAGAGAAATTATAACTTTATGAAAGGAAGGTGAAAGCCGTTACAGAATTTTTATAAATCAACTTGACTTAGGGCAGACGGCAGATTAGAATTTTAGCGGTGTTAAGCATTGAGGACTGAATATAAGCGGTTGGACGAAGAAAAAAATTAAAAGCAGAAACCAAGCTGACAGGTTTTGTCCGTAAAATATTCAACCTTTCATAGCAAAATTTAATCAGTCTTAAAGTCTGATGTACCGATACGTTAGTCGGGAACTGAAGCCTTCGGAGCGTTACACCAAACGTAAGTAGCAAGTTTTATAAGCGAAAGCGGACGCGTTGAACAAGGAATGAAACATAAGGGTTGATTTATAACTTTTTATAAGTTTTCTGTAACGGATTTATATTTATATCTTGAAAAGGTTATTTATTCTTAAAATAATTATTTTGGCGTTGATCCTCCTCCTGAATTTAAATAAAAATCTATTCGCATCAAGTTTAAACGATTTGAAAATCTTTCAGCTGGGGTCAGACGAATTTATTTTAAAATTATACGGTCGCAACTTACCAGAACCAAAAATATTTTATGACGATAATAAATTAAAAATCCTGCTCGAAAATTGCAAATGCTACGAAAATAATTTAAATAATATAAATTTACAGGGAGTAATTTACAGCAAAACAGCTCCAGCAATCTCAAAATTTTTTATTGAATCTGAAAATAATTTGACCATAATCCATATTGAAGCACAAAATAATATTACAATCAGCTCAAATCAATTTTATAACGGCGGTTATATTTTACGCGCAAAATTAAATAATAATAATAATCCGGAATTTAACGAACAAGTAAATTTTTATGTTCAAGAACACGAAAATAAAATTAATTTACCTCAAAATATTTTGCCCTTTCATGACAATAAAAAAATTACTCTGAAATTCTTCGAGCTTCCGCTTAATGGCGCTCTGAGATTAATAGGAGAACGAACCGGATATAATATTTTAATTGACCCCTCTTTGCCCTCATCAAATGATGTAACTATCTCGTTAAATAATATTCGGGCTGATGACGCTTTTAATTATTTAATGACAGCTTACGGGTTTTCATGTTATCCAATTGATGAGAATACTTTAATTTTTGGAACTCGCGAAGGTTTATTAAAATTTTCAGGCGGCAATGAAACTAAAATTTTTAATATCTCTTGGGCCGATCCCGCTCAAGTTAAATCAATCGTTAAAACTTTGGAAAATGTTCAGGACAAAAATATTATTGTTGACGCAAGATTAAAAAAAATTTACGTTAAAGCTAATCCCGCTAAATTAAACGAAATATCAAATTTAATTCAGAACATCGATAAACCTGGTAAACAAGTCATGATTAAAGCAAGCATTTTCGAATTTAACAGCTCCGCAACTTCCGATATTGAAACAGGTCTAAACGCAGCTTATGATCATATTAAATTTAATTTTAATTCCGGCTCCGGCTTTATAAGTTATTTCGGCGAAAAAGCTGCCAGGCAAATTGAACAAACTTTTACTTTATTGGAAAGTCGGGGAAAAGGTAATATTATCGCAAATCCGGCCGTTATCGCTTTAGACGGAGCACAGGCTAAAATCTCATTAACTGAAGATTATCCCTATATTTCTCAACGAGATGACGAAGGCGATGTAACTTGGAACACTATGACTATAGGACCGCAATTAATTTTTACGCCAAGAATCGGAAATAATAATTTTATAAACCTCAAAATAAATATTAAAACCGGCGAAATTATAGGGCTTTCACCCGGAAGTAACGGCGAAATTATGCCTCGCGCTTCAAATAGATCCGTTGAAACAGAATTACATGTACATGACGGAATGCCCTTTGTTATTGGCGGACTGTATCACGAAAATAAAAGCAAACAAAAAATTAAATTCCCAATTTTGGGCGATTTACCTCTAATCGGCGGACTGTTTAAATATAAATATGACGATAATAATAAAACTCAGGTCGTAATGGTTATAACTCCTTATATTCTTGACAGTCCTTGAACTCAAAAAGATAATAATAATAATTTTTTTTCTAGGAGGTTTTTTTATAATGGCTCAAGTAGTCGATACAACAGATTTTTATGTAGGTTTAAAATTACGCTGGCAAGATGGTATTTGGGAAATCGTAGAATATGATCACCACAAAATGGGACGCGGCGGCGCTGTAGTCCGCACTAAATTACGTAACGTTGAAAGCGGGGCAATTGTCGAAAATTCTTTTAAACCCGGCGAAAAATTCGAACGCATTATTTATGAAGATAAACCCGCTCAATATTCTTATAGAAATGGCGAAGATTATGTATTTTTAGATTTAGCAACTTACGAAGAGATGAAATTGTCCCCTCAGGTTTTGGGCGATGCCGTGAAATATTTGGTCGACAACCTGGAGATTCAAATTGAATTTTTTGAAGGTAAAGTAATGGGCATCGAATTGCCTAAAAGCGTCATTATGAAAGTTATTGACACACCTCCAAGCTTTAAAGGCGATACCGTTACAGGCGGCGGTAAACCTGCTACCCTCGAAACCGGACTCGTCGTAACTGTTCCCGTTTTCGTTCAACCTGACGAAGATATTGTCATCGATACCCGTTCAGGTTTATATTTGGAACGCGCTAAAAAAGGAAATTAATTTAAATTGTCTCCTGACGATAAAAAATTAAACGGGGGTTTAATACATATTTCCGAAGACGTTATTATTGAGCTTGCTAAAAAAACTATTCAGGGTATTCAAAATATTAAAATCCCTGTTAAGCCGGCCAATAAATTCAGCATGACAAGAAAATTCGGAAGTATTAAAGTTTATGTCGAACACTCAAAAGGAATTATTAACGTTGACGCTGATGTACTCGTGAAATACGGACAGCGCATTCCGGATTTGGCTTGGGACGTTCAGGAAAAAGTAAAGGATAATTTAGAACGTTATACAGGCTATGAAGTTAAAGCTGTTAATATTAACGTGCTCGGAATTTATACAACTCCCGACATGAAAAATTTACAGCTGGAATTCGAAAAACCGGAAAATCTTGATGACGGAGATTAAAATATATTATGTATTATTTCACTTGGAAAAATACTCCCTGCGGAATCGTAAAAATTTCAGATAAATGCATAAAAAATTTCACGGATATTATTTTTAAATCCGGGCTGGATATTTGTAATTTATCGCTGAACAATAATAATAATAATTCAAATTTGACCGTTGTGATTTCCGGCGAAAATATAAAACCTGATTCTAAAATTAAAATCGAAGAACATTTACAGAATATTTTTAAGCCAATCGGGTTTAATACTTCCGTTATTTGGGTCGAACGTTCAGGAAGCTTCTCCGAAATTTTAATAAATCCTTTTACTTGGGGCTTTATCGTCTCATCAGCTGCAATTATTATCTGCGGAGGTCTGGATTCTTTTTTCTGGACTTCCTTTTGGGGGGCTGTAACTTGGTTCATCGTCAGAGTTCTGAATTATTTACCGGATTTAATTTATAAATTTAAACATCATGATTAAAAAAATTATTCACAAAGCTAAATTTAAAAATCGTCACCGCGCTCGTGAATTAGCTGTACAGTTTTTATACTCTGTTGATTTAAAGCCGGAAGAAAATATTAAAAGCGCTTTAGAACTATTTCTAAACATGGACGAAATTTCTATTAATGAATCTCAAGAGGTTAAAGAATATTGTAAAGAACTCGTATCAAATTTTTTTCTGCATAAAGACCAAATAGACGAAACTTTATTAAAATCCGTCACTAATTGGAGACCCGAAAGAATGGTAAACGTTGACAGAACTATTTTAAAATTGTGCATTCTCGAAGCCTTCATAATAAAAAATTTACCGCCTCAGTCCGCTATTTCTGAAGCCGTGTCCCTCGCTAGCAATTTCGGCACTGAAAACTCTCCGCGCTTCGTTAATGGTGTGCTGGCTAAAATTTTACGCGAATATAAATCATGTTCTCAAGAATTTTAAAAGTTTTACCGTCTGATACATCCTGCACAGGATATATTAAATTAAGAAGCTTATTGAATTATTTTCAGGACTCCGCAAGCTTAGCCGTTGAAGATTTAGAGGGAAATACGTCAGAATTATTTAAAAAGGGGTTCGCTTGGATATTAACAAAATACGAAATTGAGTTTTTTTCCGAGCTTCCTAAAATTGACGAAGAGTTTATTTTAAATACTTTTCATGACCCAGAGCACGGCTTTAATTCGCTGAGAATCTTTCAGGTCGTGAAAAATAATATTTTAACCGCTCAAGCTAAAACATCCTGGATATTATTTAATTTAAATTCTAAACGCCCGGTTAAACCAGTTCAACATTTACCGGAATTGTTAAAACGCGATACAAAAAAAATTACGCCGGATTTTTATAATATTCCCGTAATTAATTCGGAGTCGGAATGCGTAAAAGAATTCACAAAAACTGTAAAATTTCATGACTGCGATTATAATTCACACGTAAATAATTCGGCTTACTTCGAATGGATTTTTGATAATGCTCCAAATGAAATAAATTTGTTGAACTGCAATTTAAAATATATTTACGCATCGTTCAGATCAGGAGCTAAATTAAACGAAAATGTTAAAATTCAAATTTATAATTTAAATAACGATAATAAAACTTTCATGTATAAAATTTTACACGATAATAATAATACTATTTTAAAACCTTCGGCCATGTTCCTCTGTAAATGGTTTTAATTTCTTTTTAAGGAGGGTTTTTATTCTTGAAAATCGTAATTGTAGGCGCTGGGGAAGTCGGTAAATATATCGCTAACACCTTAACATCTGAAGGCCATGACGTTTATATGGTCGAACAAAATCCCGATAACGTTAAAAATGTTCAGGACGAACTCGATGTACAAGTTATTCAGGGGAACGGATCAAGACCTCAAGTTTTAGCGCAGGCCGGTATAAACAAAAATAATAACGTTGATATTATGATAGCTTGCACTAATCACGATGAAGTTAATATGTTATCTTGTTGGATCGCTCATAATGCCGGCGTTCAGAGAATTATTTCTCGCGCTAAAAATTTAGAGTTCACAGACTCTCCGGACTGGGGCAAAAAATTAGGCATCGACTTAATGATCTCTCCTGAACGATCTATCGCTAGGGAAGTTTTAAATTTATTGGCCGTCAGTTCTGCTACTCATACAGCCGAATTATTAAACGGTAGAGCCGTCATTTACACGTTCAAAATTCAAAAAAATTCACCCCTGATTAATGTCGCTCTTAAAGATATTCGCACTATTTATAAAAATTTAACCGTCGTTATTGTTTACGTCGAAAATGAAAAAGGTGAGGGAATTGTACCAAACGGCTTTACTGTTTTAAAAGAGGGGGACACCTGTTACGTTGTTACTCTTAAAAATTTAGTCTGGCAGCTCGAAGAATTATTTAACCCTGAAGCTGAAACTCAAAAATTAAAAAAACTCTTCATTGTCGGCGGCGGTAAATTAGGAACTCAAATTGCTCAAGGTATTAGGCGCGATTTTGGAAACGTTCAATTAAGATTAATCGAAAAAGATGTATTAAAATGCGAACGTTTAGCCGAAGAATTAGGGGAAGCATTAGTATTAAACGGGGATGGCGCTGATAAAAAATTATTATCCGATGAAGGCATTGAAGAAGCTGATGGATATGTCTGCGCTACTGATTCGGACGAAATTAATTTAATTTATGCCGGGCTAGCTAAAAAAATGGGCGTTAAAAAATCAATCGCTATCATAAAACAGAAACGCTATCAAGATTTATCCGAAAAATTGGAAATCGCTACGGTCGACCCTAATGAAGCACTTGCATCATTAATTTTAAGAGTCGTGCATTATCCCGGACATTCGCGAGCACTCTCGATAATAGAAGAAATTAACGCCGAAATGTTGGAGTTTATCATGCCAGAAAATAACGAGTTAACCGGCAAAACTCTAGCAGAATTAAAATTACAAAAAGGTGTATTATTAGCTCTCATGGCTAGGGAAAATAAAATTATTGTTCCGACTGGTGCTACGAAATTATTGGCCGGCGATAACGTTATATTATTTGCATCGTCTGATTTAATGCGAAAAGCTGCCGAATTATTTGGGATAACGAAAAATGAGAATTAAAACTGTTTTAGCTGTTCAGTCGTTAATTTGTTTTATAGTTTCGTTCGCGATGATTCCGTGTGTATTTGTTTCAGTTCAAGATGGTACTCACGATAGAGCAGCCTTTTTATTATCGATTTCGGCAGGGGTTATTTTAAGTTTTTTGATGATCCTACCGATGTTCATGGCAGGTGAAAAATTTTCTGACTCAATAAAAAAAATAGGCATTCGCGAAGGCATCGGAGTTACAGGATTTACTTGGATATTTGCTTCAAGTATTGGGGCATTGCCGTATTATTTTGCTAGCGTTGTAAATTCTTATGTCGATGCTTTTTTTGAAACGATGTCAGGCTTTACCACAACTGGCGCGACTGTTTTGGAGGAAATTCAAACAGCACCGAGAGGCATTTTATTATGGCGTTCGTTAACTCATTGGATGGGCGGAATGGGAATTATCGTTTTAAGTTTGGCCGTCCTGCCGTTTTTGGGATTGCGCGGAATCGAATTATATAAAGCTGAAGTACCCGGAGTAAACGCCGAAAAAGTTACGCCAAGATTACAGCAAACTGCTAAACGTTTATGGCTTTTATATATTTTCCTGACGTTCAGCGAAACAGCTTTATTAATGTTAGGTGGCATGAATTTTTTTGATGCGTTCAACCATTCGTGCGCCACAATAGCAACAGGAGGATTTTCAACTAAAAATGACTCAATCGCATATTTTCAAAGTCCTTATATTGAATGGGTAATAATAATTTTTATGTTTTTATCCGGCGTAAATTTCTCGTTATATTTTTTATTGTTCGCAAAAAATTTCACCGAATTTTACAAGGACGAAGAGTTTAAGTTATACGCAAAAATTATAATTATCTGCAGCATAGCGATAACGATTAAATTATATTTTTCCGGATTTGGTTTCATGTTCCGCGAGGCTTTGTTTCATGTTATAAGCATAATGACTACTACGGGATTCGTTTCACAAGATTACAACGCATGGCCGGAATTTGCAAAATTTATATTTGTCTTATTAATGTTCACTGGAGCTTCTGGCGGATCAACTGGCGGAGGCTTTAAAATTTCCAGAATAATAATCTTAGGACGAAAATTAAGAACAGAATTTACAAAGTTATTACACCCAAGAGCCGTCATTGTTCCGAGATTAAACGAAAGACCCCTAAACGATAATACCATGAATGCAACCATAGCATTTTTTATTTTATTTATGTTGCTTGTAGGGGTTGGGACTTTGATAACGACTGCCTGCGATGTAGATATTTTAACGGCATTAACCGGCGTTTTAACATGTTTAAGCAATGTCGGACCGGGTTTAAATTTTTTGGGACCAGTTGATAATTTTTCAGCACTGCCAGCTCTCGTAAAATGGTTATTTGCCTTGTTAATGTTAGCTGGAAGGTTAGAATTATTTGCGGTCGCGTTATTAGTTTATCCGGGAACTTACAAGAAATAATATATAAAAAAATATTAAGGAGCTGATTAAATTTTGAAAAATATATCAAAAATTCCTGCGAGACTTGAGATCACATCATTTTTTTGCGGAGCTTCAACCATGATCATAGAGCTTGCAGGGTCTCGACTTGTAGCGCCGTTCTTTGGAACTTCATTAATAGTATGGACGGCGTTAATTGGAATAATAATGACGAGTTTAAGTATAGGTAATTATTTGGGCGGAGTGTTAGCGGATCGAAGGCCGGAGGGTAAATTATTAGGAAGGATTTTAATTTTTTCAGGGATAATAACAGCGTGTGCGGCATACATGAGCAATAATATTTTAACGGGATTATCGGGAATGACTTTAAATTTATATATGTCTTCTGTGATAGCAGCGTCAATAATTTTTGCACCTGTTAGTTTATTGCTTGGAATGACATCGCCTTTTATAGCAAGACTGGCATTAATGGATGTAAATTCATCCGGCGGAGTTGTTGGGAAATTGTCAGCGTTAAATTCAGCGGGCAGCATTTTAGGTACATTTATGGGAGGATTTGTTTTAATTTCGTTATTTCCGTCCGGAGTAATTTTAATGATAGTAGCTACAATATTGGCGTTGCTTGCAGTTTTAATTTATACGGGAGTCTGGAGGAAAATAATTTCTGTAGTGTTGGCGTTAATAATTTTAGGTTCAGCCCGTTACGCAATAATAAACGGATTTCCAAATGAGCCAATAGGTGAACAAATAGATACAGCGTATAATCATTTGAGCATTGTAGAGAGCATAGACCGGAGAAATAACAGGCGAGTCAGAGTTTTGATAACGAATCCCGATGCGGCGCAGTCTTTAATGTACACGGATAATACTAGCGAACTGGCGAGCGAATATACAAAATATTATGAATTGGCATTTCATTACAAACCCGACACGAAAAAAATTTTAATGCTGGGCGGGGGAGGATATTGCGTGCCGAGATATTTAAAGAGCGGTGAGAGGAGCAAAGATTTAAAAATAGATGTAGTTGAGATAGATCCCGGAGTTACGCAGGCAGCCAGACAATTTTTTGATCTTCACGATTATCCCGGCATGAGAATTTATCACGAGGACGCGAGAACATTTTTAAACAGAGCTAAACGTGACGGATTGAAAGATTATGACGCTATATTTATGGACACGTTTGGGTCATGGACTGTAATTCCTTTTCAAATGACAACGGTTGAAACAGCTGCGCACTTAAGAGAAATTTTAAAGCCCGATGGAGTTTTAATAGTGAATGTAATAGCTTCAGTGCTGGGAACAAAATCGGGAGTATTTCACGGAATTTATAAAGCGTTTTCGACTTCATTCCCTACGATTATGATTTTCCCTGTTACAGCTCCCGGAAAAAAATACGCTTATGCCCTTCAAAATATAATATTTGTAGCGACTGGTGAAAATGTTACGGCAATACCGCCTGCATCAAGTTCAAAATTTTCAAGTTTATTGTCTCATCAATGGCTGGAACCTTTTACGCCAGACCCGGCGATCCCTGCGTTTACGGATTCGTTTGCGCCGGTTGAAAGATATACGTTAATGCAGTAATTAAGGAGATAAAAAAAAATATCATGGCAAATTCTACGAAATTAAAAAGCAGAGTGCATGCGCATAAATCTGAGAAATTGGCTTTAATACCGTCATATATATTATTTCCGTTGTGGGTTATATCTTTAACTTTACCGAATTTAATTTATTCCGGCGTAAAATTTTATGACACTTTGCATATTATAAAATGGACAGTTACGGGAGTTCCGATCGCTTTAGCTTTTATAACGGCAGGGGTCAGGCTTGTAATTTACGGACGTGAAAGATTTGAGATAAAAATTGACAAGTTCGCAATAATTTGGGCTTTAATGATAGCTTATTCAGTTGTTCAGCCATTATGGGTAAATATTTCATCGCCCGATGGTTTTTTAATTGAAACAGTTTGTTTAATAGCGGTATTTGGTTTTTATATTTTGAGTGTTATTTCATTTCCCGGAAAATGTTTGCGTCCGATTTTATATTTAGCGAGCATCAACGCGGCGGTAAATTGTTTATTTGCGGAATTGCAGATAAGGAAATTAAGCAGCTTAAAATTTTTAACAGGAACGGTATTTGAATGGCTGAAAGATTACAGCAGTATAATTTTACCGACACCCGGCTATTACATTGGAAATACAGCGCAGCAAAATATGTTTGGTTTATGGCTGGCAATATGTACGTTAGGGATGGCATATATATATATATTTGATTTGTGGGTCAACAACGGGTCCGAACGCGGTAAAAAAATATGGTTACCGTTAATAAATGTAGCGTTAATAGTAATCAGCATGAAATTTATATTTACTGTTGAAGATTTTGGCACGTCATTAATTTTTATAGCATTAACAGGAATATTATTTATTATATTAATGTTTATGTCATGGAAATTAAAAATATTTTTGGTGTCGGTATGTTTATTATTGATGAGCGTAAATTTTTGGGGCTTAATAGGTTCAACGAGTCGTTCAGGGGTAATTTCGTTAATAGTCGGGCTGTTGACGATGATAATTTTTATAATTCGGAAATTCGGGAGATTTTACGCATTAAGATTTTTCGCGGTAATATTAATATTAAGTTCAGTATTTTGGGCTTCAACGTTTTCTATGAGGTCGAAACAAATTGTAGAAAAGACCGTTGACATAGTTCAACACGCTGAAAATATAGGTAATCGCCGGGGGATTTGGGCGACATCATACGAGATTTTAAAATTACATCCTGAAGGAGTAGGAACAGGTCAATATAAATGGCATTATTTAGAAGGTCAGCGTGAAGGGTTTAAAGATTTTAAAGTTGACTGGTACGGGTGGCAGTATACGCACTGGGCGCATAATGAGTTTTTACAATGGTTTTGCGAGGGCGGAATAATCGGCGGAATAATTTTAATAATAATGTATTTAATATGGTTTATGCCTGCGTTATTGAGTTTATTTAAAAATGATTCTGTTCCGATTAATTCAATATGGGGATGTTCATTAGTTTCGTTAATATCATTTGCGGCATTTTTCACGCGTCCGTTTCACAGGATAGAAAATATGGTGTGGATTGCATTAGCATTTGCGCTTTCAAATAACGGGTTTAAAGTTAAAAGTTATAATTTTGTAAAATCGGATTTTATTTCAAGGTTAACGGGAATTTTATGTGTTTTAGGTTCGGTACTTGGAATAATATATATATCCGGAGGAATTTACGGGAATTATTTATTACGTCAAGCGCTCTCAACGAATAACGCGAGGGTACAGAATTATTATTTAAACGAGGCTGATAAATATTCGATAGTGCACGAAGAAGTGCAAAGGAATAAGGGATTACATTTTATGCAGATTGGCGAGAATCAAAACGATGATGATATAACGGTGAAGGGTTTTAATATTTTATGGGAGAGTTTTAAGCGAGAGCCGCATTCAGAGGATATTACGCGAATAATAAATTTTGCGCAGAGGTTTCAAGATGAGGAAATATTACGCGAGATAGTGAGTTATTTTCACCCTGATGCCTGGCACTTGGAACGCCAGCCGAGGAGAGCAGAGGACGGGACGATTATAAACGCTCTAGTAGTAGTAAACGGTCCGGCAGAGAATAGTAATAAAAATGAGTCTGAATAAAAAGGGTTTTACGTTAATTGAAATTTTAATAGTAGTAATGTTGACCGGGTTATTAACGGGTTTAGCAGTTGCGCCTGTAGCTGTTACGGTTAGGAGGGTTGTTGAGGTTCAAAATAATTATAGTGATGTTAGTGCGTTATCGCGGACATTAAATTTTATAGAGCGTGATATGTCAGGAGCTTTGAGGCTTGTTCAGAACGCTTTAATAGTTTTGGATCATGAAGCGCTTGGTAGTAAGGCCGATGACGTTTTAATATTTATGAGCAATTCCCCGTCAGTGCAAAATTTTCCGGCTTCGAGCATAGTTTATAAATTAGCTTCAGGCGGAATAATTCATAACGACATAATACCCGGTTTATACAGATGGATATGTGCAGGAAGAGTGCCGCAAGAAATAGACCCGGAAAAATTAAATATAGAGAACGCACAATTAATTTTACCCGGAGCGGATTCCTTCAGCGTTGAACTTCCCGGCGCTGGGGGTTTTCAATCAGATAGGCGAAAAGATTACAGAGGGAAATTACCAACGGGAATATATATAAAGATTACGCGGGGAGCTGATGATGAACTTGAGAGCGTTATTGTATTTCCGTAAAAAGGAGCGTAAAGCAGCGTTTATTTTAGTTAGCGTCTTAATGTTGGGGACGTTATTAATTTCATGTGCAACGGCGTTTTCCTGGTTTGTTAGGCTGCAGGTTTTGAGCATATACAGTGAGCGCGGAATAATTTCGAGTCGCAGCATGGCGCAAGTAATAACGGAAGTGATTTCAAAAGTATTATACGAGGTAGCAGGTCGTTCGAGTTCTGATAATTTTACGCAGGAATGGTTTAAGCCTTTTGTGATCCCGTTAATAGATGAGGAGTTAGGGATCTGGGTAATTCAAGTTATACCGCTTGATGACAAAATCCCGTTAAGGAATTTATTTTTACCTGATGGAAATACTTTAAGGCGTGAATTAAATGACATATGGGATAATTTATGGGAAAAATTAGAGCATCGAGAATTAAATAATTTAATGTTGGATTTTCTCGACAGAAATAAGCGGCCTAGAGTTGGAGGAGCGGAGCGTGATAATTTTATAAATCGCGGGCCTTACGATATGTCGGAATTATTAATTTTAAGCGAAGATGTTACGCCTGAGATTTTGAGCGAAATAAATAAATATTGTACGATATGGAGCGAAGGAAGAATTAATTTAAATGTTGCGCCTTTGGAGGTTTTAGAATTATTGCCCGGACTTGATAACGGACTTGCGGAGAGGTTAATCAGACACCGTGAGGAGAACCCGATAGAAAAATTATCAGATGTTCAAACAGTTCCCGGAGCTTCGTCTAAGACATCGATACAATTAACGAATATAGCAGGATTTAAGAGCCGGTATTTTGAGATAAAAATACAATGCATCGACACAGAGGGATCGAGCGGACGTACATACAGTATAATTTTTGACAGAACAGGTAAACAAATAGTGAATTGGGAGGAGATTTGAAATAAATATTAATAATATATTGAAGCGCGATAAAAGTTTTGGGAATCGTGAAATATTCCGTGTTGCAAATGCTAAAAATGAAGATGGGGAATTACAGAAAATAATTATAACCGTATCGGAGGGCAGTCAAGATAAAAGTAAAAGTAAAAGTAAAAATAAAAATTCTGTTACGCTTGTGCCAATGAAATCATTATCATTTGAAAATTTTTCATTTCCGTTTTCAAACAGTAATAAAATCCGTGACGCTTTAAAATTACAGGTTATGCCGTATTCAGTAGCTGGGAACATGGAATTATTTCCCGTAGTAATTTCCAAAAACGGGCGGAGTTCTGAGGGTTTAGTATGGTATGTTTCGCCAGAAGAATTAAATATCCCGACAGGATTATATTTAAACGAAAATACTATTATTTGGCCTGCAGCGTTAGGATTAATATCTCAGTTGGAATACACTGATGGCAATGGGGTAACGATGTATGCTGATGAAGAGAATATTTGCTCGTTTTTATGGCAGGATAACAGACCGGTTTTAAGCCGTTGGAAAAAATTTATAAATAATAATTCATGTGATGATGAGCTTGACTGGTATGATAATTATTGCAAGTCTCAAAATTTAGAACGGGGCGGAGAATTTGTAATAAAAATACCGGATGCGGAGGGCAGCGATTACGATTTATCAGAAATAATTAATCAGAGCGTAAAAATTTGTCCGTGGCTATCAGACGTAAATTTATCAAAAAGTGTTTTGGAAGGAGCTAAAGGTTTAGAGCGGAACATAAATTTTTTAACGAAGGTGTTATTATGGATTTTGGGGGTCGGAATAATTTTTTTATCAGGCGGAATAATAAATTACATTCAAGTTCAGGAGCAAGCGCAAAATTTAAAAACTCGTTCGGAAAAATTTTATCGTGACAATTTCGACAAAGAATATAAAGGGAGAATTTCAAACCCTGTAACATTTGCGCGGAATAAAATAGCGGAATTAACAAGAACCGGGACAGCAGGTCACGGACTGGATGAAGTTTTGGAGGATTTCGGCGAAGTCTTTAACGAGAACAATTTTAATAATATTACGATTGATACAGTAAGATTTAACCCTGAAGGTTTTGACTGTACGGGATCAGCGCCTGACATGACGACTATTTTAAATTTCCGTAAATCTTGGGAAGCACGTGCAAATTTATCGCAGATTGATAACACTCAGAGTGTGCCGGGTACGGGTTATAGATTTGATTTGCGTGTAAGGTGGTGAAAAATTTTTAAATGTTAAATTTCAATTTAGATCAATTAATAAATAATATTCGCAGTGTTTTACGAGGGGAAGCGAAAGGCTCAATAAAATTTTTATTAGTGTTATTGTTATCGTTAATAATTTGGACAGGAGTATATTTGCAGAGCGATATGAGGGCGGATGCTGAATCGAGTTTAAGGACGCAGGAATCGAGGTGGAGAACGTTATTAATTTTGGGAGATGAATATAAAAATTTATCAACCGGTAATAATTTCCGTCCGAAGAATACCGGAGAAATAGATGTAGCGGCAGTTTTTGCACAGGTAAGCGAGCGTTTAAATTTAGGCAATCGTGTAAACCGTGTAACACCAGACGGAAAAAATCAGAGCATCGAAATAAATAGATTATATGCTGAAGAGCTTACGGATTTACAGAAACAGTTATCAAATTTGGGCGTAATATTTCAAGCTGCGGAATTACGTGCATTACCATCAGGGAAAGAGAGATTATTAACGGTTAATGCAATAATAGGAGCGGTGAATTAAATTAAGAGACATGAAAATGAAAAAATATTTATTTTGGGTATTACGATTTTTAATATTTTTAATTGCGTTTTTATTAGCATTATGGATGTTTATGCCGTGGCGTGAGGTTGGAAGCTCATTAATGTCATTTGGGCACGGTATTTTATCACGTAATGGAATGCGCATGAATTATTCTGATGTTACGGGAGAATCTGACGGCTTCAACATAAATAATTTAAGTTTAGAGGGCATGATGAACATTTCATTTAATGCAGTAAAGATACGGCCTAAAATAATAGAGAGTGTTTTAAGTTTTGGCGGAGTCTGCGATATAGAGTTTACCGGCTGTAATATTTTGCTGGGACAAAAATTTAACATTGGTGACGGGAGATTATTATTAACGGCATGGCCGAAGGAAATATTTTTAGGAGATCTGAACACGACCGGCGATATAAAATTAAATGGATATTTGAGCATAAATTTAAATAATATGAAAATTGGACGTGCTGATGCTTCGTTAACAGTTCCGGAAAGTATAGCGAACGGGTTTAACGTGTTAAAAAATTTTCTGCCGCTTGAACAGGATAAAAACGGACAATGGTATTTACGAAGAAGATGAAATGTAAATAAATTTAAAAAATATTGCCAAAAGTTAAATATAAAATTAAAATTATGGTTTAAGTGAAATTTAATAATTTATAGAATTGAATTGAAAGGACTCGAAAAAATTTAAGATGCCTAAATTAAGCGATCGTGTTGGAACTTTTACAGATTCAGTAATACGCAGAATGACGAGAATTTGTAATAAATATAACGCAATAAATTTATCTCAAGGTTTCCCAGATTGGGATCCGCCCGTTGAAATGATGAACGCTCTTGAGGAAGCTGCTCTCAAAGGTCCTCACCAATATGCTATAACATTCGGAGCGAAAAATTTACGTGATGCAATTTGCGAAAAGCAGGGCAAAGCTATAGGGCGAACTCTTGACCCTGAAAAAGAGATTGTGATCACATGCGGTTCAACAGAATCAATGATGTGCGCAATGATGACGATTTGTAATCCCGGTGATAAAGTTTTAGTATTTTCGCCGTTTTATGAGAATTACGGAGCAGATGCTATTTTATCAGGAGCAGAACCCATATACGTCCCTTTAGTTCCGCCGGAATATAATTTTAATATTAATATTATCGAGGACGGATTTAAATCAGGAGCGAAGGCCATTGTAATTTGTAATCCTTCGAATCCCTGCGGAAAAGTTTTCACGGAAAAAGAATTAACGGAGATCGGAGCGCTTGCAAAGAAATATGATGCGTTCATTATCACAGATGAAGTTTACGAGCACATAATTTTTGATAATAATAAACATGTTTACGCTTCAGCATTGCCTGGACTTTTCGATAATGTTATTACGTGTAATTCAATGTCTAAAACTTATTCGATTACCGGCTGGCGTTTAGGTTATTTAATTGGACCTGAAAGAGTTGTGGAAGGAGCGAGGAAGGTTCACGACTTTTTGACAGTTGGTGCTGCATCACCGTTACAGGAAGCGGCGGTAACAGCGTTTAAATTTCCAAAAAGTTATTATGATGAGTTACAGGCAAAATATGCGAGCAAGCGCGACAGATTTTTAAAGGGTCTTGACGAGATCGGCTTAAAACATAATATCCCGGCTGGTACATATTTCGTAATGGTGAACATCGATGAATTTTTGGAACTTGATCAATTTAAAAATAAAACTGATTTGGAGTTCTGTGAATGGGCTTGCGAAAATGTAGGGGTTGCTGCTGTACCGGGTTCAAGCTTTTTCAGGGAGGATATAAATAATTTAATCAGGTTTCATTTTGCGCGTTCAGATGAAGTCATAGACGAAGCAATTAACCGTCTTGGGAAATTGAAAGCGTTATTAAAATAAGATAAAAATAAAAAATTTTATGCATACCAGAATTTTAACAGCTATGAGCGGAGGCGTTGATTCCGGAGTCTCCGCTTATTTGATGCGTGAAAAATATAAAAATTGTTCAGGTGCAACGATGTTATTATTTTTAAATGAGGCGTTAAATATTCCCGGTCGTTATCCTTGTTGCACGTTTGAAAATATTCAGGACGCTAAAAAAATTTGCGAAATATTAAATATTGATCACGAAGTTTTAAATTTTATGTCGGAATTTGAGGAACATGTAATAAAAAATTTTGTTCAGGTTTATGAAGCTGGTGCAACTCCAAACCCGTGCATAGCTTGCAATAAATATATAAAGTTCGATTTATTTTTAAATTACGCGCTGAAAAATGGTTTTAATAAAATCGCTACAGGGCATTATGCCAAAATTGAATTTAATAATAACAGATATTTTTTAAAGAAGGGTGAAGACATTTCGCGTGATCAGTCATATGTATTATATTGCTTAACTCAAGAGCAATTATCTCACGTTGATTTCCCTCTTGGTGACAGAAAAAAATCTGAAGTTAGAATTTTAGCGGGCAATTTAAATTTACCTGTTGCAAAAAAACACGATTCACAAGATATTTGTTTTGTCCCTGACGGAAATTACTCAGGCTTCATAAAAGGTTACACCGGCAAAAATTATTTACCCGGCGAATTTGTAAACACATCCGGGAAAATTTTAGGCGTTCACAAGGGAATAATAAATTATACGATCGGTCAGCGTAGAGGCTTGGGAATTAGTTCGAGTTCGAGGTTATATATTTCTGAAATTGATCCTGCTTCAAATAAAATAATTTTGGCTCATGAAAATGATCCGGATTTATATAGCAAATATATCGAAGTAAATAAAATAAATTTAATTGCGGTGGACGATATAAAAAATAAAATTAATGCCTGCGTGAAAATCCGTTATAACCAAAAAGAATTACCGGCCATGATATTCCGGACTGAGAGCGATAAATTATTAATTGAATTTCCAGAACCGGTAATGACCCCAGCGCGAGGACAATCCGCAGTAATTTATAATGGCGATTATGTTATCGGAGGCGGAATAATTTCGAGAGCGTTTAACTCGTTGAACAGAAAAATTTAAAAATCCTCGCTTAAATTCATAAAAATTATTTAAATCTTGACGCACGATATTAAAAAAAATATAATGCTCCGAAAATTTTATTTTTATCATGAGGTATTAAGAGCAGGTGCTAAAAAAATCACGGGAAAAACGCCAATTAAAATTAAATAAATTATTAAAAATTAATCCTGCCATAACTGATAAAGAATTAGCAGAAAAATTAAAAGTTAGTGTCAGTACTGTCAGGCTTGATCGGTCTTTAATGGGAGTTCCTGAATTTCGAGAGAGATTAAAGGACATGGCCGAAGAAGCTAAGAAAAAATTAATTTCACTCGGACATGACGAATTAACCGGTGAATTGTTGGAGCTTGAGCCGGATAAGTGGGCATTGTCTGCGCTTAAAACTGTTAGGGAGATGGCTTTTAAATTAACTGATATCGTTTGGGATCATTATATTTATTCGCAGGCCAGTTCAATAGCTGTCGCCGCAGTTAAATCTGCAGTCGCAATAATAGCTTCAATGAGAGGCGAATATAAAGACCATGCACATGTCGGGGAAGTCTTGTTAGCTCGCGCAAAAGTCGGAACAAGTCATGACAGTAAAAAAATTGTAAGCGTCAGAACCATAGCGGGAGACAGAGAAATATTTGTAGGACGTTTTATTATTGAGGTGCTCGAATGAGAAAAATTACAATAGCTGTTGACGCGATGGGCGGAGATAATGCTCCGGGTGAAATTTGTAAAGGGGCAATTTTAGCCTGTGAAGAATTCGAGGATATAGAAATCGCTTTAACAGGTGATGAAAATAAAATTAAATCATGTCTGGCAAAAAAAAATAATTCCAGAATAAACATTATTAACACGACTGAAATAATTTCAATGGACGAACACCCAGCTAATGCTATACGCAAGAAAAAAAATTCAAGTTTACGCGTTGCTATGGAAATGGTCAGAAGCGGTGAAGCTCAAGGGTGTGTATCAGCTGGAAATACTGGCGCTATCGTTGCAGGCGGTGTTTTAATCGTTGGGAGACTGCCGGAAATTGATCGGCCCGCTTTAGGTGTTGTAATTCCGTCAGTTCTGAAGCCGAGTTTTATGCTCGATGTCGGAGCTACAGTCAGATGTAAACCAGAAAATTTATTACAGTTCGCGTCTATGGGAAATATTTACGCCAGAAAAATTTTAAAGATCGAAAATCCCGAAATAAAATTATTATCAAACGGAACTGAAGAAATAAAAGGCGATGAAGCTACAATGTCAGCACGCGAATTAATTGAGGCGAAAAGCAATTTAAATTTTAAAGGCTACATCGAAGGCAATGACGTAGTATGGGGTAAAAGCGATATTATTATTTGTGACGGCTTTAACGGGAATATTACGCTGAAATTAGGTGAAGGCATTATGCAGTGTTTAAAAAATTTGTTATATGACGAAGTTAAAAAAAGTTTTATGACAAAAGCAGGAATGTTATTGCTCGCACCAGTCGTAAAAAGATTATGGGCACGTTTCAATTACGAAAAATACGGCGGCACTCCTTTATTGGGCGTTAAAGGTGCTGTAATAAAAGCTCATGGACGTTCAAAAGCTCCGGCAGTTAAGAGCGCTATTTCTGCAGCAAGAAAATTTATTGAGGAAAATGGACCGGATCTAATAAGCAACGAAATATAAATTATAAATATAAAAAATTTTTTTAAGGGGTGATCAAAATTATTAATTTTAAAGATAATCGAGTGTGCAAAATTTTAGGGACAGAATATCCTTTGACACAGGGCGGTATGGCTTGGGTCGCAAATGCTGAACTCGCAAGCGCTGTAAGTAACGCAGGAGGACTCGGAATAATCGCGGCTGCTGCTACTCCAAAAAATATTTTAGAACAGGAAATAATAAAAGCTAAAAAATTATTGAAGCCCGGTAAAAATTTCGGTTTAAATATTATGCTCATGTCTCCTACTGCTGATGACGCTTTACAAGTTGCATATGAACAAAAAATCCCGATTGTTACGACTGGAGCAGGAAGTCCCGGTAAAGTTTTGGAAAAATTAAAACCAATTGGGACTAAAGTTATACCCGTAATAGCTTCGGTCGCTCAGGCTCGCAGAGTCGAAAAACAAGGCGCTGATGCCGTAATCGCCGAAGGAATGGAAGCAGGCGGACATATCGGAGAATTAACGACAATGGTTTTAACGCCTCAAATTGTTGATGCCGTAAAAATTCCGGTTATAACAGCTGGAGGAATTGCTGACGGTCGTGGAATAGCAGCGGCTTTTGTTTTGGGTGCTGAAGGTGTTCAACTTGGGACGCGTTTTATTTGCTGCGAAGAATGCACTGTACACGAAAATTATAAAAAAGCTGTTTTAGAAGCTCGCGACAGGTCAACGGCTGTAACTGGTTATAAATTGGGGCATCCCGTTAGATGTTTGAGAAATAAATTAACTGCTGAATTTGAACGTCTCGAAAATATAAACGCTCCAGCTGAACAGATTGAAGCTCTTGGGACTGGAAAATTACGCGCCGCTGTTGTTGATGGTGATACCGAATGGGGGTCGCTTATGTCCGGGCAGAGTGCCGCAATGGTAAATAATATTTTACCGGCAGAAGAGATAATAAAAAATATATTTGCTCAAGCTGAAAAAATTTTAAATGCAAATTAGGTGAATACATGAACGAAAATTTAAATTATGCTTTAGTGTTTCCCGGTCAAGGCTCTCAAACTGTAGGAATGTGCAAAGAGTTTTATAATAATTTTGGATGTGCAAAAAATATTTTTGAGGAAGCTGATGACGCATTAAATTTTAATTTGACCAGATTAATGTTTGAAGGCCCTGAAGAAGAATTAACGTTGACCGAAAATGCACAGCCTGCAATTTTAACGGCGAGCATAGCTGTTTTAAAAGTTCTTACGGATGAAATGAAAATTAAATTAAATCCTGTTTGCGTTGCCGGTCATAGTTTGGGCGAGTACACGGCTCTTGTTGCATCGAAAGTTTTAAAATTTTCTGATGGTGTAAAACTCGTAAACAAACGCGGAAAATTTATGCAGGAAGCTGTTGAGCCGGGAGTCGGATCGATGGCCGCAATTTTGGGATTAAGTTCAGAGGAAGTAATTTCAGTCTGCGAATCAGTTGCAAAAAATCACGAATGTCAGCCAGCCAATTTTAACGCTCCCGGTCAAGTCGTTATATCAGGTTTAAATGATTTTGTCGACATGGCCGTAAACGAAGCTAAAGGACGCGGCGCAAAACGTGCAATAAAATTAAATGTTAGTGCTCCATTTCATAGCAGGTTAATGATTTCTGCGGCAAATAAATTAAACGAGGAATTTAAAAAAATCGATTGGGATTACCCTGAATGGCAAATTATTTCAAATGTTGATGCCCGTCCGGTTGAAGAGCCTAAAGAGATCCAGGCAAATTTATTTGAGCAGACTTTTAGCCCGGTTTTATGGCAAAATTCAGTTGAATACATGGCCGATAAATTGAAAATTAATGCGTTTTTTGAGATCGGAAGCGGAGAAGTTTTATCAGGTCTGATCAAGCGCACAATAAAAGGAATTAATATTAAATCTACAGGAACGCCCCAAAAATTGGAGGAATTAGCCGAATGCTTGCGCTAATCACTGGAGCATCTCGCGGAATCGGTAGAGCTGTCGCGCTGGAGCTTGCAAAAAATAATTATGATGTAGCAATAAATTTTAATAATAGCCTTGAGAGCGCGGAAAATTTGAAAGCTGAAATATTAAATTTAAATTTAAATTCAAATTCAAGCAAAAATATCAAGTGCGAAATTTTTAAAGCTAATGTCGGAAATCCTGACGAAGTTGTAAATATGTTCGCTGAAATAAAAAAATATTTTGGTGAGAGCGTCAGCATTCTGGTTAATAATGCCGGAATCACACGAGATAATTTATTAATGCGCATGAAGCTTGAGGACTGGAACAACGTAATAAATTTAAATTTAAATTCTGTGTTTTACTGCACAAAAGAAGCTATACGCGACATGGCTAAAAATAAATTTGGCAGAATTATAAATATTTCGTCTGTTTCGGGTTTAATCGGAAATCCCGGACAGGCAAATTATTCAGCTTCAAAGGCCGGCATAATAGGTTTTACGAAAGCTGCAGCCCGTGAATATGCTTCAAGAAATATTACTGTTAATGCGATTGCGCCGGGATTTATTGATACGGACATGACGCAAAAATTAAACGAGAAAATAAAATCTGATATTATTTCAAGCATCCCAGCCGGTAAAATGGGATCGCCCGAAGATGTAGCGAGAGCGGTTTTATTTTTTGCGAATGATTTAAATAATTATATTACCGGTCAAGTTTTAGCCGTCGATGGTGGTTTAACGATGTGTTAAAGTTTTGATTATTGACGATAAAATGACAATATGTTAATTATTTAAGCGTTAAAATTTTTAAGGAGGTGAAATAAAAATAATGAAGCGCGAAGAAGTAGTATCTAAACTTACAAAGATTATCACTGACAGACTCGGAGTTGAGCCGGATCAAATAGTTCCAACCGCGACATTTAACGAGGATTTAGGAGCTGATTCTCTTGATATAGTTGAGCTTATTATGGGCATAGAAGAGGAGTTTGATATTGAAATTCCCGACGAGGATGCCGAAAAATTAACGACAGTGGGAGAAGCATTAAAATACACGCTTGAAAAAATCGGCGTAGAAGACGAATAATAATTTTAATATTTACGGGGGTGGCATGAATTTTTAATGATGAATGTCCCTCCGTATTTTTTGTATGTATAAAAGTAAGGAGTATTTTTAATTGAGCAATATAAATAATAAAAGGCGAGTAGTAATAACGGGTTTAGGTCCTGTAAGTCCTATAGGTACGGGTAAAAAAAATTATTGGGACGCATTGAGAGCCGGAAAAAATGGAGTTTCAAAAATAACGACGTTTGATCTTGGAGATTGTCCTGTGACGTTTGGAGCAGAAATAAAGAATTTTGATCCCAGCGAATACATGCCGGCAAAAGAGGCTAAAAGATCAGATCGAGCGATTCAATTTGCGGTAGCTGCTTCAAAATTAGCTGTAGAGGATTCCGGAATAAAATTGAGTGAAATAGATCCCTATAGATTAGGGGTATATATAGGAACAGGTCAGGGCGGAATAGAAACGAGTTTTAATAATTTCCGTATAATGCTCGAAAAGGGATCGAGGCGTGTAAGTCCTTATTTTATACCTATGATGATCAGCAACATGTCAACGGCTTACGTGGCTATAGTTTTAGGAGCGAAAGGGCCAAATTTATGCGTTGTTACGGCGTGCGCTACGTCATTACACAGCATGGGAGAAGCCTATCACGCAATAATCCGGGACGATGCAGACGTAATAATTACCGGAGGAACTGAAGCAGCATTAAGAGCTATAAGTATAGCGGGATTTGCATCGATGAAAGCATTATCAACCAGAAATGATAATCCTGAAATTGCGAGCCGTCCATTTGATAAAGACCGCGATGGTTTTGTAATGGGTGAAGGCGCTGGAGTTGTAGTGCTTGAAGAATTAAATCACGCATTAAACAGGGGTGCACATATTTACGCGGAGTTTACTGGTTACGGGACATCATGTGATGCAGGGCATATAACAGCGCCAGACCCTGAAGCTAAGGGAGCAATATTCGCGACGGAAAAAGCTTTAAAAATGTCAGGCTGGGAAAAAAGCGAAATAGATTATATAAACGCTCACGGGACTTCAACCGGTTTAAATGACAAAATGGAGGCGGGAATGATAAATAAAGTTTTTGGAGATGTCGCGAAAAATATTACAGTAACCTCAACCAAGAGCATGATCGGTCATTGTTTGGGAGCAGCGGGCGGTCTTGAAGTAATAGCTTCAATGCAGGCGATCGAAGAGAATTATATTCACCCGACTTTGAATTACACGACCCCCGATCCCGAATGTAATTTAAATATATCGACAGGTGCAGGAGTAAACCGCAATGTAAATAAATTACTAGTAAATAGTTTTGGATTTGGCGGACATAACGGTGTATTAGCATTTGAAAGGTACAGCGAAAAATAAAATTATGCCAGAAATCGAACCAGTAAAGAAAAAAGCCAGCATAGACGAGCGCGATTATAATAAATTAGAGGATACACTAGGATATAAATTTAATGACAGGTATAAACTTGAAGAGGCTTTAACACATTCATCATTTTCGCATGAACACGGGTTATTTTATAATAATGAGCGTTTAGAATTTTTTGGGGATTCTGTTTTAGGTTTTGTGATAGCGAGGTCATTATATAAAATGTATCCTGATTCAGGAGAAGGGGAATTAACGAGGATGCGTGCGGAGCTTGTAAAATCAGAATCGTTATACAAGAAAGCAGAAATATTAAACGTGCCGTATATGCTTTTACATGGACATTCAATGAGGAGCGAAAATTTACCGAGATCGATTTGTGCCGATGCTGTAGAAAGTATAATCGGAGCGGTATGTCTAGACGGTGGAATAACTTCGGCGGAACGTGTTATAAAAAAATTATTTTTGTCCGATCTCGATGAACAAGAAGCTAAAGCCGACCCGAAATCGCGTTTACAGATGTGGCTTCAAAAACGTAATTTGCCTTTACCGGCTTACGAATTAATACGAGTTACGGGGCCTTCACATAATCCGTTATTTGAGGTCAGATTAATGATCAATGGCTTTGAACATTCAGCTTCAGATAAGACACGGAAGGGAGCGGAATCGAAAGTAGCGGAATTAATACTAAAAGATTTAAAGGCGCAAGAGGTTAAGGAGATCGAGGACGCAGGAAATAATAAAGATAGTAATAAAAAGCGAGAGGAGATAGTAGATGAGAGTATATTTGATGATGCTTTGTTTAACGGGGAATAAATTTTAAGTTGAGGAAATTTGTAACAGCAATATTAATATTAATAATTATTATATTTGGCTTTAATTCGAGATTGCGTGCAGAAAAATTAAAAGTTTACGTAACTCATCAATGGCTTGCGGTATTAGCGAATTTTATAGGCAGCACTGAAGTAGAAATTATACCGTTAAGGATTTGGAATGCTGACGGTGTTTTAATAAATGCGGAGAATGGAAAATTTATCAAGGAATTAAATCATGATTCGAGAATAATGGCATTTGACAGCAATGATTTTAAGAGTTTAGGGCTGGAGAGCAAAAAATATAAATCTCTCCGGCTTTTGTATTTAAAGAAGATACCAGTTGAGATAAATAAAATTATAGATCCTTCAGTAATGCCATTTATAGCGCAGCGAGTTTTGACGATTTTATCGGAATGGGATCCAAATAATTACCCGGTTTATCAGAGGAGGCTTGCGGAATTTCAAGCGCGTTTATCCAGCACGATGTTAGCGGGACAAGTTATGAAAAATTCAGTTATATGTGATATGAGTATTTACAGCGGAGTTTTAATGCAGGCAGCTGGCTGTAAAATTATCAAGCCGAACGCTCAAGATGTTACGCGGTGGCAAAACGGGAATTATTCAGGATTAAGAGAATACGCAGAAAAATTAAACACACAAGGGATAATAATATTAATGGATTTATGGACATCGAGAAATATAAAAAAATATTTATCCGGTCGAAAAAATATATTTATGTGGGAAAGTCCTGAACCTGATCAAGATTACCCTTCATTTTTGCATGAGCAGTATATTTCATTGTGGCAGAGAATAATTTTAAAGCGAACCGGCAAGTAAATTTAATACAGAGGTGGAAATTTAAATGCTTCGTATAATTCTTTCGTTGAGTATAACAATTTTAATTTATTTTATTCCGGATGTTTCGGGTGTTACGAAATTAATAATATATATGATTCCTTATTTAATAGCCGGTTATGATGTTTTGCTTGAGGCATACGAGGGGATAAAGGAGCGTGAAATATTCGACGAAAATTTTTTAATGGCGGTGTCTACGATTGGGTGTTTTATTTTAGCGTTTATGAAAACTGGAGATTACAACGAGGCAATAGCGGTAATGATTTTTTATAAGGTTGGTGAATTTTTTGAGGATTATGCGACGGATAAGAGTCGTAAAAATATTATTGCTTTAATGGACATTCGTGCGGAATATGCGAATATAGAAGCTGACGGAAAAGTTATAAAAGCCGACCCGCAAAATATAAAAATTGGGAGCATAATAATTGTAAAACCTGGTGAAAAAATACCGATAGACGGGACGATTATAGAAGGGAAATCAAATATAGACATGTCAGCTTTAACCGGAGAGAGCATTCCGAAAAATATAAACGTTGGCGATGAAGTTTTAAGCGGTAGCATAAATTTAAACCATGCAATAAAAATCAAGACTACAAAAAATTTTGAGAATTCGACGGTCTCGAAAATATTAAATTTAATAGAGCAGGCCAGCGAGAAAAAATCGAAATCCGAAAATTTTATTACGAGATTTGCAAAAATTTATACACCTTTTGTGTGCATCAGCGCGTTAATTTTGGCGTTTGTGCCGGCTTTAATATTTGGTGATTTTAGTAAATGGGTTTACCGTGCTTTAACATTTTTAGTAATTTCATGTCCGTGTGCATTAGTTATAAGTATACCGTTAACATTTTTTGCGGGGATCGGAGGAGCAGGGCGGAATAAAATTTTAATAAAAGGTTCGAATTATATAGAAGCTTTATCACGAGCGAAAATAATAATTTTTGACAAGACAGGGACATTAACGAAGGGGAATTTTGAAGTGAGAGCGGTTCACCCTGATTTAACGGACGAAAATAATTTATTGCATTTGGCTGCGCATGTTGAGAGATTTTCAAATCACCCTGTAGCGAACTCATTAAAGAAGGCATATCCGAACGAGAGCGATGACTGTAAAATTGAAGATGTTGAGGAATTAGCAGGTTATGGAGTTCGAGCGAGAGTTAACAATAATTTAATATGCGTTGGGAATTTAAAATTTATGGATTTAATAAAAGCGGATGTAACGCACTGTGAAAAATGCGATATAAATAAAAATGAAAATTCCGGTTCAATAATTCACGTTGCAATAAATAATAAATATGCGGGTCATATAATAATTTCAGACGTGATAAAAAGTAATTCAAGTCGAGCGATTTCGGAGTTAAAAAATTTAGGTTTTTCGTCTCAAGATATAATAATGTTGACGGGAGATTCGAGACAAAACGCCGAACAAGTAGCAAAGGAATTAAAGATAAAAAATTTTTACGCGGAATTATTGCCTTCAGATAAAGTGAACAAGATAGAGGAAATTATAAATAAGAATCGCGATAATAAAAATAAAAATAAAATAATTTTTGCGGGAGATGGGATTAATGATGCTCCTGTGTTAGCGCGTTCGGATGTTGGTATAGCGATGGGAGGTCTTGGTTCAGATGCAGCAATTGAGGCAGCGGACGTTGTTTTAATGGATGATGATCCGGGAAAAATACCAGTTGCTATAAAAATTTCCCGTAAATGTATGAGTATCGTGAAACAAAATATAATTTTTGCGATTGGAATAAAATTATTATGTTTAATATTTGGTGCGTTTGGTTTTGTAAATATGTGGCTTGCGGTATTTGCGGATGTTGGAGTGATGGTTATAGCGGTGTTGAATGCGTTGCGAGCTTTATTTTTATGATTATAATATTTAGGGAGGTGATTTAAATGGATATGCGAGAGGAAGCAATTAATATTATTAGGAATTTGCCGAATGAAAAAATTAATCAGGCTCTCGATTCGCTTGACATCGTAAAATTTCAGGACATAAGCGATATAAATACAAAAAATTCTGACATTGCTGAAGATCTGGAGTTATTTAAAAAGTTCAGTGGCAGTATTTCACGCGAGATTGATTATAAAAAAGAACTTGAGGAGGCTCGTTTAGAAAAATATGGTTTTGTTTATTGATACAAATATTATTTTGGATTGGCTTCAGAATCGTGAGCCGTTTAATGAGACTTCAGGGCATTTAGTTCAGGAATGCATAAAGGAAAATTTTGATGGAGCTATGTCTGCGCATTCGTTCGCGGATTTATTTTATATTTTGCGTAAAGATTTTTCGGCGGAGGAACGTTTTAAACTTTTGTTATTATTGTGTAAACATTTCAAGGTCGTAAGCGAAAATAAATTGATGATCGAATTTGTTATTAATTATGAAAAATATAAAGACCTTGAGGACGGCTTACAAATGGAATGCGCAAAAGCTGTAAACGCAGATTTTATAATTACGCGAAATATCAACGATTTTAAAATTTCAAAAGTTCCAGCGATTTTGCCGGAAGATTTTATAAAAGATCACTGTGCTGAATAATAATATTTTTCGCCAAATCCTTTACAAGTTCTTTTAATTCATCAGGTTCAACGATTTTAACGCAAGGAGCGGAGGACATGACCCAGCGTGCGACCTCTTTTAAATCGGGAACATTTGCCGTTAATTCTGCGGTATTACTATCAAGTTTAATAATTTTTTGACTAGGATTTAATTTAATTTCGTTGGTTATAGTTGCGATTGGTTCGGATAAGATTAATTTTATAAAATATTTTGCTTCACCTGGAACGACATGCCAGCCTGACTTAATATAATTTTCATATGAATAATTTTCAGGAGGGTTTATAAATTCTTCGTCGAATAAAATTTTTAATTCTGAGATTCTAGCGATCTTAAAATTTAATATTTCATCACGATTTCCTGCGATTAAATACCATGAATGCGCTTTAAAAAATATGTTCCAAGCTGATAATTTATGAGTTTTTATGACATGGCCGGGAATTGGAGATTTATATTTAAATTCGATTGCGCATTTTTTTATGACGGCATCCAAAACTTTTTCAAATATTTCCGAATCCATTCCGGAAACTTGTACGGCAACTGAAGAAGATTCAGCGATGTCGTGCCCAAAATTTATTAAATTGTCTGGTAATACTTCGCAAATTTTATCCCAGATTTTTAAGCAGTTATTTTTTAACCCCGGCATAAAGTGTCCTGCCATTCCTAAACCTGAAACGAGTGCGATAATATCTTTTTGATTCAAATCCAAATTTAAATAAAAATTCCCTTCGTTCAGCAAATAATATTTTTTAGGTCTTGAATTATCGCAAATTATTTCAGCGTGAAATTCATCGCGTAAAAATTTTATATCTCGTTCGAGAGTTCTTATACTTGTGTATTCGCAGTCATGAATTATATTTTTTAATGAAGCTCCGAAATTTTTTTTATTGCGCAAATACTTTAACAGCGACATTAAGCGGCGTATTCTTATGCTTGAAAAATCTTTGCTCATGGCGTTATTTAAAAATATTCGAGATCAGATTTAAAATATTATCGACCTGAGATGAATCTCTGACACCAGTTTTACACCAGATCGCAAAGTGTTCGCAGTTATTCAACGCCAAATTATATTTATTTTCGCCGAGCCTGCTTTTTGCGCGTGCAACTGTTTCAGCACCCGAATATAATTTATAATTGATTAAATTGAAAATCTGAAAAGCTCGAATTAATTTAAAAATACCGTGAGATTTATTACTACAAAAAATATTATTTAGGATAGGACGTTCTGGAAATTTGCAAATATTAAAATTTTCTGCACCGTTTAAAAATTCGTTTAAAGATGTTTCGCGCACGACTCCGTTAAAATCATTTGGTCCTGTTTCGCCCGTATAATGTATAACGTGATTATTTTCGGATACATAAACGCCGTAATGTAAATATAAACCTCGATTCACGCAAATTACATCGCCGTTTTCAGGTTTTGAATTTTGAGATGCCGGAATATAAAATTTTTTCATACTTCGGAATATTGCCCTCCCCCCTCTGTGTATTTCTGCCTAGTGAAAATTTATATATGATCTGCAAATTAAACGCCCTCCCGAAAATTTTTTTAATTCTAGCACATAATAATTTTTAAATTTTAAAGTCCATCGGAAGTTCCAGCCCCAAAAAGTTCATCGAGTTTATTTTTTGCAAGCCTTTTAATTTTTGGATCAACGAAACTGCTGACGGCTTTAACTGCTACCAATAAAACGCCTAAATCATCAGTAAATCCCAAAACTGGAATAAAATCGGGAATTAAATCAACCGGCGAAATAAAATAACCGAGTGCGACAATTATGACAGTAGCTTTTATAGTCATAGGGCAATCAGAATCGGTCATGACGTAATATAACAATAATGCGTTATAAATTACTTCTTTGCCTGCTGATTTTAGAACGCCTGTAATTTTGCTCCAGAAGTCAGCATCATTATAATTTTCTGAATATTTTGGGTCGATATTATTATATTTTTCGAGATCAGCCATAATTTAGATTTTCACCTCGAAAGCATTTTAAAATATTAACGCGTCAATTTAAGTCCATAAACCATAAAAAATTTTAATACACACCTAAATTAAAAACGTGCAAATATTCAAAACCATCTGATAAAACTGCAATTCCAGTTGAACCGCTTGTTTGTGACGTAATAAAACCATTTAAACGGCTCAAATATACGCATGAAATTAAATATTCAAGTCCGCGTAAATATTTATCGTTTTGCCTTTCTCCAGAATAATTAATTAAATATCCTTTACCGTCATAATTTATAAAATCCTGTTCGGGTAATAACAAATTTTCACCAAAATAATTTTTAAATTTCAGCATAATATTTTTATCTTCAGTTGCCAAATATACGGCATTAAAATTTTTTTCTTTCATGACTTCGCGGGCTTTTAAAATTACTTGTTCGGGTTCGGGCTGTATCGGGTGGCCTTTCGGGCGTAAAGAAGTGTAATCAGTTCCGCGCAATAATACTCCTAAAACTTTTTTATTTTTAAATTTATTTTCAAGTTTATTCACGCCGTCAATGACCGGAGCTGTAAATTTAATATATTTTCTGCGGATGTCACGCCAGTATTTTAAATCATCATTGTTTAATTTTATGTTCGGACGTTTAAAGTATATTGAATCCCTGCTCAAATAATATTTTTTACATGATTTAGCTTCATTGACTGAAATTCCGGCGGGCTGTTTAAAATAATATTCCCAAGCGTTAATTTTTCCGATTTCGTTTTCATATAAATAAGCGTTCGGAGTGTTCTGCATGTCTATAACTGGCAACATATTATTTTCATGAGCATAAGCGATCGCGCCAATGTCCGTAATAAAATACGAAAATAATCCGACAATTCCATCGCGCCTGCGGATTATATATAATGGTTTCTCAAATTTTTTTGTTCTCCTAAAAAAATTAAAATTTCTGCGCATGTGATCATTTTCCCAGTAACGATCAGTATAATAATAACGATATAGAATTTTATTACAAATTTTTCTCGCAACTATTACGCAACCATAAAAACCATTTTCACGAAAAATATTTTTTACTTTCCTAAATTTTAAAAGGACATAATTATATGATGAGATGAGATGAGATGAGATGAGATGAGATGATTTAAGCATATTCATTTTATTTTGTCAAGCCCCTTTCTTTTATATTTTAAATTTTTCGGATTATATCATGTAATATCACGCATAACAAAAAAACAGGAGGATCAATAAATTTAATTAAATTAACCCTCCTGAAAAATTTTTATAAATTTAATCTTCGTGAATCTCCATCGGAATTTTTTCGAGGCCGTGTTTTTCGCGATAATCGTTTATAGCCGTGTGTATTGCTTCTTCTGCTAAAACTGAACAATGCATTTTAATCGGCGGAAGTCCGTCTAATGCTTCAGCTACTGCGCTGTTTGTTAATTCCCAAGCGTCATCGATGGATTTGCCTTTAATTAATTCCGTTGCCATGCTCGATGAAGCTATTGCGGAAGCACACCCGAAAGTTTTAAATTTCACGTCCTCAATAATTTTATTATCGTTCACCTTTAAATATATTTTCATGATGTCTCCGCATTTTGGATTTCCTGCTTCTCCTATTCCGTCAGCGTTTTCAATTTCTCCGACATTACGGGGATTTATAAAATGCTCCATAACTTTTTTACTGTAATCTAATGCCATAATTATTTACTCGCTCCTTCTGATTTTAAAAACTCTTCCCACAATGGCGACATTTCACGACGACGGGAAACTATTTCCGGCAAAACTTCCAAAATATATTTAACCTGTTCATAATCGTTCAAACGCCCCAAAGTTAAACGCACTGAACCGTGAGCCATTTCATGTTTTAAACCCATCGCCATTAATACATGCGAAGGATCTAAACTTTCAGATGAACACGCGCTCCCAGTTGATGCGCAAACTCCTTTTAAATCTAAATCAAGCAATAACGTCTCACCTTCAACGCCGATAAAACTAAAATTTATATTATTCGGTAAACGATTTTCACCGGTTGCGCCGTTTAATTTTGCGTAAGGAATTTTATTTTTTATTCCTGAGATTATTTCATCGCGCCAAGCTGAAATTTTTTTCTTGTCATCATCGAATCTGCCTTTTAAAATTTCCATCGCTTCACCAAGTCCAACAATGCCGGCAATATTTTCGGTGCTTGCTCTTTTACCTTTTTCCTGCGCTCCGCCGTGCATAAAATTTTCCGGGTGCACTCCTTTACGAATATATAAAACTCCTACACCTTTCGGAGCGTACATTTTATGGCCCGACAATGAGAGCATATCAATATTTAAATTTTTCACGTCAATATTTAACTGTGCAGCAGCCTGAACAGCATCAGTGTGAAACGGAATTTTATGAGCGCGGCAAATTTTCCCGATCTCCTTAACCGGTTGAATAGTTCCGACTTCATTATTTGCGAACATTATCGAGACCAGCGCAGTTTTTTCAGTTATTGAATTTTCGAGATCATTTAAATTTATAAATCCCTCCGAATCAACTGGCAAATATGTAACTTTTACTCCGTGATATTTTTCGAGATATTCGGCTGTGTGCAAAATTGCGTGATGTTCGATCGCACTCGTTATTAAATGATCGCCCTTGTTTAATTTTATTGCGCGTTCGAGCGTACCTTTTAAAGCCCAGTTATCTGCTTCAGTCCCGGAACTTGTAAAAAATATTTCTGATGCTTCAGCGTTAAGAGCTTTGGCGACCTGTTCACGAGCTTTTTCGATTGCTGCGCGGGATTTTTTTGAGAATGAATACACTGATGAAGGATTCCCGAACATTTCACTAAAATACGGTGTCATAACTTTTAAAACTTCGGGACTCACCGGCGTAGTAGCAGTATGATCCATGTATACGAACAATTTATTATTTACCCTCCTCAAATTTTTTTAATGCTTTTTCCCTGATTAAATTTCTTTCGGGATCGTTTATATTTTCGTTTATCAATTCAAATTTTCTGTTTACTAAATCTGCAAGCGTTGTATTATTCAAAATTTCATCGACAGAATTTTTTACACGCTTCCATAAATCAAACGCCGGGCATAAATTCGCATTTTCACAACCGTTCTCAGTTTGACAATTTCCAAATATTACAGGCTCTCCTAAAGCTCTCATAATTTCAGAAATTGTAATTTTATCTGCCGGACGCGCTAATTTATAACCGCCTTGAGCACCTCGAACGCTGATTAAAATTTCTGCTTTACGCAAATTCGAGAATAAACGCTCAAGATAATTCACGGGAATTTTCTGCCTCATCGCAATATCATTAACCGAAACAGGATCGTTTTTATAATGCGCACATAAATCACTTAATGCACTTAATCCATATCTGGTTATAGTTGATAGTTTCAAAATACGCCCCCTTAAATTTTTCAAGCGCGCAAAAAAATATCATATGCAACTAAAATTATCAAGATTAAATTAATACGAATTACTTCATAAAAAAAATTTGAGACCGGAAATAAAAAACTCCAGCCCCAAAATAATTTTTATTTTCAGATTTAATATTTAATATTTAATATTCCGGGATATTTTTATCATAATCAATTATTATTTTGCAATCAGCTTTTACGCTCATAATAATTTTTTTCATGACATCTTCAGGAACTGAAACGCATCCGCCAGTAAAATTATTTTTTGTTTTACAATGCAGAAATATCGCTGAACCCTTTCCCGGTACACATTCGGAATTATAATTTATGTTCAAAGCGTAATTATATGCCGGCTTGTAATCGGTTATATGTTCGCTGTCATCTTTATTAAAATTTTTCACGTCGCTGGTTGAGACAAATTTATTATAAAATTCGGATTCGGAATCCCCGACCCAGTAATGTGAATCATCAACTTTTACATATTCAAACGCCTTACAGCCTGGATCATCTTTTATTCCGAAGGCTTTATTAAATTCAAATATTCCGACCGGTGTTTTTAAATCTCCTTCGCGAGTTTTCCCAAGTCCTTTTTTGCCGATATATGCAACACTCTCAAGAATTTTAATCCAATCAGCATTATTTTTTTCGTACATAAATAATTTTGTTTCGTTATTTTCCCCAACGCTGATTATTATTAATTGATCAGTGTTATTTGAAGCGTTTAAATCTGCAACGTTAAAATTTTTTTCTGCATAGGCAGGCATCGCAAGCGCAAATATTAATATTAATAACTTAAGCATAAAAATAAAATCTCCCTCCACTAAACTTACCAAACATTTACGCGGTCTTCCGGCGTTAAATACATTTTATCACCGTTTTTAATGCCGTAAGTCTGATGAAATTTTTCATATTGCTGCAAAACCGCATTTACTCTCAAATACGGCAGCGCATGAACATCAATTTTTAAAACAAAATCCAATCTCTCGCGAGTCTGTTTTAATTTCCAAATTTCGGCATATGATTTAAAAAATTTATCGTAATCAAAATTTTTATAATTATTCGCAATTCCCAGCATGCATTTAACTCCGGCCATGTCAGCAATTGTTTCAAACTGTACTAAACTGCCGTTATAATTTTCGCCTTCTGGTGTAACTTTAAAACCCGACATGTAATTTATTAATTTATCAGCACGCAATTTAAACGCCTTGTAATCTTCATCGCTCCACCATTTGAGCATATTTCCATTTTTGTCGAACTGTGCTCCTATAGTGTCGAATGCGTGAGAAATTTCATGACCGATAACCGCTCCGATTCGTCCTAATTTTTCCTCTTGAGACATTTCGGGATTGTAAAACACTCCGCCTAAAATTCCAGCGATTATCATAATTTCATTTTTCGACGGCGAATAATATGCATTAACCTGCGTAACATCATCGATCCATAATTCTTTATCGACCTTTGTATTTAGGCGCGAATAAAATAATTTTAATTTGAATAATTTAATTTTGTCGTGTGCCTTTAATAAAGTCTCGTTATTTTCAATCGAATTAATTTTTAAATCCGTGTAATCTTTCCATTTATCCGGGTAAGCTGCACGTGGGGTCAATGCGTTTAATTTTTCGACTGCTTTATTTTTTGTTTCATCTGAGAGCCAGTTAATTGAAGCTAACATACTGCGATAATAATTTATAGCTTGATTAATAATATTTTCAATTTCGTGTTTAGTTTTTTCGCTTACAAATTTTTTCACATATAATTTTGAAAGTGGCACGGGAATATTTTTGCGTAAAAATTCAATTGCTAATTCTTCGTCCGGCCTTGAATTATTGATCCCGTTGCGCTCCTGTAACAGTCTTTGATATTCTCTGAAAGCAGGTTCATCAATTAACGTAATATATTCTGACGCAGTTTTACGAATTAAATAAGCTTTAATATTTTCGAGATTGTCATTATTATAAATTTTGTTCAGACCTTTAAGCCATTCGGGTTCCTGCAAATTTGTAAGTTTTGAATTTATTTTATGAGCCTGTAATATTTCAGCCAATGGGAAATTTTTTGAATTAATTTTTATATCATTCATATTAACGGGATTATATAATTTTTCAACGGCTTCAGGAGAATTTAATTTTTCATGACTCATCATATAATCTGAAATACTTTTCTCAAATTCAAAGCTGGCATTTAAAATTTTATTTGCCTCATCCTCCGAATATCCCAACCTCCTGAGCATATATGATCCAATTGCTTCACGAAATATTTTTTCACGTTTACCGTTTTCAGTTAAATTTTTATATTCCGCTGAATCTCCGAGCATTAAACTTGTTGAAATAATTTCGACGTTGTAGCTTGAAGAATCTTTATTGTCATGGCCGAGCGAAACATCAAAAATAAAATTACCGTGATATAAACATTCTTTGCTCTTAAAATAACTATTTAATTCGTCAATGTTTTTTATGTTCTCGATTAAATTAATATATCTGTCAATTTGGTCCATTCCTTCGGAGTTTCTTAAATCCCAGTTTAACCAGAGCGAATATAAATTTTTAACGAGGTCTGCATCATGTCCGGTTAAATTATTATTTTTATTTGAGGCAAGTCCGATTAAATTTTTCATGACCTGATCATTTAATTCATCAAATGCGCTGTTTCTGGAATGTCCGGGCTGTAATTTTGAATCTTTGAGCCAGTTATAATTTTGCGACAAATAAAAATCTTGTTTTAAATCCGGAACTTTTAAATTATTAATTCTTCCGTCCAAATTCGAATTAACCCAAATATATTCCGCTTCAGCATAAGCGCGGCGGGTTGAAATTAATAAAAACAACGCTAAAAATAAAATTACTTTGTTCAAATTAAAATGACACTCCTTCAAAAAAAATTATTTGCAACTTGAAATTATACGGCATAAAAAAATCTCCCCGCCATTTAAGATGATGAGGAGAAAAATTTTATTATTTTTTATCGTTAAATTTATTTGCTGTTGGCCTTTATAAATTCTTCAATTCTGGAATCGCGATGTATTTCCAAACTCTTTTTATATAATTCTATAGCCTCTTTTAATTTGCCGTTCCTGTATAAATTATTTGCCTGCTTTATTATTTCGTTGGCTGAGTTTACTGCTTCATTCTCAGCGACATTCTTTTCAAGCTGGTCGAGCCACTCTTTAACATCTTTTGACGGCGAAATTGATTGAGCTTTTTTATATAACGCTATGGCCTCCGAGATTTTATTTTCAGAGTATAATTTATCAGCTTCCTGAACAATTTTCACAGCATCGTTTTTAGTTCCGATCCCAAAATCTTCCGGGCTTCTTAATACTACATCTGAACCCAGTTTTATATTTTTGCCCAAATCATTAGCGCGCCTTACTGCATTTTCCGTCTCCCATAAATTTAAACTCTCGCGATAACGTTTTAAAGCTTCCGTATTATTTCCCCTGCGCTGAAATTCCATGCCCTCGCGATATAAAATTCTGGATTGATCTTCACGGCGTTTTATTACGCTCTGTAATTCTTCAATATGCGCCCTCAATCCAGCGTCAGGATTGCTCACTAAACTCGCGCCATAATGTTCAAGCGCTTCCTGTAATTTTCCTTCGCGTTCGAGGGTTATGCCTTCACCTGCATATTTATCAGCGTCAGAAATTTTTACAAGTCGTGCGCGTATTCTGTTCATTCGATCTGTTATAGCATCAGACGGAACTAAAGCAACACTCTGCGCATAACATTCTAAAGCATCTTCAAACATGCTCTCTTTATCATAAGCCGCACCTTTATCGCGTAACCATTCCGCTTTTTGTAATAAAATTCTACGGTCATCAACTTTTTTTTCTGCAATGCTGATATTTTCTTCACCGTCATCAACCGGCCAAATAATTTGAGCAGAACGCAAATTTTTTAACGCCTCATCGAGTAATCCTTTTGAATCTTGTTCTTTTGCTTCCTGACGCAGTTTTGTAGCTCGCGTAAATCTGTTAAAGTTCGTCGACATCAATTTAAATCCGTTGTTAATTTCTTCGTCGCGCGGACTTAATTTTGTTGCGTTAGTCGCAAGTTTTACAGCTTCAGCATAATTTTTTGCGTTCCATAATTCTTGAGCTTTAGTCCACGAGTTATAAGCTTCACGCTCACGGTTTGATGCTTCAAAAGTTTGTAAAGGTAACGTAATTTTTATTGTGCTGCTTCCTGTTCCTAATTTTGTGCCGGTCGAATTAAAAGCAGTTACATAAATTTCACTCTCGCCTGTCTCATTTCTGGTAATCGAAATAATATCATTTTCAGCGCTCGTTATTCCTGTTGCAGGATCAGCCGTCCATTTAAAATTATGTTCGCTGTCAAAACCCGGAACTAATTCAGCACGCAATTTAATAGGATGTTTCGCCATTAAAATATTTTTGTCCAGCACTCTGTTTGAACGCTTAACAGAATCCCATAACACAACAGGATCATTATTTTCAACGGAAATTTTTATTTTAAATTCTGCCGGCTTCACAATGTATTCAAGATCATTTAAAACATTTCCCGATCTGTCGTAAATTATCGCTGAAACATTTATCGGCTTCGTGTCAAGCGGTATAAAACTGCATTCACGTCCGCCAGCTCTCAAAGAAAATCTAGCGGGATTTAAACCAGTCGGAGTAATTGACCATTCTGCAGAACCTCCAGCAGGAATTTCACTCACTGATAAAACCGTCTGCGCTCCAACATGGGGATCACCGTTTGTATTAATCGAAGGAGCCGCATAAACTGGCAAAGAAATATTTAAAATTAAAGTAAAAATTAATATCGCCAGAAAAAATTTATTGCGCATAAATAATTTACCTCCATGCATGAAAATAAAAATAACAATTTAAAATTAATTTTTGAATTATACATTAATTTATTTTCATTTATTCATTAGGGCGGTGTGATATATTTTTCAATGTTGCAGATAAATTTATTTTATTGGGGAGTGAAAAAATTTTGAGCCTGTATTTATACAACGACTTAACCCGCAAAAAGGAAGAATTTAAACCTATTAAGCCCGGTGAAGTTTCGTTTTATTCGTGCGGTCCGACGGTTTACGATTATTTTCACGTTGGAAATGCGAGGCCGTTTATAGTTTTTGATGTTTTGAGACGCTGGCTGAAACATTTGGGCTATAAAGTTACGTTCGTTCAAAATTTTACGGACATCGATGACAAAATGATACACCGCGCCCATCAGGAAAATATTACGGTCGCAGAACTGGCAGAAAAATTTATAACTGAATATAACAAAGACGCTAAAGCTCTCGGAATTAATCCGCCTGATTTTGCTCCACGCGCTACCGAACATATAAACGAAATTATTAACACGATCGAGAAAATTATAAAAAATGGTCACGCATATATTTCAAATGGAGATGTTTATTTTGATGTAAAGAGCTGGCCGAAATATGGAAGTTTATGTAAACAAAATCTCGAAGATTTAGAAGCAGGCGCACGCGTTGAACCAGGAGAAAATAAAAAAGATCCGCTGGATTTCGCCCTATGGAAAAACGAAAAGCCCGGCGAACCTTCGTGGCAAAGTCCTTGGGGTAAAGGCCGGCCAGGTTGGCACATCGAATGCTCGGCAATGTCATCGAAATATCTCGGCGAAAATATTGACATTCATTCGGGCGGAGTCGATTTAATTTTTCCCCACCACGAAAACGAAGCAGCTCAAAGCGAAGCAGCTTCAGGGAATAATTTACCGTTCGTAAGATTTTGGCTTCATAACGGGTTTTTGTTGATCGATAATGAAAAAATGTCGAAATCACTCGGAAATTTTATGACGGCTCGCGCAGCTATCGAAAAATATAACCCGACCGCTATAAGATTTTTTATGCTGAGTGCGCATTATAGAAGCCCCCTGAATTTCACGCCGGAAGCATTAGAGCAGGCCGAAGCAGGTTTAACGAGGTTGAGAAATTGTAAAAGTAATTTGGATTTCGCAAAAAATACACGTAAAGGAAATAACAACGAATTTAAAAGCGAAAAATTTAACGAGGAATTAAAAGAATTAAATAAAAAATTTCATGACGCTTTGAACGATGATTTTAATACCGCTGCAGGAATGGGAATATTTTTTGATCTCGTTCACTTGATTAATTCTGAAATGAATAATTATGGAATTTTACCCGATGAATTTTTTACGAGTGCAGAACGCGAATTAAAATTTTATGATGAAATATTTGGATTATTGGGCGATGATGAAAATAATAATGATCTAAGCTCCGAAGTTGAAAATTTAATTTCAGAACGCAGCACAGCACGAAAAAATAAAGATTTTAAACGCTCCGATGAAATTCGCGACAAATTAAAATCTATGGGAATAATACTCGAAGACACTCCGCAGGGCACTAAGTGGAAAAGAGAATTATAACGAGGTGAATTTTAAATAAAATGCCTGTACCTTCAGTCAATGAAATTTTAAAGCCGTTACTTGAATCTTATAGTGACGGTCAACCGCATGAATTTAGTAGCGAAGTTTTAATTAATGATATTTCGCGCAGTCTTGATATTGAAGCAAATAATTTTACTCAAGATGAAAAGGACAGATTTTGGACGCAAATTAAAAACGCCCGGAACATTTTAAAGCGTTACAGCATGTTAAATAATTTGGCTTCTGCAACGTTTATTATTACGCCGAAGGGACAAAGAGTTTTACGGGATGATCCTGCTGTTATTGATGAAGCTTACTCGTTGAAATTGGATAATGATTTAATCAGCATGGATTTTGAGCCGGAACCAGAACCAGAACCCGACCCCGAACCCGAACCAGTCCCGGAGCCTGCATTAAATTCAGAGCCAGAACCAGAACCGGAACCCGAAATTTTAAAGGAGGAAAATACTCAAATGGAAGAAATTGAAAGCGCTGTAAATCAAAATGAAAATGAAAATAATAATTCTCCGTCTGATGCTTTAAACGATGCCGTAAATAAATTAAATGACTCATTGGCCGAAAATATTTTAAATAAAATCGCCGGATTAAATCAGGATAAATTTGCCCAGCTCGTTATAGATTTATTATCTAAAATGGGTTATCAAGCTTTCAGAACAGCAAAATATAACGCCGATAAATCAGATAATAATTTAATTCACGGGATAATTTTGGAAGATAAAAAAGGTTTAAGCCCGATATATATTCAAGCCTGGAAATCTTCACCGAGCAAAATAATTGAGAAATCCGACATAAACGAATTTTTAGAAATTATCGCAGAAAAAGGCGGCAAAGGTCTTTACGCTACGACCGCAGAATTTTCACCGGAAGCCGAAGCTTTAGCCAAACAAGAACATTTAATGACGCTCGACGGGAAAAAATTATCCGGTTTAATGCTCTCAAATAATTTCTGCGTGATGGTCGAGCAAGTTATTGAAGTTAAAGCTATTGACTTGGATGCGCTGAAAGAATACGGAGAATAATTCAACTTGAAAATATTTTTTGTCAGTATGGGGTGCGCAAAAAATACCGTTGATAGCGAATATTTAACGGGACAATTAAAATTATTAGGCCATGAAATTTTTGATGAGCCTTCGAGCTGTGATGTCGGAATAATAAATACTTGCGGTTTTATTCAGGATGCCGTAAAGGAAAATATTAACGCAATTTTAGACCTCGAACAGCTTAAAGCAGACGGAATAATAAAAAAATTTATAGTCGCCGGTTGTCTCGTTAATCGCTATGAAAAAGAATTAAAACAGGAATTCCCAACAGCGGATTTATTTGCGCGTTCCGAAGAATGGGACAAAATTATAAAATTTCTCGACAATAAAATTATTTTAAATTGCGAACGTTCGTTTAATGCTCTCGATAAAAATTTTTGGACCAGATATTTAAAAATTTCTGAAGGCTGTAATACTTTATGTTCATATTGTGCGATACCGTTAATACGCGGGAAATTACGAAGCACCCCAATAAAAAAATTAATTTCTGAAGCTCAAATGTTATGTTCAGCCGGAGCGCGTGAATTATGTCTGGTCGGTCAAGATTTAACGGTGTACGGCCAGGATTTTAACGACGGGACGAATTTAAAAAAATTAATCAGCGCTTTAAGTTCTGAAATTCCGGAAAATGTAAAACTGAGATTATTATATTTACACCCCGAACGCGTCAACGAGGAATTAATAAATTTTTTGCTCGAAAATAAAAAAGTTCTGCATTATTTGGATATTCCCGTACAACATTGCGACCCGGAAATTTTAGCGCGCATGAACCGGCCATTAAAAAATAATAATGACTTAATAAAAATTTTTAAATATATTCGTGAATGCGATGAATTATTTGCGCTGCGTACAACTTTAATGACAGGTTTTCCGGGTGAAGACGAAAATAAATTTAATGCTCTGATCGATTTTATAAGCGAAATAGAATTTGACAGGCTCGGAGCTTTTGTATATTCGCCGGAAGAAGGAACGAGAGCAGCATCATTTAAAGATCAAATTAATAATGACGTTGCAGAATTTAGATGTAATAAATTAATGGGAGTTCAAGCAGAAATTTCAAGCGGGCGTAACGAATTATTTATAAACCGCGAGTTAAAAATTTTAGTTGAGGACATTGACAAGGAAGCCGGAGAAATTTGGGGGCGTTCATACCGTGATGCGCCGGAAGTTGACGGAATGATCTGCGCGAATAACCCGGAGAATAAAAAAATTAATTTGGGAGATATTGCGAGCGTAAAAATTTTAGACAGTTCCGAAAATGATTTATTCGGCGAAATAATCTAAATTCTAATATAAATAAATAATTAATTTAAATCAGGAGTAAAAATTTAATGTTCAAGAAGCCAATATATTTATATATAGCTACGGTGTTCTGCGCTGGATTTTACACGAAAATGCCCGGGACAGTAGGCTCATTTATTGCGTTAATAATAAATTTGTTAGTTGATATTCCGTTATGGTTAATAATTTTGGTGAGCGTTTTAGGAATTTACGTGACGGATTTGGGCGAAAAATTTTTAATGACTGCCGATAAAAATAATTTTCCTGATATACCTGCGAGATATTTCGGTGTTCATGATCCGTCATGTTTAGCGATTGATGAAGTCGCAGGGATGTGGATCAGCGTGTATTTATTGCCGCGGGGATTTTTAGTGCCTGGATTTTTTTTATTTAGGCTGGTTGATATTTTGAAGCCGTTTCCTGTCAGCGCAATGGAAAAATTTCCCGGAGGCTGGGGGATAATGCTCGATGATATTTTAGGCGGAGTGATAGTAAATATATTTTTGCAGGCTGTGAACGCATATGTTTATAATGCCGGCTGGATTCATGAAATTATAATCAAGTGGAGCGCGAATTAAATAAAAAATGTTTTCAGATGAAATATTACAACTTTCAGAAAAAATTTTACATGAAGCAAAATCCAAAAATATAAAAATTTCTTGCGCTGAATCATGCACGGGCGGACTTGTCGGAGCAGCTTTAACAGAGATCGCCGGAAGCTCGGAAATATTTAACGGCAGCGCTGTAGTTTATAGCAACGAGGCCAAAAATAAAATTTTGAATGTGAGTCGTGAAATATTAAAAAATTTTGGTGCAGTCAGTTCGGAATGTGCTGTTTCTATGGCAGAAGGAGCAAGAAAAATATATAATTCACACTTCGCAATTTCATTAACCGGAATAGCCGGCCCGGATGGAGGAAGCGAATTAAAACCTGTTGGGACTGTATGGTTTGGAATAAGTAGCGATAAAAAAGAATCTTACGCCGTAAAAAAAATATTTTCTGGTGACCGTGCGGAAATTCGTGGAAGTGCTGTTAAATTTGCGTTAAATAAAATTCTAGAGGAGATGAAATAATTGGCTAAAGCTGCAAAAAAAAATGCTTCAACTCGTGAAGATATTTTAAAAGCGACAATAAACGAGCTAAAAAATAAATTTGGCGATGGCGCAATTATGAAATTAGGAGATTCCGTAAAAACAAAAGTTGATGTTATTCCGAGCGGAGTTTTACAACTGGATGTAGCTCTTGGGATTGGCGGTTATCCTAAAGGCAGAATAGTTGAAATTTTTGGGCCTGAAGGTTCTGGAAAAACTACAATGGCATTATGTGCAATAGCTGAAGCTCAAAAAGCTGGAGGGATCGCCGCATTTATAGATGCAGAACACGCTCTCGATCCAAAACTTGCCGCAACTTTGGGCGTGAATATTAATGATTTATATTTGTCTCAACCTGACAGCGGTGAACAGGCATTATTTATAACGAATGAACTCGTGAGAAGCGGAGCTGTTGATATTGTTGTAGTTGATTCAGTTGCGGCGTTGACACCTCAAGCGGAGATCGACGGAAAAATTTTAATTGGTGAAAATCAGGTCGGTTTACAGGCTCGTTTGATGTCAAATTCTTTAAGGCGTTTAGCGAGTGTTACAGCAAAAACCAATTGCATAATAATTTTTATAAACCAGTTGCGCGCAAATATTCAAACAGGATACGCAGCAGGACCAACTGAAACAACTACGGGCGGACGAGCTTTAAAATTTTATTCATCTGTCAGGCTCGAAGTCAGGCGCGGTAAAAAAATCGAAAAAGGTGACGTAACGATCGGCCATGAATTATATTTAAAAGTCGTAAAAAATAAATTGTCTCCACCTTTCAGGACTGCTCATGCTAGTTTAATTTACGGTCAGGGTATTCCGTTGGGAGTGGCTGTTGTTGATATGGGCGTTGACTTTAATGTCATAAATAAAAAAGGTTCATGGCTCTATTACAAAGGCGAAACGCTTGCGCAGGGAAAAGAATCAGCAGCTAAATTTTTGGCGGAACATAAAGAATTACAGGACGAAATTTTAAACGAAGTAATGAAAATCGCAGGGAGTGGCGTGGGATTTGTAGTGCATGAAGAAAATTTAACTGACATTGACGGAGAAACAGAAAATGAAAGTGAAACAGAAAGTGAAAATGAAAATAAAGATGTTCAGGAAGAAATTACAAATTCTGATGAGAGCATGAATAATTTTGAAAATGAAAATGAAAATGAAAATGAAATACTGGACATCTCGGAGGACGAAAAATAATTTTTTGTGTTTCATAAAAATAAAAATGTTCGGCTTGTTGACAAAAATTATATAATATCGTTCATCTGGTTTAACGGAGATTTTTTTATTATGCGTAAGGATTTAGGTTCATTGCCCGGAGTTTTTCCGATGCCAGTTTCTTGGCACGAAGGAGCAGGCTTGATGAAAAAATAAAAATAAAAATAAAATTAAATTAAATTGAACTAAGGAGAAAAATATTTTATGCGCGAAGATTTAGGAGTGTTACCTGCGATAATTCCTCAACCTGTTTTATTAATTGCTACATACAACGATGATAAAACAATAAATGTTATGACAGTAGCTTGGGGCGGACATTGTGCAGATAATAAATTAGCTTTAAATTTAGGTCGAGACAGAAAAACTCTTGTTAATATAATGGCACGCGGAGGATTTACAGCGCATATAACAGATGAAAATCATGTTGCTGAAGCTGATTTTTTTGGAAGTGTCAGCGGTTATTCTATACCTGATAAATTTGACCGCACAGAATTACATGCAGTAAAAAGCGAATACGTTGAAGCTCCAATTATTACGGAGTTGCCTTTAGTAATGGAGTGTGAATTTGAAGAGGTACGGGACTTTAGCGGAGAAAAAAGGGTCGTCGGAATTATTTTAAATGTTAATGCTGATGAAAAAATTTTGGATTTTGACGGCAAAGTTGATCCGACAAAATTAAAGCCCGTAATTTTTGAACAGTTCACAAATAGTTATTATTCGATGGGTCGGAGGCTTGGCGAAGCGTGGAAGATCGGAAATGATTTTGTCAGGAAGCAATAATAATAAATAATTATTTAAATTAAAATCCCTCTCGAATTTAATTTTTATCCGGGAGGGAAAATTTTTTTTATTTTATTTTTTTATTATGCCGTCCTTTGAGAAATTCCAGTCATGCCGGATATAGTCCAGTTAACGGATTTTGAAATTATTATAGTTCCGCAGTATTGGCATTTAGTGCTTGAATTAATATCAATAGGCGCACCGCAGTTAGGACATTTATTAATTTTTAAATTCTCATTATTATTTTCGGTCATGGTTGAAGTTCTTCGGCATAATTTCCATTCGTATTCCATAAATTTTTCGCGCGTTCTGCTTCCTGAAACTATTTCGCCCGTATTATCATCAGTTATATATGATGTAATTCTCGTGTTCAATCTCGCGACAATATAATCATATGATTTTAACTGATACCAGCCTATTAAATTTACATCGAGCACAGCAATATTTTCTGTATGATCCGTTCTGTTCTGCTGAATTAAAAATTTAAGCTGGCGTTTCATCTGATTGAAAAATTTATCCGTCATAAATTGTCTAACTGGTTCCAAATCTTTTTTGGTCCACGCTTCCTGTAATTGCACGTACAAATTTCCTAAATGCTCAGTTAATTCTTCAGCGTCAAATGATGGATCATAAATTATATAATCTTCCATTGGATTTAAATGGCTGTCCTGTTGAATTTCCGGCAAAATTATCGGTGAGTTATTCCGTTCGGCTTTTTGTTTAGCACCATTTCTCCAGCTCTTGTACACAAAATAAATTATTACGAGCAAAACTAAAGCCCCAACGCATGAATTATCATCATTATCAGAATTATTTTTATTATTTCGTGGTGCGAGGGTTGCTCCTAAATTTGAACTGACCGGGCGCGTATTTGTTCCATGAGGAATAGTGATCGGCATCGGTATAGGAATCGGGATATTTTTCTGCCTTATAGGTTCGCTGTGATAAGTTTCGGATGGGTCTGCGTAAATTGTCGGCACATTATTTCGCGATGGAGTTTTATAAATTGGTTCTTCATCGTGATATGTTTCGGACGGATCAGCGTAAACGGTGCGAGAATTATTACGAGTTCGTGAACTTGAACCGGAATAACTCGAAGACGATCGCGACGACGATGAAGAAGAAGAACGGGACGACCTCGAAGAACTGGAAGAACTTGAAGAACTCGACCGGCTGTAATCGTTATTTCCGGAAAATCCTCCGAAATCAGAACGAGCAGAAGTCGTAATAAAAATTAATAATATTGCGATTGTAAATAAAAATTTTTTCATGACAATTAAATCACCTGCTAGAAAATAAAAAAATTCCCCCGCTTATAAATAAAAATTTCACGAGGGATCAAAAATAAAACTAAATCAATTTACTAGACTTTCGAGAAACGGAGGCAGTATAAAACTGGCTTCATGAATTTTTTTGCTGTACCACTTAGTATTTTTAATTTCGCGTACAGGAATTTCGGGATTATTTTTCAGCGAAGCAATTCCATACGTCCACATTCCAGTAGGATAAGTCGGAACAGATCCCCAATAAAGTTTTACAATCGGAAAAATTTTTTTCATTTCGCAAATTGCCTGCTGCATCAAATCACAATCAGTAAAAGGCGATTCCGTTAACTCTGATAACATTGCGTTTTGATTCATAATTTTTTTTATATCAGCGTAAAACCCAGCTTGAAATAACCCCGCCGCAAAATCTACCGGATCAGTGCTGTCAATTATAATCACGTCGAATTTTTCAGAAGTATTTTTTATAAATTCCATTGCGTCCATATTTTTAATAATCGCTCTCGGATCATCAAACGCTGTATTTTGTTTCGGTAAAAATTTTTTTGAAGCTTCAATTACTTTTTCATCGATGTCAATTAAATAGCATTTCTTTATATTATGCTTCATGACTTCGCGTAAAATTGCACCGTCTCCGCCACCGATTATTAAAACGTTTTCGGGATTTGGATGCGCACATAACGGAACATGAGCCATCATTTCTGAATAACAAAATTCATCTTTTTCCGTCAATTGAAACGCGCCATCAAGCATTAACGTCCTCCCAAATTCCGGAGTATCAACAATAATTAAATCTTGATATTTAGTTTTTTCGGTGTGAACGACATTACTAACTCTCAACGATAATTTTAAATTGTCCGTGCTAAATTCAGTCAGCCATAATTCATTATTACGCTTCGGACGAGTTACATAATTAATTTTATTTTCGTTTTCGCTCATTTTATTTTTTATTTCGACATGGCCTCGCCGAGATTCACGCCTAATTCAAAACACTGCTGTAAATCCGTTTGATTCGGAGCTGTATAAATTTCCGGTTCTGGTTCGATCTTCGTTAATTTAATTTTTTCCGCAAAAGCCTGTAAAGCAGTTAAAGCACCTTTGCTCCAGCTGTAACTTCCTGCGATCCCTAAAAATTTATTTTTCGGCATACGGTTTAATAATTTCGAGCATAAATTTTCCATAGACGGATATAAAAGAGTGTTATACGTGCAACTTAATAAAGCGATTGATTTAAATTTCCAGATGTCGCGCAAAATAAAAGACATATCAGCCCTTGATGAATCATATAATCTAACGTCATAAATTTTTGCGGCTGCCAACCCCGAACAAACTGCTTCCGCCATGCGTCTCGTATTTCCGTACATTGAACCGTAAACGACAACAGCGCCAGTTTCGGATTCGTATTTGCTCCATTTATCATATAAATCTATAACCTGTTTAACGTTATCTCTGAATAAAGTTCCATGAGATGGGAAAATATTTTTAATTTTCAGCCCTGATAATTTTTTCAAAGCGACCTGAACAATATTTGAATATTTTGCAACGATCGTAGCATAATATCTCAACATTTCATCTTCCCAGTTAGATTTTAATTTCTGGTCGTCAAAAATTCCTCCGTCATGCGCCCCAAAACCTCCGAACGAATCATTTGAAAATAATACGCCGGTAGTCTCATCAAATGTCACCATACTTTCAGGCCAGTGCAGCATTGGAACAGTAGCAAATTTTAAAATATGTCCGCCCAAGTCTAAAGCATCGCCGTCTTTCACAGTAATAGTATTTTCAGATATTCCGTGATAGCCTTTTAATAACGGCATTGTTTTAGCATTCCCTACAAATTTTAAATTAGGCCAACGGTTTTTTAATTGCGAAATTAATCCGGCGTGATCTGGTTCCATATGATTCACTATTAAATAATTTAAGTCATGACCGTTTAAAGCCTGATTTAATTTATTAAAATATTCATCGAAGCATGGCCCTTTAACAGTATCGATTGCAGCTGTCGCATTAGTTCCGGTTACTACATAAGCATTATAGGCCACGCCATTAGGAAGACTCCATAAAGATTCAAATAAATCCGTTTCGTGATCATTCACGCCGACCCACCACGTATCTTTATTTACGTTGATAGCGTTATACATAAATTAAAAATCTCCTTTTCGAGTAAGAATTAATAAAAATTTTCGAGATTTATTTTAATATAAGCGTGTAAATTTTGCCGGCTGTAAATTAAACTAAAATTTAAAATTTAAACTTTCGTCCAATCCGTTAAAGGTGAGAGCCATTTTTTTTCGGTGTGAGTAGATTTTCCGGGCAGAGCTGAAATTAATAAACGTTTCTTCCTGAACCATGCGAAATTATTTAACAGGATAGCGAGCGCAGTTTTTTTCATTCGTAAAATTTTGAAGAAGTCAATAATATTTTTTTGTTTCGTAATTTTCAAAAATGATAAAAAATCTTTCGGCGTGCCTTCATCCGGGTTCTGCATCCAGATTTTATAATCTTGTTTTAGCGTTTTTATTTTAGCTGCAAAAGTCATTGTTGTTGAAGGAGCTTCCCTCCAGTGAGAATGATCAGTTAAAAAAATTTTCCATCTGTGAAATCCAAATCTGTTAAACGGTGCAGAACCTTCATATTTCCAATTATATTTAACATATTGGTCGCCATGATCATATAACGTAACATAATCCGCAATTTCGAGACCTTCAATAATTAAATTTCTGCTTCCCGGTAAATGTAAAAAATCATCTTCGAGAAAATAAATTATTTGTTCATCGTCATATTCTTTTATTGCTTTAGTGAGGGCGTATTTAAAAGATTTACTATTTCCGAGAGATGTGCGCTCGAATTTGAAATTATTATCCTGAATAAATTTTATTAATTCATCCGAACAGTTATCGGCAATAATATAAAAATTTTCCTTCCCAAATATTTCAGCGGCATTTAATAAACAATGTTCTTTCGTAGCATTTTCGAGGCGAGTATTATTTTTGTGGCAACCTAAATCCGAAATTCTATACAGTATTAATACTTGGGGGG
>CALCEM010000050.1 GCA_937900285.1 uncultured Fretibacterium sp. | reverse complement strand
CCCTTAGTATTTATACGTATTAAATTTTTATAAATTTTTGCGACATGTCCAGGCAAAAAATTTTTAATGCGCATATATACGCCGATTTCTCTAAGCATTTCGCGCTCAACAAATTTATTATTTTTATTATTTTTATTATTTTTAAGAGCGATTTTCACGCACAAATTATCATTTTCAGGATGTATATAACATTTTCTGGAACATCCCCGCCCAATAAATTTTTTTAAATTTAAATTCATGTTGTCCACCTTTAATTTTTGCGCATAGTATCGCACAATAAAATAATTTATGCATTAATAAGTCCAAATTTGACAAGATTAATACTCGGATTTAAAATTTACAGGCTGTTTAATTTAATGGGGCTGTGGCACAGTTGGGAGTGCGCTTCCCTCGCACGGAAGAGGCCGGGAGTTCGAATCTCCTCAGCTCCACCATTTAAAAATAAAAGTAAAATCCCCACAAAAAAATTAACTGTGAGGACTTTGCGTATTTTATAAAATGTTGATGCATAAAATAAAATAATAAATTTAATTTAAAATTTTCGTTTCCACTCATATAAATTCAAATGTTCTTGACTAGGTCCCAGCAGTTGTATAACACGTAAACCACCCATCGGAGCATCATCGTCCTCAATTTCTTTTGACAAAAGAGGTATTTTTTTCGCGCGCAACTCATCCCAAACATCTTCGATGCCCTGCACTGCTAAACCAATATGATTAATTGAACCTTTATTGCCAAAACTATTTTTAGTTTGTTCGTTCGGCTGAATTATTTCAAGTAGAGAATCGTTTAATTTCATCATGGCGTATTCACCAAAATCACAAGTTTCACGCCCAATAATATGAAAGCCTATAACGTCTCGATAAAATTTAATAGATTTTTCTATCTCAGGAGTATGAATGCATACGTGATGAATACCATAAATGCCACTCATGAATATAACCCCCATAATTTTAAATATCCAGACAGAGAAAAAATTTTAAATTCTCACTCCGCCCGGATAATTATTAATTATATTAAGCTTGTATTAATATTAATATTAATCGTAAAGCAATATAGCAATATCTTCATTGTCAATGTTCTGAGCGTTATACCATTTTGAGCCGGTATCTACGTCAGATATTTTTTCACCGTTTGCAACACGAACAGCAAGCCCGACAGCCTGATAACCCATCTGATACGGATCCTGCGTAACACTTCCGAAGAATTGACCGTCTTTAATAGCTTCGCGCTGTGATGTACCTGAATCAAATCCTACAACGAAAATATTTTTATAAATTCCATCTTTACGATCAAGATCAGTGCCGTCATTTGTGGCTGAAATTACGCCGTTTACAGCATCCTGATTGCCCGCGAATACCCCGACTAAATTGTCCATTGTAAAAATGGTTTTAGAAGCCGCCTGAATATCGGCTGCACTGGAGGACGGTGGAACTACAACAACTATTTTAACTTTTTCGGGTTTAGCTGATGGCTTTGTCCATTTCTCTTGGCCGGAAACTGATACTGCACCGGATAAACCTTCTAAAGCTTCAAGGGCTGCAACCGCTTTTGCAATAAAGCCGTCTACACGTTGAACTATTGAACCGGAAGTAGCATCCTGAGCAAGAACAGCTAATACAGTCGGATTTTTTTCAGTGCCCTTTAAAATAGCTTTTTGGAAATTCGGATCAGCAATCAAATTTTCGGCTACATTCGCGCCAGCTTTAGCATTATCAGTGGCAGCAGTGGCCAAAACAGCTCCTGTCGTATCGCCGGGTACACCAGAATCAAAACCAATAACAGGGATTCCGGCTTCTTTTGCAGCATCGAGAGTTTCTTCCAGTGAGGCAGTATCGCAGGCAGCAAGTATTATCGCATCTGGTTTTGCATTGACAGCGGCTTTAACTTGTTCGACCTGCTGTGATGTATTAGTCTCCATGTCCGGGCCGTTAGTTGTAATTTTTACGCCCAATTTAGCAGCAGCATCGGCAGCACCTTTAAAAGCAGCCTGATAAAATTGGTTATTGAAACTCTTTGAAATTATGCGGATATCCATTTCCTTGCCTGAAGTGTTTTTAAAATCCTCCGCAAAAACTGAACCAGCAAAAACAACAGCCATAATTAATAAAACACAAAATAACACGCTGTAAACCTTTTTCATGAATTTTTTTCCTCCAATTTATTTTTTTTATTTTTCACGGGATGCACCCGTAAATTACGAAATTATGAATTATTATAAATTTTAATTTCTGATTATGTGCGTTTAGCCTTTTGAGCGCGAATAACATCAACCAAAACAGCCAAAAGCACGACAACACCAATAAGCACCTGCTGCCACTGAACAGGTAAACCCATCGAGAGTAAACCGGTTTTTAATACTGATATTACAAATACTCCGAGTATAGTCCCTGAAATTGTCCCGACTCCACCAGCCAGCGATGTACCTCCGATTACACAAGCCGCAATCGCGTACATTTCTTGACCGTTTCCAGTTTGCGGCGTAATAGTAGAATATGTAGCAGCGTAAATAATTCCCGCTAAACCTACAAAAAAGCCGTTTACAACATATACATATGTCTTCCAGCGCGATGTCTGAATACCAGAAAGTTCAACAGCATCCTCATTACTGCCCATCGCATACGTATAGCGTCCGAGAATTGTTTTATTTAATAATATCCAGCCTATTATAAAAAATATTACGAGCCATATCGCTCCAACTGGGAAATTATGATATTTATAAATTATCTGCTTAAACCATCCGTCAGCCGATTTTAATGATGGATATGTCTGAGTCTGCACCTTCGCAATAACTGAACATATTCCGAGCGAAATAAACTGCATTCCTAAAGTTGCTATAAACGGCGGAAGGTTCAATTTTCCAACAAGTACACCGTTACAATAACCGAAGAGCAACGCCACAAGCATAACAACTAAAAGACATAACAATATCGGGAAATGCCAAACTTTATAAGCTACTCCGCCAATAAGAGCGCTCCCAACCATAACAGTACCGCACGACAAATCTATTCCGCCAGTGATAACAATAAACGTCATGCCTATAGCTAAAAATCCAATGTAATACGAAGAATCGAGAATACTTACAAAAGTGTTAAACGTCAAAAAATGATTACCGAAAATTCCAAAAAATATATACAAGACTACTAAACAGCCGACAGCAATAACTTTCTGCAAGCCATCGCCCTTTAAATAGGCTATAAACCCTTTATTTTCGTTCATGTTATTTTTCCCTCCATTGCTTATATTTATATTAATTATTCGTTATTATTGGTATTTAGTGGCCAGCGTCATTATTTTATCTTGGGTAGCTCCTGAAATGTCTAATTCTCCGGTTTTACGCCCTTCGCACATCACTATAATTCTATCGCTCATTTTTAAAACTTCAGTCATATCCGAAGATATCATTATTATTGATTTACCTTCTTTTACGAGCGAATCCATTAAATTATAAATTTCTGCTCTGGCACCAATATCAATACCGCGAGTGGGTTCATCAAAAATTAAAATATCGCAGTTACGTAACATCCATTTAGCTATAACGACTTTTTGTTGATTGCCTCCAGATAAATTTTTTACTAGCTGACGGACTGATGGCGTTTTAGTTTTAAGCTGTTTCACATAATTTTCTGATACTTCTGCGCTGTTCTTTTCATTGACGAAAATTCCTTTATGTAATTCTGCAAGATCATAAGATGAAAGCACAGTGTTATCAGTTACGGACAATCCAAGCACCAAACCGTAACGCTTCCTGTCTTCTGAAAGATAGCCGATGCCCTCCGAAATAGCATCCTTTGAATGTTTTATATTTGCCTGTTTGCCATTTATTACGATCTCGCCGCTGTCTTTTGGGTCTGCTCCATAAATTAAACGCATCGTTTCAGTTCTTCCTGCTCCAACTAAACCAGCAAAACCTAAAATTTCCCCTTTATGTAATTCAAACGAAACATCTTTAACTTTATTAGATTTTAAATTACTTACTGTGAGAACAATGGGAGCATCTTCAGGGACATTGCTTTTTGATTTTGGTTCCTCTAAAACTTCACGCCCAACCATTAAGCGGACAATATCTTGTATTGTGCAAGTTTTTACGTCAAGCGTTTTTATATACTGACCATCACGCATAACAGTAACACGATCGGCAACTCGTTTAATTTCTTCAAGACGGTGAGATATAAATATTATTGAAACTCCACGCGCTTTAAGTTGTTCCATTTTTTCAAAAAGGTCTTCGGCCTCAGCTTCAGATAATGCCGCCGTTGGTTCATCGAGTATTAAAACTTTCGTCGCAGGATAAGACATAGCGCGCATAATTTCCACCATTTGACATTTGCCGACAGTTAAATTTTTAATGCGGTCGGTGGGCTTTACATCAATATTAAAACTTTTGATCAGCTCTTCAGTTTTCTTATTGATGACTTTATCATTACAGAAAAAACCATCGGACTCGCGACCAATAAAAATATTTTGAGCAACCGTTAAATCATTCATCATATTCAATTCTTGATGAACAATCGAAATGCCTGCCTCTTGAGCTTCCTTAATATTTTTGAAATGAACAGGCTGACCAAATAAACGATATTCCCCAGTATAATCAGTGTGAATCCCAGTCATAATTTTTACTAGCGTGGATTTTCCTGCACCATTTTCACCGATGAGGGCATGTACTTCTCCCTCACGCAAATCAAATCTGCAATGATCTAAAGCATGTACACCGGGAAAAACTTTGTCAATGTCCGTCATTTCTAAAATTATACGCCCTTGATTTTCAGACATTTATTACACCTTCTTTCCTGATTTAATTTAAAAATATAAACATCTTGTGAACTCGAAGAATTTTATTTAATTTTAGTTTTAATTTTAATTTCACAGTCTGTTTACATAATCAGAAAAGATACTCAAAAAAAAAATTATCTGAGGGCTTGAGTTTTAAAATTTTACCCTCAAATTTTTACTTTATTTTAAAAGTACTGCAACCGTCTCAACATGAACAGTCTGCGGAAACATATCAAATGATTTTATGCTGATTAATTTATAATCATGGCCGGAAAAAATTTTACAGTCCCGCGCTAAAGTTGCAGGATTACACGAAACATAAATTATTTTTTTTATGCCGGATTTATTTATAACTTCAGGGATTATTCTGTCGCACCCGTCTCGCGGAGGATCTAACACTACTAAATCAAAATTTTTATTTTCAAGATCATTTATTACATCTTCAGATTTTCCGCACAAAGCATTAACATTTAAATTATTCGCCTTTAAATTTTTTCGTGCCATGTTCACCGCGCTTTTCCATTCTTCGATGCTCGTGACATTTGAATTTTTCGCGAGATAACACGTTAAAGAGCCGACTCCGCTGTAAAGTTCTAAAATATTTTTTGCACTATAAGAATTTTGCGCAACGTATTTAAATAAATTTTCTGCTTGATGCGTATTAACCTGAAAAAATGATGTTGTGTCAATCTTATATTTAAAATCATCGAGCATTTCACTTATAAAACCTGAACCCGTTAAATTTTCCGTGTAATTTCCTAAAATAGTATTACCCGGCTTGGAATTATGATTTATTGTTATGGTGTCAGCTTCGGAATTTTGTAAGCGCGAAATTAAATTTTTAATATTTCTGCCGGATAATTTTCCGTTCAACACAAGCGATAATAATTTCTCATTCGTGTTAATTCCAGTTCGTAAAATTAAATGTCTTAATTTGCCTTTATGTTCGCGTTCGTTATAGCCGTCGAGATTTAAATTATTTAATTCCGGCAGAATATCTTTTAACATGAAATTTAAATTTTTCGCATTAACCGGACAATTTTTTATAAATTCAAGCTCATGAGTTCCAGATTTATAAAACCCTGCGCAAACTTTTCCCCTTAAATTTTGAACCGGGAACGCTGCTTTATTTCTATAATTCCAAATTTCCGGCGATGGTTCACACGTTAAATTCTCAAATAAATTTTTATCAAAACCTCCGAGCCTCGTCATTGCGTCACGAACTAAATTAATTTTTAATTCAAGCTGTAAATTATAATCTGAGTGTTGAAGCTGACAGCCTCCGCATTTTCCGTAATATTTACATTTTGGAATAATTCTGCCGTCTGATTCCTGTAAAACTTTTATTAATTTAGCGATCGAAAAATCTTTTTTACGTGAAATAATTTCAGCCTGAACAATTTCACCCGGTAAAGCTCCATTTATAAAAATTATTCCGTTATCAGTCCGAGCAATTCCAGCCCCAACGCTCGATAAATTATTAATTTTAAACTCAGACCATTTTTTCAGGGTGAAAGACCTCCTCAAATTTTTCAGCGCTCAAAAATCCTAATTTAATGCATGACTCTTTTAACGAGATATTTTTTTCATATGCTAATTTTGCAACACGTGCAGCATTTTCATAACCTATAACGGGATTTAAACACGTCACGAGCATTAAAGATTTATTTAAATTTTCGGACATTTTATTTTTATCTGCTTTAAGACCTTTAACGCAATTATTATTAAATGACCTGATTGAATCGCTTAATAATCTGACTGACTGCAAAAAATTATAAATGCTCACCGGCATAAATACATTTAATTCAAAATTTCCCTGCGAAGCTGAAAAACTTACAGCGCTATCATTTGACATAACTTGAACGGCAATCATTGTAACCTGTTCGCATTGAGTCGGGTTAACTTTTCCCGGCATGATTGAGCTTCCTGGTTCATTTGCTGGGATAATAATTTCACCGAGTCCGCATCGAGGTCCAGAAGCCAGCCAGCGTATATCATTAGCAATTTTCATCATGTCGCAAGCTAAAGCCTTTAAAGCTCCGTGAGAAAAAACTAATTCCGATTTAAACGCGAGTGCATGAAATTTATTTTTTGCTGGAGTAAATTCGGTTTCAGCAATTTCCGAAATAATTTTACAGCATTCGACATCAAAATTTTTTGGGGCATTTAAACCAGTTCCGACAGCAGTACCGCCGATTGCGAGTTCTCTCAAAAAGTTTAACGAAGTCTCAATAATTTTTATATCCTGTTCGAGTGTTGAACGCCAGCCGGAAATTTCCTGCGAGAATTTTAGGGGAGCTGCATCCTGTAAATGAGTTCTGCCGGTTTTTATAATGTCCTTATTTTCAAGCTCCAGATTCTTAAACGTGTCAATTAAATTTTTAATTTCAGGTATCAAATTATTTTCGATCTCGATCACGGCGGCTATATACATGGCTGTAGGGAAAGTGTCATTACTTGACTGTGACATATTAACGTCATCGTTTGGATGTAAAATTTTTTTGCCGGCTAATTCGTTAGCGCGATTTGCTATAACTTCGTTAATGTTCATATTTGACTGAGTGCCGGAACCAGTTTGCCAAACGACCAGCGGAAAATTATTATTTAAACTGCCTGAGATAATTTCGTCACAAACTTTTACGATTAAATTTAATTTTTCATTTGTCATTTTGGCGGGATTTAAAATATTATTAGCTTTTGCTGCGGATTTTTTTAAGATGGCGAATGCTTTTATAATTTCGAGCGGCATAAATTCATGATCAACGCCGATTTTAAAATTTTGTCTGCTGCGTTCGGTTTGAGCACCCCAATATTTATCTGCCGGGACTTTAATTTCTCCCATAGTGTCATGTTCTATTCTGTAATTATTAATTTTGGGCATCTCCTTTTGTTTTTAAATTTTTTCTGTTATTTTATTTGTTCCGGAGGTTTTGGTTTTATGAGTATGCGTTTATAAATTTTTTCTCCGTTTATGTAAAGTGC
>CALCEM010000049.1 GCA_937900285.1 uncultured Fretibacterium sp. | reverse complement strand
GGTCTAGGTCGTAGCCCTCTCAAGGCTAAAACACGGGTTCGAGTCCCGTTGAGGCTACCAAAATTTAAAAATCTGAAATGTATTAAAATTTAATTTTTATTCCGTCCGTTTAATAATTTCTCAATTGTCACATACAAATTTGTAAAATTTAAAAGTTAATACAACAAAAAAAATTTAATTCTGTTATTCTAATACAAATATAAAAATATAAAGTTTTGCGAAAGGATTTTGAATTTTGACTCGTAAAAAAATTATTTCAAATATAATTCCGTCAATTGTCGTTGAATTAATGATCTTAATTTATAATTTGGCTGACACTTTTTTTATAGCTCAAACAAATGACCCGTTACAAGTTGCAGCAGTATCACTCTCAACCCCTGCGTTTATGGTTCTCGGAGCTTTAGGCGTGATTTTCATGGTCGGCGGATTGTCGTGCATTTCGAGAGCTTTAGGAGCAAAAAGAAAATTCAGAGCCGATAATATAGCTTCGTTTACAGTTTGGACGAGTATTATAACAGGAATTATTACGTCAATAATATTAATTTTGTTCATGAAAAATATTTTAAATTTAATTGGCGCGAGTCCTGATACTTTTGAATTTGCATATAATTATTTAATGATCGTCACATGTTCCGGCCCTGTAATATTATTTAACCTGGCAGCATCCGGGATAATGCGTTCCGAAAATCATGCAGGTGTTGCAATGGCAGGGCAGATTATAGGCAATATCGTAAATATAATTTTAGATCCGATAATGATTTTATATTTTAACTGGGGAATAACCGGCGCGGCAATTGCTACGGTAATCGGAAATATCTGCGGAGGAATTTATTACGTAATCTGTTTTATTTTGGGGAAATCATCATTAAGCATAAGTATAAAAAAATTTAGATGTATGCCCGGAGTTTTTTATATTGGTATTCCTGCATGTTTAGATCCTATTTTGATGAGTGTCTCTCAAATGACTTTAAATTCTCTGATTTCAAATTATGGAGATATGCCCGTAGCTGCGAATGGTGTCGCCATGAAAATTAATCAGATTGTTACGTTAATAGCAATGGGAACGGGACAAGGAGTCCAGCCGTTAATGGGATTTTGCATCGGGGCGAAAGATTTAAAGAATTATAAAAAAGTTTTATATTTTGCGTTAAGATTCATAACGATAACGAGTTTAATTTTAATTGGGACTTGTTATTTTTTTGCGCCGAAAATTTCAGCGATGTTTTTAACGGAACCTTCAGCGTTTAAATATTCAGTTGATTTCACAAGAATTTTTTTGAGTAGCAGTTTAGCATTTGGGATATTTTTTGTATTTACAAATTCGCTTCAAGCTATGGGAGCTGGCAGGGCTTCGTTTATTTTGAGCGTGTGCCGGCAATTAGCAATTTATATCCCGGCCATGTATATTTTAAATTATTTTGCTGGCGAATATGGATTAATTTGGGCGTTGCCTGTAGCTGAAGTTATTTCATTAGCGCAAACATTTTTTATTTACGGTAAAATTATTTTTAATCCGTTCAAATTGAACGAGGCATAAAAATTTTTTCAAGGAAGGGCTTGACAATGAAACAAAATGAGCTAAAATCCGAACTACGAACTACGAACTACGAACTACGAACAAGGTATTTTGTGCACTTTTTAATATTTCTAATGAACATTTATTGAAAGATCACGGTTTAATCAGTTATGGAATGCATAAATATTTTGGATATGATTCGTTTATGGCGACTTACCAAAATGGAGAATATCCAAATTTAAAATTTTTGCCTGGCGTAAGGGTTGAATTTATTCCGAGAATTACGGGAGATTTTGTGAAGGATGCCTGCGTTTGGCTTCGTGAAAATTCGAATAGGATTGACGTAATATACAGTTTTCATTTTGGTAAGCGTACATATAAATTCATTCGCGAATTTGAAAAACATAATAAAAACGGAAAAATATATGTTGAGCTTGATGGCTGGCAGACAGCTCCTAAAAAATATAAATTATTGAAGCCTCGAAATTTGGTAAATTATTTTAGAAATCTTTATATTTTGCGTAATGCCTTCGTAGTTACGGAATTTAATGAGAATGTTGAAAAACTTTCAAAGAGCTGGCATCATAAAATAGGCTGTGTTCCAAATCCAATTAATCCGGACGAAATAAAGGAATTTAAAAATTTTACTGAGCGCGAAAATATTATTTTTACGTCTGGACGGCTCGGAACTCATCAAAAAGCTACGGAAATTTTATTAAATGCGTTTACGAAAATCTGCGATAAAATTCCAAATTGGAAATTAAAACTGGCCGGAAAATTTCGAGAAAATATTAACATCGCCGATGAATTTTTTAAAGCACATCCGGAATTAAAAGACCGCGTAATTTTTGCCGGAATGATCAACGATCGAGAGCAGTTAATAAATATGTATCGAGAATCAAAAATATTTGCGTTTCCTTCGAGGTTTGAAAGTTTTGGGATCGCGTTGAGTGAAGCAATGTCTCAAGGTTGTTTCCCGATTGTGAGTAATATTCCGTCGAGTAGATTTTTAACGGAAAATTTTAAATTTGCGTATTATCATGAAGTCGATGACGTAAACACGCTGGCCGAAAAATTATTATATGCCTGCACGCATGAAAACGAGATCGAAAATTTAGCGCGCGAAGGCCAAAAAGCAATAATTAAACGTTGCAATTTAGAAAAATGCTGTAAAACTATTCAGAAAGGATTAAATTTAAATTCTTGACATAAAATATTTTAACGCTTAACATTTACCGTAATTTTTTAGACGAGGGAGGAATTTTTAATTATGAAAACCGTGAATTATTTTTCAGCTCAAAATTTTTCCTCTCGCGCGTACGTTCCATTCAAAAAGATAAAGCGTGTTAGCTCGTTTTGTCTCTGAATGGATGGATGTAAATTTTTATGATCGTGGATTATATGCCGCCATTCAGTTTAAGGGCGGTTTTTTTGTTATTGTGCAAACGCAAATTTTTTTCAGGAGGTTTTTTTAAATGACCGATAAACCAATTTTTAAAGGCGTTGCAACTGCTTTAATTACTCCGCTAAATTCTAATGGCGTGGATTATGAAGCATTAGGGAAATTAATAGACTGGCAAATTAATCAGGGTATTAACGCCCTCGTAATTGCTGGAACAACCGGCGAAGGTGCTACGCTTTCAGACGAGGAACATAAAAAAGTAATTGCTTATTCAGTCGAACGAGCTAATAAAAAAATTCCTATCATCGCAGCTACCGGATCAAATGAAACTGATTACGCCGTATCAATGACAAAATTTGCGTGTAAAGCAGGAGCCGATGCAGTTCTTGTCGTTACACCTTATTATAATAAAGCTACTCAAAACGGACTCGTAACAATGTATAAAACTATCGCAGATGCTTCGAGCGTGCCACTAATTTTATATAACGTTCCGTCGAGAACTGGTATTAATATCGAGCCTGAAACTTATTTGAAATTAGCAGATCACCCAATGATAAAAGGCATTAAAGAAGCTAACGGAGATATTTCAAAAATTATGAAGACTTTTAATTTAATCGGCGGTAAATTAGATGTATATTCCGGCAATGACGATCAAATTATTCCGATTATGGCCGCTGGAGGTTTGGGCGTAATTTCTGTTTTGTCGAATATCGCTCCGGCTCAAACTGTCGAAATGTGTAATAAATTTTTCGCTGGAGATTTAAAAGGCGCGAACGATATGCAATTAAAATATTTGCCGTTGATTAATGCCCTTTTCAGTGAAGTAAATCCCATTCCGGTTAAAGCAGCTATGAATAAATTAGGCTGGTGCGAAAATTATTTAAGACTCCCATTAACTCAAATGGAAGAAGCTCATTATATTAAGCTGGAAAATTTAATGAAAGAACAAGGAATAATTTAACATGAAAATTATAATTAACGGTGCAGCCGGCAAAATGGGAAAAATTCTCACCGACATGGCCGAATCAGAAAATATAAATGTTGTTGCTAAAATCGATATTGCTTTTAACGATGACCCTAAAAATAATATTTATTCGAGCCTCGAAAATTTTAACGGTGAAGCTAATTGTGTTATAGATTTCTCGAATCATAAAGCCGTAAATAATTTAATTGCATATTGCTTAAAAAATAATTTGCCGGTGTTGATCGCTTCAACTGGACATGACGAAAACGAAGTAAAATTAATTCATGAAGCTTCAAATAAAATTCCGGTCTTTCAATCGGCTAATATGTCGCTTGGGATTGCTGTGCTTGCGGATTTGGCTAAACGTACAGCGGAAAATTTTCCAGGTTGCGACATCGAAATAATTGAAGCTCATCACAATCAAAAATTAGATGTTCCAAGCGGGACAGCGTTATTATTAGCTGACAGAATCAACGAAGCGAGAAATTTAAAATTAAATATTGGCCGTCACGAAAACGGTAAACGTTCAGCCGATGAAATAGGAATACACTCATTAAGATACGGCGCAGAAGTCGGGACGCATGAAATAATTTTTGCGACTGCTCAGGAAAAAATTACGCTCAAACACGAAGCCAACAGCCGGGCATTATTTGCGAGTGGAGCTTTAACGGCTGCGAAATGGTTAATTAATCAGAGTGCAGGACTTTATAATATGCGCGACATGTTGAAATAATTTTAAATCTGGTGTTGTAGTGTTTCGAAATTCTGGATAAAAATAATTTTGTACAGCACCAGAATAATTTTATAGAATCAGCATCACAATATAAAATTTTCTCTTTTCAATGAGCACAAATAATTGTCAAATTTTCCGAAATCTGTATCACCATAATAAATATATTCGCCATTAAAATTTACTTTACTTGTAAAACTTTCAAATTCTGACCCATCCAAATATTTTTCATAAACAGTGTTAATATAACTTTTAAAATTAGTGCTGCACTGTTTTTCAAATTTTACCGGCCTTGAAATTTCGAACATACTGCAATATTTGCTAAATTGTTTAGTATCCGAAATATCATAAGCAGGTATTGCCAAATTAACACATTGCGGATATTGAAATTCATTCTCACCTTGTGCTGAAAGATATGCGATCCCATCTATTCCGACATTGTGCATAATTTTCATAAGACTTTGAGAGATTAAGTACTCATATTTAATTTTTCTATCGTTTTCAGTAACTGTGAAGGAGACAGCTAACAACAAAGGATATAATTTCAGCATGTCGGATTGTAATTTTATTCTCATAGCTGTTTCTTGTGAATCGTCAAAATTATTATTATGTTGTATGCCGTCGATCAGGTATTGAGAAAATGTTAAAGCCAATATTTTTAATTTTTTCCCTTCATCGTTCGGCACAAAAACAGAACAATATATTTCATTTTCATCATCAGATTTCAAACGGCATTCTTGAGCGCAAACAAGCGAAGTAACACCAAGATAAAGGCAGGGAATTCCAACGCTGCTAAATCTCATATTACTTGCTTTATCTCTTTTTTTATACGGCAGGTGGACAATATCATTTAACGATGAAATATCGCAAGTGTTTTCAGGCTTCTTTATACGTAATCTGAAAAATGTAAGATCGGTTTCCATCATTTTTTTATATTCAGCTTCATAACCTGAACTATGCAAATTTTCAAATGGAGCAATTGCCCTAAAAGCATAGGATTTATTAAGCTCACTATAAAATAACGAATTTTCCGTAACATCTTTAAGCATTTCTTTTAATAATATTTCTGCTTCAGTTTGTTTTTTATTCTTGAGGCTTGTAAAAATTATTTTGATTGATTCACAATTCTTTTTTACTGTTTCGATTAAATCCAGCTCGTATATAAATGGCGGTCTTCGAAGTGCGTTTAAATATTTGTCGAGTTCCATAAATAATTTTTTTTCGTATTCGCAATTTGTGTTTACTTTTATTGGCAAATTTGTAACATTTATATTTCTGTCAATATATGTATACCCTTTTTGATTAAATATTATTCTTGGTTTATGAAGCTTCCCATTTTTGTCTATTATAATCACCCTTTTATTATTCATGTAAAATCACCTTCAGAATTTTTTATTTAACCGTATGTAAATTTTATGAATATTATTTTAAAATTAAAAACAGAAATTTAAAAAAAAGGTGATCAACTTGGAAGCTCAGGAAATTATAAAATATATCGCTGATTCTAAAAAGAAAACTCCAGTAAAAATTTATTTGCGCGAAAAATCCCCAATCGATTTCAGCGACACTAATGCAAGAATTTTCGGAACTGGCGATAAAATTATTTTTGGCGAATGGGTCGAATTAAAAGAAGTTATTAATTTAAATACTGACAAAATCGAAGACATAATTATTGAAAATGAATGCAGAAATTCAGCTATACCATTGCTCGATTTAAAAGATATTCCCGCAAGAATCGAACCAGGCGCAATAATCCGAGAAAATGTTTCAATCGGAAAAAATGCCGTCATAATGATGGGAGCTGTTTTAAATATTGGCGCAATCGTCGGAGAAAATTCTATGATCGACATGAACGCAGTTTTAGGAGGCCGAGCAACCGTCGGGAAAAATTGCCATATTGGAGCAGGCGCAGTTTTAGCCGGAGTAATTGAACCAGCTTCAGCAAAGCCCGTCATAATTGAAGATAATGTTTTAATCGGAGCAAATGCCGTAATAATTGAAGGTGTTCACGTTGAAAAAAATTCCGTTGTTGCTGCCGGAGCTGTAGTAATCGAAGACGTTCCGGAAAATAAAGTTGTCGCAGGTTGCCCAGCTAAAATTATTAAGGATAAAGACCAAAATACTACGCTTAAGACTGCTTTACAGGAATCGCTGAGGAAAATTTGAGCATGATAAATTTTTTAACTGAAGCCGAAATTTTACGACCAAAATTAATAAATATCCGCCGTGAACTGCATCAAAATCCTGAAGTTGGCAATAACGAATTTAAAACGGCTGAATTGATCGAAAAATTTTTAAGCGAGATCGGAATTAAATTTAAACGCGTGATTAATACCGGGATAATCGCAAAATTAAACGGAAAATTGCCGGGTAAAAATTTAGCTTTACGCTCCGACATTGACGCGCTTCCGATTAACGAAGAGAACGACATAAATTTTAAATCAAAAAATCCCGGAGTTATGCACGCTTGCGGCCATGATGTTCATATGACAAGTTTGCTCGGCGCAGCAATGCTCTTAAAAAATCACGTCAACGAATTAAAAGGCACAGTAACATTTATTTTTCAGCCTGATGAAGAAGGTAACGGCGGAGCTGAACGAATGATTAAAGCAGGTTGCCTCGAAGATGTAAATTTAATATTTGGTGCTCATGTTTCCCCAGAATTACCGGCCGGGCACGTTGGATTTAAATACGGAAAATTTTACGCAGCCTCCGAAGTTTATAAAATTAATATATTCGGCAAAAGCTGTCACATCGCTAAAAAATCCGAAGGCATTGACGCTCTTTTAACTGGTGCAGAACTCGTGCGGGAAATTTTGAACATGAATAACGAAAATGTTTTAATTTCAGTCGGAAAATTTCATTCTGGAACAGCTGTTAATATAGTTCCTGGACTCGCAGAATTAGCCGGGAGCATCAGAGTTTTCGGTGTTGAGAACCGCAAAAAAATTTGTGATGAATTAATCTCCCGTGTAAACAAAACAGCAAATAAATTTAATGCGAAGCCCGAAATTATTTTAACTGAAGGTTATCCCGGAATAATTAACGATGACAAAATGACCAAATTAGCCGAAAATTCCGCGCGTGAACTTTTAGGAAATGATCGGGTTCATGTTTTGAAAAATTCTACGATGATGAGCGAAGATTTTGGAAGTTATTTATTACGTATACCGGGAAGTTTTTATCATTTTGGCGCAGGGTGTGATTTGCCTCTTCACAGTAATAAATTTTTGCCTGTTGACGATGCGTTTATAACGGCTGCTGCTCTTCATGCGAAAATAATTTTTAACGCGAATAAATAAAATAAAAATAAAATGACTGGAACTGAAATAAATTTAAATCAAATGTTAACGCGCCGTGAAAATAGAGCGTACGAACAGAATTTATTATTGAATAAATATAATTGTCCTGTAATTTCGTTTTGCATGAATATTCCCGGCCCGATTAAGACGAACGAGCAAATTAAAAAGGCGTTTGATGACGGAAAAAATTTATTGCTTGAAAAATTGAATGATCTTGAAATAAATAATATTATTGAGATTCACGAATCTACCGGCGACGAGTTAATTTTGAGTGTGAACGCGCGTGCAGAAATTTTAAAAAACATTGCTGTTAATATCGAGGAAAATTTTAAGGTCGGCCGCTTGTTTGATATAGATATAATTAACACTGACGGCAAAAAATTATCTCGTGAAATTTATCGTAAATGTTTAATTTGCGACAATCAGGCTCAAGAATGTGCGCGATCTCGGAGACATGATATTACAGAAATGCAAAAGGCCGTTGAAAATTTATTGAGGGACTATAATTATTAACTTAGAATAATAAAAAAAAATTTCCGACGGAGGAAAAAATTTCAAATGGAGACTAAAAAAACAGTAGCTGCTGCGAGTAAAAAATGGGAGGTCGTAATATTTACTCTAGGTAATGAGGCTTTTGCTATAAACGTTAATAAGACTCGTGAAATTTTACGCTGGACAGGATGCCGGCCAGTTCCAACGACTACTCCTGCATTTGTAGGAATTACGACCGTGCGAGAGACTACACTGCCATTAATAGACCTGCGGATATTTTTGGGAATAAAATCGCCCATTCCCATGAATCAAACTAAAGTGATGATCGTAGAATTTAATGACATTAAGCTGGGCTTTTTGGTTGATGGAGTCGAGAGAATAAGACAAGTGAACGCGGATGATTTAGATGCTTCTCGAATGCGCGGAGTTTCGTTGAAATGGGTTTTATATATTGTGCGTAAAGATGCGAGAAATATTTTATTATTGGACTATGAAGCGATTATACAGGAGACTGCTCCGGCTGTTGCTAAACATATGTTCGACCAGTCTAAATTAAATGCGTTTCATAAAATTGTCGGCCATGTTGAAGATTTTCATATTTTAGTGGCTGATGATTCGCCTTTATTGCGTCAACAGACATGCGATGTTTTAAAACAATCTGGATTCAGCAGCGTATATCCAGTAAAAGATGGAATGGAAGCGCGGGAATTATTATTAGGTAAAGGGGAAAATTTTGATCTCGTAATATCTGATATTGAAATGCCTATGCTCGATGGTGTCAGCTTAGTTGAGGACATGCGAAAAGATGCGAGAACTAACGACATGCCAGTAATTTTATTTTCGTCCATAATGGTAAAAGATGTTTTAGATCGTGCAGAACAATTGAGAATAATTCACGTTTTGAAGCCGGATATATATAAACTTGTTGAAGAGGTAACGTCATTATATAAAGAATTTCGCAAGCGGAGAGCATTTTAATAATTATGCGACCTAAAATAAAATTTAAAAAAATACCTCCCCTGAAAATTATTATTTATTTTATATATCTATCAGGAGAGGTTTTTAAAATTAGTTTGTTCTCCTGATTAAAATTTTATCGTTTGAGAGCGTGAAAAATTCGAGAGTATTATTATCGAGCCAGTTAAATTTTTGTTCGTTGTTCTGAATTAATAAATTTTCGATAATAATTTTTTTGTTATCTTTATTTATTTCGTGATTTATTGCGAAGCTGGAATTAAAAATATAATCGTCAAGGTGTTTTAATTTTGCAAAAATCTTTATTTCCATCGCAAAAAATTCTGCTATTACGGCCAAAATTGCCATAAAAATCGCCATCGCTGAAATTAATTCCGTTAAGCTTTCTGCCTTATGCTTACGTTTATGTTTATGTTTATGCTTATGCTTCATGTTTTAAAATTATGCATCTCGGAAAATTTGAACCGTCATAAAAATATTTTACAAATTTAAAATTTTCGTCATAACTTTTTAAAATTTCAGCTTGATAATTATTCCCGATTTCCAGAATTAAAAAGCCGTCTCGATTTAAAATTTTATTTCCTAGTTCAAATAAATATTTATAAAATTTCATTCCGTCATGGCCACCGTCTAAAGCTCTTAAAGGCTCGTAATCTTTCACGGATTTATTTAATAATTTAATTTCATCAGTCGGAATATATGGCGGATTGCTTATAATTAAATCGCATTCGTCCGGGATTAAAAATTCTGATCTCGATTTTAAATTAAATTTCAATAAATTTTTTTCGGCGTAAAATTTTGCTTCTTCGCTTATTTCGGCCATGAAACATTTTGCGTTTTGAAATTCCAGTAATAACGTTATCGCAATACAGCCCGTCCCCGTCCCAAAATCTAAAAATTTAAATTCCTGTTCCGGCTTAAAAATATATTTCGCAGCTTCAATTAATGTTTCTGTATCCTGTCGCGGAATTAATGAACCTGACCCCGTTAAAAATTCCCGCCCGTAAAAAACTGACGAACCAATTATATACTGCAAAGGCTCGCCAGCTTCACGCCTTGAAATAATTTGATCAAGTAAATTTAATTCATATTCCGAAAATTTATAATTTAAATATAATTTATACTCCGGAATTTTTAAAACATTACTCGCCAGCCATTTAAATTCCTGTTCAGCGTTATTGATCCAGGAATTTTTCAAGCGTGATATAAAATTTTTATCCAATTATATTTAAAGCCACCTTCTTAAATTTATGTTTTAGTTTTTTATACTATCACGCACAATATTTTTTAATAGTACCTATTACGCCTTAAAAAAAATCTTAACAGTATAATCACTATTATGATCGCTATAATCAGCATCAGCAAAGAACCCCAATTTAAATTTATATCTCCTTGGCTTCCAGAGCTTGATCCAATTTCAGAAATTATTTTATTTGCTTCTGTTTTGGCCTGCTCGATCTCTTCATCTGACAACCGCGCAAAATTAAATATCCCTTCACCCTCTAAAATATTTAAATTATATTCCGGTTCATCATAAGGATCGCCAAAATTATCAGAGATTCCGCCCAAAGGTAAATTAAATTTAATTCTTTGCCATAATCTTTTAAAAAATCCTTCTTGTTCGCTTATGCTTCTCGCTCCATAAACGTAATACCATATATAAGCCTGCTTATAATCCTTTTTAAAATTTTTCGCGCCACTGAAATATAAATCACCCAAATTTTTTTGAGCAGGTTTGTAATTTGAATACGCAGATTTTTTAAGCCAGTTTATTGCGTCTTCGTTACTTTGAGGAACGTTTATAATTATCATGCCGTTATGATGAGCCAACCCCATTAAATTTTGAGCCTCAGGCTTTCCATAAGTCGCAAGTTCTTTTAATTCCTCGTAAGATAATTTCGTGATGTCAGATAAATTTAAATTATTTAATCCATGTAAAACAGTGTCTTCGTTCAGTTTTCCAGTTTTCATTTTTTCAAGCATTAAATTGCTTATGTCAGTTCCAATGTTAAAATTTATGTTCTGTTTAATTAAATTAATTCCTTTATCCTTCTCACCCAAAATAAAAAACGTTATGCCGGAAAATAAATTATTTGCCCAATCCGAGCGATCAGTATTTTTTTTCAAAATTTCTAAATATTCGAGTGCTTTAGTTTTATCGCCGGATTTTAAATTTTCCAGAACTTTATATTTTGCAAATTCCAACATGTACGGATCAATTCTTAAAACAGGCCGCCAAACTTTTTCAAATTCATCAAAACATTTTTGAGTCTCGTTTAAATTTTCCAACTTCTGCGCAGCTTTGGCTCGGTAAATCCAATAAGGCGGATAAATTTTAAATTCGTTTTCGAGTGAACTCAGCATGCTAAAACTTTTTAAATTTTCTTTTTCGTTGACCGCGCTAAAAAATTCGTTTAGGAGTTTTTGAGTAATTCTAAATTCATCAGGTAAATTATATTTTCGTAACAGCCTCCAGGAAGAACTTAATAATTTTATCTGCATGCCGTTATAATTTTTTTGTTCGTCGTCTTCAATCTGCCATAAATCTTTTTGTATTTCGCGGCGAAGGTTTGTTAAATTTTTTTGATACAAAAAATACGGGGTCACACATGCTTCAGCAATTTTAAAAGACATTTTTACGGGGTTTGCTAATTCCGTAACATCTTCCATGCCAAAATTTATGGAATCTACAGCGTTTTGAATTTCCAATTTTTCCCACTGGTCATAATTTTTTCTTAAGCGTTCGGATGCATGCCTACTTAAAATTTTGCCGCTTATTAAATTTAATAAATCCTGATAAAGCGTAATTATTTCATCATCTGCTTCGATATTTCCGAATTTTAAATTATTAATAATATTGTTATATTCCTGATCTAAAATTATGCGGTCTTGAGTATTAATTATTCTCTGAACTGATGCAATAGCAATATTTAAGGCTAATGCGGTATTTTTAGGATCATAATTATTATTCTCATCTGCATAAATTACAGAATGGGGGGGAGGGGTAAAAAACATAATTAAAGCTGCAAAACTTAAAAATATTCGCGAAAACTTCATTTAAAAAAAATCCTCCTGCAAAAAAAATTTTTATTTTCAAACGCAAAGCAATTTTGCAAGAAATAATTATAAAACAAAACACCTCCCCTAAAAATAAAAAGGAGAGGCAGAAATATTTTTTTATCCTTCAATTTCCTGTAATTTTTGAGTCTGTTCAGCCAATAACATCGCGTCAATCATTTCGTATAAATCTCCGTCCAAATATGCTTCAAGTTTATACAGCGTTAAATTAATTCTGTGATCCGTAATTCTGTTTTGCGGAAAATTATAAGTTCTTACGCGCTCCGATCTATCACCTGAACCAATCATGCCGCGACGTTCAGAAGCTTGTTCAGAATTTAATTTTTGTTGTTCGAGATCATATAATTTTGTTTTTAAATATGACATTGCGCGAGCACGGTTTTTAATTTGTGAGCGTTCATCTTGACACGTTACAACGATACCCGTCGGCAAATGCGTAATTCTTACAGCCGAATCCGTCATATTTACATGTTGACCGCCTGCTCCGCTTGAGCGATACGTATCAATTTTTAAATCTTCCTGTTTAATTTCAACTTCGACATCATCAGCTTCAGGCAAAACCGCAACGGTCGCCGCACTCGTATGAATCCTTCCGCCTGCCTCAGTAATTGGAACTCTTTGAACTCTATGTACTCCGCTTTCATATTTCATTTTGCTGTACGCGCCTTTTGAATCGATTCTGAAAACTATTTCTTTATAGCCTCCAATCCCTGCGGTGTTAGTGCTTGAGTCGATTATTTCAATTTTCCAGCGTTGACGCTCGCAAAATCTGGTGTACATTCTGAACAAATCCGCCGCAAATAATGTCGCTTCATCTCCGCCAGTTCCGGCACGAATTTCAACGACGACGCTTTTTTCATCGTTGGGGTCTTGAGGCAATAATAATAACGTTAAATCATGTACGAAATTTTCAATTTTAGGTTCGAGGTTATTTAATTCTTCTTTTGCGAGTGCTTCAAGTTCTGAGTCGCCGCTCTTTAATAATTCTTTTGCCTCGTTAATTGAATTTTGTGCGGATTTATATTCGCGGTATTTTTCTACAACTGGTTCCAATTTTGCGCGCTTCTGTCCTAAAATTTGCAACTCTTTCGGATCTGAAATTATTTGCGGGTCTGATAATTTTTTTTCGGTCTCTTTAAATTCCTCTTCGAGTGCTTGTAATTTTGGTTCAATATTCATTAAATTAAATGGCCTCCCGGTTTAATGCTGTTTTAAGTGAAATTAATGCGACTTCAGCCTGTTTTAAATTTGGTTCTCTGGTCGTTAAATATTGCAGGCTCAAAAACGGAGCTATTACGCAAAATCCAAATTTACCAGAATTTGAAGCCAATTTAATAATTTCGTACGATATTCCAATAACGACAGGAATTAAAATTATTCTCGCCAGAACTTGATATAAAAAATTATTTCCGATTAAAATTTTTACGGGCGAAAAAACTATAATGCTAACTATCACCGCAATTAATAAAAATGATGTCCCGCATCTCGGATGTATTCTCGAACATTTTAAAATATTTTCTGGAGTCATCTTAAAATTTTTTTCAAACGCATTAATTGTTTTATGTTCTGCACCATGATATTTAAAAACTTCTCGTATATCTTTCCAAAGTCCTATTATTGCGACATATCCGATAAAAATTAATGCCCGCAAAACTCCTTCGATAATATTCGTATATAGCGGCGGTAAATTAAATAATTTCGCTCCAAACAACGGCAAAGCTATAAACAAACCTCCAACGGCTATAACCGCAGCAAAAATTGAAAATAACATGTCTTTAAAAGTTAATTTCTCCTGAGTTTCTTCGAGCGCGACTTCTGCGGATTTCGATAAAGCTTTAAAGCCCGTCGCCATCATTTCACACATTACGACAACTCCGCGAATAAGAGGCAATTTATACGGCATTCTTTCAATTCTGGAACTATTCGGCCAGCTATCTTTAAAAATTTCGCCTGAAGGTTTTCTGACTGCCAGACCCCATAATTTTTTGCCTTTCATTAAAACTCCTTCGATTACTGCCTGACCTCCCACGGGAATTTTTCTCGATTCTGATTCTGATTCGGGTTCTGATTCGGCTTCGGCTTCGGCTTCAGATGAAAATAAATTTAAGATCGTGAATAATAATATATTAAAATTTTTAAACAAATATTAACGCCTCCCATAAAAAATAAAATATTTTACTCGCTCAATAAATCCTGCATGTTTTCATAAATTTTTCCGCACGATTTAGACTCGTTGCAATCTCCAAATATGCACGCCGGCCCAGCCTTCTCAAATAATAACGGAGCTTTTTCACGACATAAAATTAACATTTTCCGGGCTAGTTCATGTATTTCCCATTGAGCGCGCCTGCATAATCTCAAATTAAAAAAATGATGCAATTCTCTGGCGTTCATCGTTAAAACTAAACGGGTCGAATATCCATGAGGCAAAATAAATCTAGCGTCCTCTTTCGGAATTCCAAGCTCAATTAAATTTTTATAAGCGTCTTGAGATGTTTCATAAGTTTTCATAAATATATTTAATGCCTGCTGATTATTTTTTATTGATGGCGGAATTATTATATTTATATTTTCCGGATCATAATTCATTTTTACGTAACGCTGACTCTGCTGTGAAAAACTCGCTAACCTGTGCCGAACTAATTGATGCGAAGCGACCCGGCTTAATCCATCAATACCAAATGTAAAATTTACGTGTTCAAAAGTTGAGAGATGTCCGCTCTTAAATAATTCAGCGATTAATTTTCGTGATGAATCTTCATTTTCATTTTTTAATAATTCCTGCGCGCTTATATCCCTGTAACAAATTCGAGCAGCTGACGACACTATAAAATCAGGATTCGGAGTATATGCCAATAAAATAACGTTCATGATTAAAATTAAAAATTTAATTCATATAAAAAAAAATTAGGGGACATTAAATCCCCCTTCGAAATATAAAAATTTTTATACTTCTGTTTTTTGGCCGTAATTGATCCCTTTATATTTCTTCTGAAATTTCTCAAGTCTTCCGGCTTCAGTTAATACACGTCCGCGTTTTCCAGTATAAAACGGATGACAATTTGAACATACTCCGACGCGAATTTCTTTTAAAGTAGATCTGGTCATGAAAGTATTTCCGCATGAACAAGTTACTTTACATTCCTGATATTCTGGATGAATTCCTTTTTTCATGATAATAAAAAATCCCCCTGAAAATTTTCAAATTTCAAATTAAAATAAAATTTAATGTCTCAAGCCTAAACGCTCAATAAGTGAACGATAGCGGTTAAAATCTTTTTTACGCAGATAAACGAGCAAACGTCTTCTCGAACCTACCATTTTTAAAAGCCCGCGCCTCGAATGAAAATCCTTTTTATGAATTTTCAAATGTTCAGTTAATTCGCGAATACGTTCGGTTAAAATTGCGACTTGTACTTCTGGTGAGCCTGTATCAGATTCGTGAGTCTTATACTCTGAGATTACAGACTGTTTTTTTTCCTTCGTGATCAAATTAATTACACCTCGTTAAAAAAATTCCTCATGGCCGGGAAATAAGTTTACACAAATATCTCAGCAAAGGGTGGATTAATTATAATAAACTTGTCAATATTTTTAAATTATTAAATATTACTGTTCAAGATTTTCCGATAAATTTTCCCATTCAGAATAATAATTTTTTAAATCAAGTTCCAAATTATTCCGCGTGATCATTAATTCCTGAACTTTATTTGAATCCTTTAAAATTTCCGGCTTGCATAAATCAAGATCAATATTTTTAATTTTTATTTCGCATTCTGAAATTATTTTCTCAAGATTATTTATATTTTTTTTGATCTCGCGTAAATTATTTTTATTATTATTATTCTGAACTTGAGCATTAATTTTTTTATTTTTTTCTGGTGCAGCATTAACATTATTTATATTTAAATTATTTAAATCCTCTTCGCGCTTCTCCAAAAACCACGAGTAATTACCCTGATAATCGTATAAATTTCCGTCACGAATTTCCAAAACTCTTTCAGCCAGAACATCCAAAAAATGACGATCATGCGAAACTATTAATAACGTGCCTTGATATTTTAATAAAGCACGCTCAACAATTTCGCGAGTATTTTGATCCAGGTGATTCGTAGGCTCGTCCAAAATTAAAAAATTCGTTTCCTCAAGCATCAATTTATATAAAGATAACCGGGCTTTTTCTCCACCTGATAAAATTTCAGCACGTTTATTTATGTCATCACCAGAAAATAAAAAAGCTCCTAATAAATTTTTGCGTTCAATGTCGTTTAATTTTGTCTTGACTGAACATGCTTCCTGCCAAATAGTATTTTGATAATTTATATTTTTCGCGCTCTCCTGAGAATAATATGAAAATTTTACGTTATGACCGTATTTTATAATTCCTGATGTCGGCTCCTCGTTCAGGCTCAATAATCTTAACAGCGTAGATTTTCCAGCACCGTTAATCCCGACAAGCGCAACGCGTTCACCCCGTTCAATTTTGAAATTTAAATTTTTGAACACGCATAAATCATCATAACTCTTACATAAATTTTCAACCTTTAAAACTTCTCGTCCGCTTGGCGGAGCTTCTGGAATATTAAATTTTAAAACGCGGTCTTTATTTGCCAATTCAATTTTATTTATTTTCTCAAGCTGTTTAATTCTGCTTTGAACTTGTGCCGCTTTAGTTGCTTTATATCTGAAACGTGTAATAAATTTTTCGATTCTGTTAATTTCGTTTTGCTGTCTTATATAATTCTTTTCGAGTAATTCCCTATTTTGCTCGCTTAAAATTAAATATTCGTCATATCCGCAATTATATAAATTTAAATTTCCGTGTTCGAGTTCTGCAATATTATCCGCAATATTTTCCAAAAATCTTTGATCATGCGATACAGCTATTACAGCACCTTTAAAAGTTCGCAACCAATTTTCGAGCCATTCCATTGATTCCGTATCAAGGTGATTTGTAGGTTCATCGAGTAACAGCGCGTTATATTGTCCTGTTAATAATGCTGCAATAGTTATGCGCATTTTCCAACCGCCAGAAAATTCCGAGCAGTTTTTAAATTCATCGCCCTTTTTAAATCCTAAACCGTGCAAAATTTTTAATGCCGTAGCTTCAAACGAAAATCCTCCAGCAGTCTCAAATAATTTTTCATATCTTGAATGATCGTTTAGTAATTTATTCAGCTCGTCAGGTTTTAAATTTAAATTTGATAATTTGTTCTCGATGTCATGTAATTTATTTTCAATTTCTGAAATTCCTGCGCGTAATTTTAAATATTGCATTAACGGAACTGGTTCAAGCTCTATTAAATCTTGCGGTAAATATCCGACCGTTAAATTTTTCGATAAATTAATTATGCCGTCATCTGGGTTTAATTTTTTTGCCAGAATTTTCAACAGTGTAGTTTTTCCTGCGCCGTTGCTTCCGACAATTCCGATGCGTGCATTATCTGAAATTTTTAAATTTATGCCTTTAAATAAAACTTTTTCACCGAAACTCAATTTTAAATTTTTTATATCGATCATATTTTTTCACCGTAAAGAATTTTACAGCAAAAACCGCAGCCCCTAAAATTTCAAGAACTGCGGCCATGAAAAATATTTTTAATTTAAATTCAAGTTTAATTTATGCTTCGGAAGTTATAGCGACTTTTTTATGAGCTTTATCCTCTGATTTTTCGTTTACCTCGATTGTGAGAACTCCATTTTTAAAATTAGCTTTTGCGCTGTCGGGGTCTGCTTCGACTGGGAAGCCGATAACCCTTTCAATTTTTCCGTAACGGCGTTCTGATCTGTGATAACTTTTATTTTTATCGTCCTCGTTAAATTCTGATTTTTTCTCAGCTGATAAAGTCAACCTGTCAGAATACACGTGTAAATCTACATCATCGGGATTAATTCCGGGTAATTCGGCTTCAACAAAAATTTTTCCGTCTTTGCGATATAAATCAGTTTTAGCGCTGAAAGTCTGTAAATTATCCTCAAAAAATGGCGCACTCAATCCCCAACCTAAATTTTCAAAAATGCTCTCCGGATCCATAAATCTCACTGCTGGAAAAAATTTCTCATTTCTCATATTAAATGACCTCTTTCACTTTTATTATATTTTTGTCCTTCATTTCCAGAACGCGGGAAATTATACAACTGACTTATAATGACTTTATCCGTAATTTATATTATTTTAAATTAATTACTTTTTCGGATTTGTTTTTTATTTTAATTTCGTCGTCATATAGCAATTAATTAATATAGACTTTCATAAATTTTTGACAGGGCTTCGGCTGTTGCTTCGATTGAGTTGTTTTTTAACTCTAAATTTTTTAACGTGTTGCCTTTACTTAAAAATGTTTCGCGTTGATTTATAAATTCATCTTTAATGCTCAATACTATTTTTTTTTAAAATTTCGACGTGAGAATTTATATTATTTTCGTATTTATATGTGTAAACTAAATTTTTATCCGGCAAATCTTTTATAGTTCCTACTTCATCATTTGTTATAACAGTTTTCCCGAATGAAAATGCCAAATGTGCAGCCCCTGAGTTCAACAGCGAGTTTTATTACTACTTCAGGATTTTTATATGAGCTTAACGAGCCAATAAATAATAATGTTAGTTCATCAGATTTTTTGAGATAACCTGAATATTTAATACTGTCAGGATACACATTAATATAATTTGGATGCGGGACGTAAAAAATTTTATTTTCGTCAATCATGGGCGCAATATTATGAATAAATTTATAACTGTCATTGCAATGAATTATTATCCCGTCAGAAATTTCGAGCAAATATTTAAATATGCTGTAAAAATATTTTGTGCGGTTTTCTGGTGTATGAGTAATTTTATTATGAAAAGTTGTAATTATTTTTTTGCCGGTAAGCTTTATAATCCTTAAAATAATTTTCTTTTTTACATAACCCTTTAAGCCATTAACAGACTCGAACCAATTAAGCTGAAAAATATCAGATTTCAAAAAGTTTATTAATCTATAATTTCCGTTATCATCATGAATTACATTATATCCTGCTAATTTAATAGCGTTCTTAATTTGAGAAATATATTTATTTCCCTCGTATGGTTTTGGAAGCAAATATACAGATTTCCTGATCTCTGATCTATTATGTCCGTGCGCCGGAGTATGAGCGTTCAAAAAAATCAACCGCCTTTTAAATTATTTTATAAAATTAAATTGCTTCAGATTTTGAGATTTTAGCACACTCGTAATTTTAAAATTTATATATTTTTTCATCAATAATTTTCATAAGCTCTAAATTTTTATTTAAAAATAATATTTTCGCGAGTTTACCAGCTTCGAGAGTTCCGCGAGATTTTTCAAGCCCAACGGATTTAACAGGGTTGAACGTCGAACATTTTACGGCAGTTTCAAGCGGAATTTTTGCAACTTTAACAGAATATTTAAAGCACTCGAATAAATTACTGACGCTCCCGGCAATAGTTTTTTTATCGCTTAACGTCGCAACACGTCCGGATTTTATAATTTCTTGTCCGCCCAATTTATATTTTCCGTCCGGCATTCCTGCAGCTTCGAGGGAATCACTTATAAAAATAATTTGATCATCATTGAACATCTTAAAAGTGTTACGAATCATGGCCGGGTGAACGTGAACACCATCGCAAATTAATTCAACAGTTATATTTTTATTTTCATTTTCTGAGGCAGCAATTATTAAACCTGGTTCGCGGTGATTTATGGGAGGCATTGCGTTATATAAATGCGTTACGTGTTTAGCTCCTGCTTTAAATGCTTCGTTTGAAATTTTATAATTTGCCTCTGTGTGAGCTAACGAAACCGTTACAAATTCTTTTGCATAATTTATAAATTCAAATGCGCCGTTAAGTTCTGGAGCAATGTCAACGAATTTTATTAAATTTCCCGAAGCGTTGAATATATTTTTAAAAATTTTTATATCCGGATTCAAAATAAATTTTTCGTTCTGAGCACCTTTTTTATTACGCGAAATAAATGGCCCTTCTAAATTTATGCCGGCTAAATCAGAATTTTTTTCATGAAATTTTTTTGCCGAGCTTACAACTTTAATTAATTCATTTTCCGGGAGCGTCATCGTTGCGGGGCAAATTGTTAAAATGCCGTTTGATTTTTCATAATTTAATATTGCGTTGAATGCTCCTTCATTTCCTTCACAAAAATCATGACCGGCGCATCCGTGAAAATGTATATCGCATAATCCCGGAATTATATATAAATTTTCAGCGTCAATAATTTCATCTGGATCGTTTAAATTTTGTGTTATAAATCCATTTTCAACAGCCAAATTTCCAATTTTAAATTTAAAATCTGGTTCAAAAATTATTCCGTTGCGAATTAAAATTTTATATGACATTCATAAATACTCCGAAATAAAAAATATTTTTTGCAATAAAAATTCTTAAATTATTCAGGCTTTTTCATAATGATATACTATCAAAAATTTTTTAAATTATTTATTAGGAGTTTTTTGTGTATGAAAATTTATAACGTCGGAATTTTAGGCGGTACCGGAATGGTCGGACAAAGATTTATACAGATGCTGCACGATCATCCTTGGTTCAAAATTAATGTTATAGCAGCAAGCCCTAACAGCGCAGGAAAAACTTACGAGGAAGCGATGCAAGGTCGCTGGCTCTTAGATGAAAATATCCCGGATAATGTCAAAAATATAAAAATTAAAAATGTAAATAATATTGATGAAATTTCCCAAAATGTAGATTTTGTTTTCAGTGCCGTGAATCTCTCAAAGGACGAAATAAAAAAAATTGAAGAAGATTACGCTAAACATGAAATACCAGTCGTCTCTAATAATAGCGCTCACAGATGGACTCAAGATGTACCGATGATTATTCCAGAAATTAACCCGGAACATTCGGAAATTATTAAAGCACAACGAAAAAGATTAAATACTAAACGCGGATTTATTGCCGTTAAACCAAATTGCTCAATACAATCTTATACGCCGGCTTTAGCAGCTTGGAAAGATTTTGAACCCTACGAAGTTATAGCGACAACTTATCAAGCTATATCCGGAGCTGGAAAAAATTTTAATACTTGGCCCGAAATGGTCGGCAACGTCATTCCGTTTATATCTGGCGAGGAAGAAAAATCAGAAAAAGAACCGTTAAAAATTTTCGGACATATCGAAGACGATAAAATTATTAATGCTGTTGAGCCTGTGATCTCTTCGCAATGTATCAGAATCCCGGTTTTATATGGTCATACCGCTGCGGTGTTCGTAAAATTTAGAAAAGTCCCGGATTCAAAGGAAGAATTAATTTTAAAGTTACGCGAATTTAAAGGCGTTCCGCAAAAATTAAATTTACCCAGCGCTCCAAAAAATTTTATACAGTATTTCGACGAAGATAACAGACCGCAGGTTAAACTTGATGTAAATTTTGAAAACGGTATGGGCGTTTCATTCGGAAGATTGAGAAAAGATAATATTTACAATTATAAATTTGTCGGACTCTCTCATAACACTTTACGCGGTGCTGCCGGCGGTGCTGTTGAATGTGCGGAATTGCTCGTGGCTCAGGAGTATATTTAAAAATGCATAACATCGGTATTTTAGGTTATGGAACTGTCGGGAGCGGAGTCGCTGAAGTCGCAAAGGAAACGGGATTTTTACACGTAAAATATATTTTGGACATCCGCGAAATTCCCAGCGTTTCAAATATCGTCAACGACATAAATATTTTAATTAACGATCCCGAAATAAAAGTAATTTGCGAAACTATGGGCGGAAAAGAACCGGCTTTCACTTACACAAAATTAGCACTTGAAAAAGGGATCTCAGTCTGCACATCGAATAAAGAACTTGTAGACGCTCACGGAGTTGAATTAAGCGAAATCGCGAAGGCTCATAACTGTAATTATTTATTTGAAGCGAGTGTTGGCGGAGGTATTCCGATTTTAAGATCGTTGCGCCAATCTTGCAGCCATGAAAAAATTACGAACGTTACAGGAATTTTAAACGGGACTTGTAATTATATTTTGACTCGCATGAAATCAGGCCAGGAATTTGATGACGCATTAAAAGAAGCTCAAGCTAACGGCTTCGCTGAACGTAACCCGGCCGCAGATATTGAAGGACATGACACAGCCCGTAAAATTGCAATTCTCGCATCGTTAGTGTCAGGCAAAAAAATTTCTTATGAAAAAGTTTTGTGCGAAGGCATCACAAATATTTCAGGGCGTGATTTTGCATACTCCGAAAAATTGAACATGTCAATAAAATTATTAGGCGTTTACGATTCGGGGCAAAATAAAAATTATGTTTTAACAGCTCCGTTTTTAGTTTCGGCTGAACATCCTTTATATAATGTAAATGGCGTGTTTAATGGCATAATGATTTACGGGACTATGATAGATAATTTAATGTTTTATGGACGCGGCGCGGGAAAATTGCCAACAGCAAGCGCAGTAATTTCGGACGTAATCGAATGCATAAAGGAATCTGGCAGAAATATTTATAACGGATTGAACGAAGAAATTTTAAATGTCAGTGATATAAATCAAAGACGCGATAAATTTTTTGTTAGAGTTTATGACAGCGACCTTGAAAAAGTTTTAAAATCATTCGGCCATGTCAGCGATGAAATTAAATTATATAGTGATGAATTTGCTTTTATAACCGAAAATATAACGCTCGAAGAATTTAATAAACTTTCTGCAGGGCTTGAAATAAAAAATAAATTGAGGGTTTTGTAAAATATTATGAAAAAAGTTGTGAAATTCGGCGGAAGTTCATTAGCCGATGCAAATCAATTTGAAAAAGTACGCGACATAATTTTAGCTGATAATTCGCGCGTTTACGTTGTGCCTTCTGCTCCGGGTAAAAGATTCGACAATGATATAAAAATTACAGATTTATTATACGAGTCTTATAACTTAGCTGCAGCCGGAAAAAATTTTTATGAACCGTTCCAAATTATACGCGACAGATATAACGCAATAATTCAGGGATTGGGCTTAAAAAATTCTTTAGCTCACGAGTTCGACAACATAGAAGAACATTTATTGAATAATCCTGAACGCGATTATTTAGCTTCGAGAGGCGAATATTTAAACGGCTTAATTATGTCGGAATATTTAAATTTTGAATTTATCGATGCAAAGGACGTAATATTTTTTAACGAGGCCGGCGAATATGATGACGTTAAAACAAATTCAATTTTATCCGCCAGACTTGAAAATATTGAACACGCTGTAATACCGGGATTTTACGGAAGCGATCACAACGGCAAAATAAAAACTTTTTCGCGCGGAGGTTCCGACATAACTGGAGCAATTGTCGCGAGTGCTATCAAAGCCGGAGTTTATGAAAACTGGACCGATGTTTCAGGGTTATTGATGGCTGATCCCCATATCGTGAGCAGTCCCGCAGTTATTTCGAGCATCACATATAGAGAATTGCGTGAACTCGCATACATGGGAGCCAGCGTCATGCACGAAGATGCAATTTTCCCGGTGAAAAAAGCCGGCATACCGATAAATATTAAAAATACAAATCACCCCGATGATCCCGGAACTTGGATCGTTCGCAACACCGCAAGAACTTCAAAATATACGATAACCGGCATAACTGGTAAAAAAGATTTTTGCTCGATAATAATCGCAAAAGATTTAATGCACTCTCATACGGATTTTTATCGCAAGGTCGTTCAGTGTTTTGAAGAAAGTAATATCCCGCTTGAGCATTTGCCGTCAGGAATCGACACAATGACAGTAATTGTTCAGGAAAATAAATTTATTGAGTGCGAACAAAAAGTTTTAGGACGAATAACGCAGCTTGTTGAGCCTGAAAGTTTAGAGGTTGAGTCCGGAATCTCTTTAATTGCTGTAGTCGGTCGTGGCATGAAATCTCAAAGCGGAACGGCTGCAAAAATTTTTACGGCTCTGGCAAATGCTCACGTAAATGTAAGAATGATAGATCAAGGAGCTTCGGAATTAAATATTATTGTTGGAGTTCGTAACGAAGATTTTGAACGCGCAGTCAGATCGATTTATCATATTTTTGTCGACAGCGGAAAATAATTTTTTATTTTTTATGTTGGGTTAAGATATTAAAATTAAAATCCCCCCGATTGAAATTTAAACTCGGAGGGAAATTTTTTTATATTAAATTAAAAATTAAATTATTCTTCTGCGAATTATAAATATTGCTAAAATCAATAAAGAGCCTAAATATAAATTTAAATTACAGCCTCCGCCGCCAGAGCTTCCGCTACTTATAGCACTTGTATTATTTGCTGACGAATCAGAATTATTATTTATGTCCGAAGTGTAAGGGCTTGCACCGTTAGCAGCTATGAAAAATGTTAAATTCCAGTAACCGTCCTCAGCTCCATCGCCAATTAAAATATATGGTATTCCATCGTCAGTAAAAGTTTTTATAAACGCTGTTTTATTCGTAGTAGGCGTAACTGCATCAGCGAGCACCGCAATAAATTCAATTGTTAAATTGTCATCGTCATTAATATAAATTTTAAAACATTGGCTTAAATCTGCTTTATCGCTTAGAGCACTGAATAAATTTGCGTCCTTTTCATTTGTTGCATCAGAGCGCACCCAAACAGCAGCATATTTCATAAACTCATTTAATAAATTTTTACTGCTTTCGGCTGTTTCAAAATTTTCCCAATGAGAACTTATTAAAGAATTTGAACGGGGAATATTAAATTTAATTTGCACTGGCTGTAATTCGACCGTCTGATCTTCTGAAGTAATATCAGTCGATGCTGTAACGTTAAAATCTGATTTGGTTGCTGTTCCGGGAGTAACTTTATTAATTTTGAAAGCGTAATATTTTTCTGAACCAATTTGCTCGGTCGTAACCTCTTCACCTGTTAAGCTGACTGCCGTTGAATTACTTGGAATTGTTCCGGATGAAGTTAACGCCGGAGATTTTCCGATTATATTTTTAATTTGATATACCGTATTATTTTCATTTTCAACAACGTTCATAAATTTCATACTTAAACCGAGAGCCGAAGCATTTTGATAATTTGACGGCACCGAATCAGTTTGAGCGGTTGTGAAGCCCTGAATAATTTTATAACTTAACGTTAATTTTTTTGGGCTTGCGCTTGAAAATTCATATAATGCAAATGATTCGCTTGTATCAGTCTCTGTATTAATAGTATTAAAGTCAACATCTTCGCCGTAAACAGTTATTAATCCCGGAGCTATTTGGCTGTGAGGATCAAGATGAAAAGTGTCAGGCAAATAATTTCTTGGATCATCAGTTATATTATATTCCCAGTGATCAGGAGTTATGTCGCTAGCAGTATTTATTGTGTCGTAACGTTGCATCCTGTAGCGAGTCCCGGTATTGTTAGTAATTCTTGTTTCGAGGTTATACGTAGGATTACTATTTGTGCCGGTTGAAGATTGAATTAAAAAAATATTTCCAATCGATTGAGTTTTATCTGACTGCGCATCCCATTCAAATTTTACGCGGTCTTTAATTGTGCGGGTATTATTATTATTGTTATTATTATTTCTGGTGCTTGTAGTAGATGTGTTATTTTCGTAAATTATCATGTCGAATTTCAGCGGATTTTCTGAAGCGTTACCGTTTGAAACATTTGCAATTACTACAGGAATCAAAGCGGCTTCAGCATATGCGCTGTAACCCGTTGCCAGGTTGGCTGCTTGAGAAAAATTTATATATGCCAGTTTGCTGCTATAGTCGCTTACATCGCTGGCGTTTAACTGAATGTGAGAAGTTAAAGATTCTGTCGGCATTACAGTTCCTTCACTGGGTGTAACGCTGATAATATAATTTTCTTCTTCGTCTGAAAATTTAATTCTTTCTTTTACAGCTTTAACCGGGACAATGCAGACATAATTATTATTATTCATGTCTTCAATTGTATAAATTTCTTCTTCGTCAGTGTTATAAATAATATCGTCTTCCATCGTGTAAATTAATTTACTTGATGAGTCGTAAATCTCTCCTGATGATCTGTCGCCTGAAACTTTATAAATTAATTCGCCGGAGTCTAAAATTTCAAATTGCGTGCTTGTCTTGTCGCCGGAAATTGTATAAATTACTTCTCCATCTGTCCCATAACCAGAATAAATATTTTTATTGCTCCTGCTAATTGGAATAGTATATAAAACTGAAGATGTCGCAATGCTTACAACGTTGTCGTTCGTATTAGTGTACTCCCACCAAAAAGGATAATGCCAAGAGTAAGAATTTTTTAAATCAATATAGAAATCCCCCCGGCCTTCGGATATTACAAAACATAAAGTCTCAAGCGGGTCGGGATATTCGTCATATAAATTTCCTGTTGTATAAGGTTGAGCCTCATTTAAAAGTATATAATTAAAATTGCTCAATAAATTTGTTTCGGCATCTACATGTATAGCAGGCATTTCTCCGCCGGTTGTTCTTCTGTAAGCAACTTTATTAGTTCCTGAACCTCTTTGATATGACAAATAATTTTCATGAACAGTCGCGAACCATTGATTACCAGCTATATATTCATCGCGAGCACTCCCGGCAACGCTTCTAAGCTGATAATTATAGCTATACTCTTGATTACTGACCGTTTCTGTTCCATCGTTGTCTTCATCAAGTGTATAAGTATTATTATTAGTTTGAGCAGCGTAAGAAATTCCAGACGAAATAATAAATATTAAGATTAAACAACAAAATTTTTTTACGTTCAAATTTAAAACCTGCCTTCTTAAAATTTATTTATTGTTTATTTTTAATTCGGGATTCCAATATATGTAATTATTACGTCTCCACCAAATTCCGGAGCTAAATCGAGACCTTGTTTCATTCTGTGAAATGTTACAGTTTTTCCGGCTCGTACACATGTCCCTAATTCTTTGCCGGTATCGCAGTCAAGACCGGACGGAATATCAATCGAAATAATACAAGTCGCAAATTTATTCATGGCATCAATAATTTTCGCGTGAAAACCTTCAACCGGCCGTGATAATCCTGTCCCAAATATTGCGTCTATACATGCCTCACAACCTTTTAAAGCGTGCGTAAACTCTTCAAAATTTTCTTCGTTCAAAGTATTTAAAGTTTCCGGAGCCAGCTTCGACATAATATTTAAATTCGTTTTAAAATCTTCTGTACCTTTTTTCGGATCGCCAATTATATACACTCTTACATCTTTGCCTAAAATACATAAATGCCTCGCAACTGCTAAACCATCTCCGCCGTTATTTCCAACTCCGCAGACAATAGCAAACACCGCATATTCTCGAACTTCATGCAAAAAAGCAACTGCAGCATTTTCAGTTAATAAAATTCCCGGTATTCCAAAAGTTTCGACCGCTCGTTTATCGGCATCTCTTGATTGTTTTCGCGTTACTGCTTCCGGAAAATCTATATCGCGATAAATTACTTCTCTATGAGGAAATTTACTGCTGTCAAATTCTATCGGCATAAATTTTTAATTGCTCCTTTATAAATTAAAATCGCTACTTTAAATTATATTACAAAAAATATCCCCCTTAAATTTCAGGGAGATACATAAAAAAATTTTTGCAACTTAATTTTATTTTAATTTCAAGTTCTCAACGTTCGTGCAATATCCCGTAACAGTTAAAATATATTCGTCTGCAAGTCTTTCATTTGCTCCAGGTTCCAGCCATGAAATTTTTGCGGGCGTGCATGAGCCGTCAACATAAAAATATATTATTTCAGGTTCAAGCCTCCAGCCTTCACCCTCCGGAGCATTTGAAATTTTATATTCCTGCCATTCTAGGATTTCCGAATTATTATTTTTTCCTAGAAATGCCGCGATGCTGTCACGTTCAATTTCTTTCTGCGTCAATGCTTCAACAATAATTTTTCCGCGTCTTGAATTTTTTTCATGTTCCAATACAAACCTCACAGGAGTGCCGGACATCGCCAAATTATTAGCTTCTTCGATTCCCCTTTGTAAAATTGCTCCGGGCGGTTCAAAATTTAAAGTTATTCTCGGCAAAAATACCCCTGATAAAATTCCGATTATCGTGACGACAATTAAAATTTCAATCAGCGTGAAACCTTTTTTATTTTTAATCGTCGCTGGTAATATCGTCGTCGCTTTCTTCTCCATCTGGACCTGTGCTGATAATTACAAAATGTCCGCCGTTATTGCGATAAATATAAGGATTTCCCCAGCCGTCTTCAGGAACTTTTTTCATGTAACCTCCGTCCTGATATTTTTTTGGAACTGGTGAAGTTGTTGGAGCTGTCACTAACGCTTCAAGCCCTTGCTGTGTCGAAGGATAAAACCCGTTATGCATTCTGTATAATTCTAAATTATCGCCGATGCTGTTAATTTGTGTTTTGGTCGCTGTTCTTCTGGCTTCTTCTACTTGCGGACCAATTCTCGGAACAACCAGAGCCGCCAGCAATCCTAAAATTACGACAACGACCATTATTTCAATTAATGTGAAGCCTTTACGTTTTTTATTTTGCATAATTTTAATTTGCCTCCTGACAAAAATTTTTTTTATTTGCTTAGTTATTTTACTATACCAGCAAGATCAAAAACTGGGGTCAGTATTGCTAACACTATAAACCCAACGCTAACGCCCAAACCTAAAACCATAATAGGTTCCATTAAAGTTGAAACTTTTTCCATTCTGGCTTGAGCGATCTCGCGGCATTGATCCGAAACGTTATTTAACGCTCCTGATAAATCTCCGCCCATTTCTCCAACTCTTATTACTGCTACAGTTTCTTCGGGCATTCCAATTTTTTCCATTGCTTTATCGAATCTGTGTCCGGCTTTCACCATTTCGGCAGCATCGAGCCAGCGTTTTTTATAAATATCCATTGATGATGCCATTCTCAGAGCTTGCACTAACGGAATACCAGATTTTAAAAGCGTGCTTATATGCGACATTACCAAAGCTAAATTTAATTCTTCGCTTATGCCTTTCATGAATGGAAATGTAAATTTTCGCCCCGTTTTTTTCATCCATAACAATAAAATTAAAAATCCAATTAAGAGCCATAAACCATAATTATTTAAAAAGCTCGACATCCCCAATAAAATCCTCGTCGGCATCGGTAAAGTTTGATGCATGTCCTCGAACAGCTCCGAAATTTTTGGAACAACATAACTCAACATAAACGCTACAACACCAACGCCAACAACCGCCATTACAATGGGATAAGTCATCGCGCCGCGTATTTTTCGTTTTAGGCCGTCCTCAAGTTTAAACTGGTCTGCAGCTTCCTCCAAAACTGAAATTAATGAGCCTGATTGTTCGCCGGATTCTGCAACGCGCCATAAACTTTCACGAAACGCACCGGACTCAGCTAAAGCAGTATGAAATTTTCTCCCGCCTTCGACTTCCGCTAATAATTTTTCCAGAGCTGGTTTCATTTTTTTATCTCGCACTTGTTTGGACATTAATTTTAAACATTCAGCGAGGGGCAAACCGGATTTTAAATAAGAGGCCAGCCCTCTGCAAAAAAATATATGATTTTCGAGAGTTAATAATTTTTGTTTTGATACGTTACCTTTTTTTTCTTCAACAATTTTTACATCAACTACTACGATCCCACGTTCTGTTAATTTATCGACTGCTTGAACTGATGAGCCTGCTTCTACAGTACCTTTTGTATTTTTGCCTTTAGCATCGTAACCTGAATAATTAAAATAAGGCATTTAAATATTTTTCATCTCCTAAATTAAATTTTTACGCGTTCACGGTCTGGATGTTCACCGCTCCAACCGGTTTGGGGCATTGTCTCCAATTTCCATAAATCATTTTGCTCAATCTCAAATTTAAAGGCGTTCAGAATTTCGTCAAAATGTTCCGAATCAGATGCCTTCACAATCGGGATGATATTTTCACGTTTACAGAAATTTAAACATATTTGAGCCGGTGTAACATTATATTTTTTTGCAAGCCCGGTTATTAATTCATCGTTAAAAATTCTTCCGCGCGCCAATGGACTCCACGCTTGAACCTGTATATTATTATCTTGAAAATATTTCACCGCTGGAAATTGCATATAACCCGGATGAAATTCCAGCTGAACGATGGACGGTTTTATTTTGCAGCTTTTCAAAATTATATCCGCATGATGTGGCAGAAAATTGCTCAACCCAATATTTTTAACGAGACCAGAAATTTTTAAATTTTCGAGAGCGTTCCAAGTTTCAAGATTTAAATTATTATTTTTATCCGGCCAATGTATTAAAAGGGTGTCAATATAATCCGTGTGTAAACTTTCTAAAATTTTTTTACACGCTTCTTGAGTTTTTTTATATCCTGCTTCATCCTTCCAAATTTTGGAAGTTATATTAATTTCGTTGCGCGGAATATTATTATTTTTAATCGCATTGTAAATTATATCGGCGTTACCATAATGCGAAGCCGAATCAAAATTTTTAAACCCGAATTTTAACGCCAAACTAATAGCATTTTCATCAGCCTTGTAAGTTCCGTATATTATTTGACAATTTATATTTTGCATAATAGAATTTATCTCACTTTGCATTTCAGTTATATTACTTATCTGTAAATAGTACTTTTCATTTTTGACAAAAATCCGGAGACTTGGACACCTCCGGTTCTGTTCTGGAAACATATTTTTTATTTTTTTATTGCTTTTTCATTTGGAGTTCAAATAACTTGTAACCAAATTTTTAACGTGCGATCCATCAGCGCGCCCCGCAGTTTTTGACATTACGTTTTTCATTAATTTCCCCATGTCCTTTATTGAGACGGCTTTAATTTCATCAGCGGCATTTTTAATTAAATTATTTAATTCTTCATCGCTCATTTGTTGCGGTAAATAAGGCTCTAAAATTTTAATTTCGGATAATTCAGCTTCTGCGCGATCTTTAGCTCCGCCGGCGTTATATTGTTCTGCTGCTTCTTTACGCTGTTTAATTAATCTTCTGATGACTGTGTGCACATCTTCATCTAAAATTTCGACTCCGCGACCTTTTTCAGCTTGTAATTTTTGTAATTCGGCCTTTAACATTCTGATCGTTGATAATTTTTTCTCATCGTGATCTTTCATTGCTTGCGTTAAATCGTGGGTAACCTGCTCAGTTAATTTCATGATAAATAAAATTTCCTCCGTTTGAAATAAAAGTGTAAAAATTCGCGCTTATTATAAGCTAGTTTTTTATAATCGTAATTTGAAAATTAATAAATCTTGGTAAAATGAATAAACAAATATATTTTGTTATAAGAATTTATTTATTTATTTTTATTTATTTATCGAGGAGATTTTATTTTAAATTGGAGTATATGCCATCTAAAAAATTAGAATACGTCTTGAAACACATTAAACCAATAAATTACGAAAGCATTAAACAGGCTCAAGAATTGCAAAATAGTTTTATTAAACCTCAAGGAAGTTTGGGAGTTCTGGAAGATATTTCAATCAAAATCGCCGGCATAACTGGTAAACCGCGTAACACTCTGGACAAAAAAGTAATATTTTTATTTGGCTCAGATCACGGCGTTTATGATGAAGGTGTGTGCTCATCACCACAAAATTTTACGGCTAGATTAATGAAAGTTTACGCAAACCAAAAATTTGGCGGAATAAATATTTTAGCTGAACAGGCAGGAGCAGAATTAAAATTATTTGATTTGGGCATTAAATATTTTTCTGATATGGGAGTAAACATAAACGGGAAATTTTTGCGTAAAGGCAGCAGCAATTTTTTATTTCGCAGAGCCATGAAAGTCTCAATGGTGAAAAATTATATTAATTTTGGGATCGATCTCGTCAATGAAGCTAAATCCGACAAAATAAATTTAATCGGAGTCGGTGAAGTCGGAATGGCAAATACTACACCTGCCACAGCCTGCATAATCGCCTTAACTCAAAAATTTGAAGCTGAAATGGTCGGCTATGGTGCTGGACTCGACAAACAAGGATATTTAAGAAAAACTTACACAATTTTTAAAGGTTTATTGCGGCACAAAAAATTTACAAAAGAACCGTTAAATATAATTTCCTGCGTTGGAGGCCCGGAGATCGCGGCGATGGTTGGGGTTTTTTTGGGATGCGCTTATTTTAAAATTCCCGTTCTGGTCGATGGAATAACATCAATTGCGGCGGCTCTGGCAGCTTATAAAATATTGCCGGAAGTCAGAGATTATTTATTTTTGTCGAACTTTTCGCCCGAACCTTCGTTTAAAGCAGCAGCAGAAGCCCTAAACCTCGAAGCACCTTTAAATTTAAAAATGCGTTTAGGTGAGGGAACTGGTTGCGCCGTAATGATGAAAATAATTGATGATGCACTCGCTATAATTAACAAGATGGGAAATTTTTTTGAAGGAGGACTTTTAGAAATGCCGGAGAGTGTTGTTGTAGTAGATTGCCAATACGATTTTATTAACGGCAGTTTAGCTTGCGGCGGAGCTGATGAAGCAATTAATAACATTATCGAGTACATAAATAAATATAACGAAGCAAAAATATTTTATTCGGCCGACTGGCATAACCCCGAACACTGCAGCTATTCTCAAAACGGAGGAATTTGGCCGGTGCATTGTCAGGCCGGTACGCATGGCGCAGAAATTCATGAAAAATTTTACACGGAAATTAAAAACCCCGAACAGCGTCCAAACGAAAAAAATATTTATTACAAAGGCACAAATAATAATCTTGAAGAATATTCAGCCTTTAACGCAAAAAATAAAGCAGGTCGCGAATTAAATCAGGATGTCTCAAAAAAAGTTGTTGTTTGCGGAATTGCCAGTGAATTTTGTGTGCGCGAAACCGTTTTAGCTTTGAAAAATGCCGGCCATGAAATAGAATTATTATCGGACTGTTTAGCTTGGGTTAATGAGACTAATCATTATAGAAATCTCGGCGACTTGCAGCAGCTCGGAGTAAAAATAATATGATAAAAACTGTAATATTTGATATTGGCGGAGTGTTAGTAAATTTCAGCTGGGATAAATTTATCCATGAAGTTTTATGCGATGAATCAGAGGAAATTATAAGGCGTGTAGATTTTGCAGTGTGGGAAAATAATCGATGGGACGCGCTGGACTTGGGCGAGCCTCTTGAAAAAGTTATTAACGGCATGATAAAAAATGACCCGGCCTGCGAAAAACAAATTAAATATTTATTCGCGAATATTGGGAAATGTGTTTCACGCCGAGAAGGTTCGATCGAATGGATAAAAAATTTAAAATCTCGCGGCCTTCAAGTTTTATATTTGTCTAATTATTCGCATACAGTCATGGACGCAAATAAAAGCGCGTTGGATTTTCTGCCATATATGGACGGCGGAATATTTTCATGTGATGTTCATGTCGTTAAGCCGGATAAAAAAATTTATGAATTACTGGCGCAAAAATATAATTTAAATCCTTCGGAGTGCGTTTTTATTGATGATCTCGCGCAAAATATTGAGGGTGCAAAAAATTTTGGTTTCAACGGCATAAAATTAAATTCGGTTGAACAGGCTCAACAAGATTTAAATAACATGCTTAATTTAAAAAAATAATTTTAAAGCGTATAATTTTGACTCACAAAACTTTTAAATAAAATAAAAAAAATAAATCGGGAGGAAAATTTCAAAAATGCAATACGGAAAAATTGAAAGTTTGCTCGGCTCTGAAGCTGAAAGCCTTTTGACTCACGAATGTAAAGCAGTTCCGAAAGAAATGTTAACGGTGCCCGGCGCGGATTTTGTTGATCGCGTAATGGCTCAAACTGATAGACCCATCCCAGTTATGAGAGCGATGCAGACCATTTTAAGTCATGGCCGTTTAGCTGACACCGGATATATTTCAATTTTGCCAGTTGATCAAGGGATTGAACATTCAGCGGGCGCATCATTCGGACCGAACCCGTTATATTTTGATCCTGAAAATATTATCAAGCTCGCAATTGAAGCAGGTTGTAACGCTGTAGCTACTACGCTCGGAGTTTTAGGCGCGACGGCACGCAAATACGCTCATAAAATTCCGTTTGTTTTAAAATTGAATCACAACGAGTTATTAACATATCCGAATCAATTCGATCAAGTTTTATTTGCTTCAGTTGATCAAGCTTATGATCTTGGAGCTGTAGCAGTTGGAGCGACGATTTATTTCGGCAGCCCGGAATCAACTCGCCAGATTCAGGAAATTTCAAAAGCCTTCAGACTTGCTCATGAAAAAGGAATGGCGACAATTTTATGGTGTTATTTGAGAAATTCTGCATTTAAAGTCAAGAAAGATGACAAAGTGACGGATTATCATGCTTCAGCGGATTTAACTGGTCAGGCGAATCATTTGGGCGTAACGATCGAGGCCGATATTATTAAACAGAAATTGCCGGAAAATAATGGCGGTTATATTGCGATGGGCAAAGGTTACGGAAAAACTTCAAAAGAGATGTACGACAAATTAACAGCTGGAAATCATCCGATTGATTTGGCGCGCTATCAAGTTTTAAATTGTTATGCAGGTCGTGCAGGCTTGATTAATTCCGGTGGAGCTTCCGGCGAGAATGATATTCAGCAGGCAGTGCGCACAGCAGTAATTAATAAACGCGCTGGCGGAATGGGTTTAATTTTGGGGCGTAAAGCTTTCCAGAAGCCAATGAACGAGGGCGTAGAAATTATACACGCTGTTCAAGACGTATATTTATGCAAGGAAGTAACGATCGCATAAAAAATATTTAGTTTGATTTGATTTAATTTTAAATTTTTCGAGTGGAGCATACTTTTTAAATTTTTGGGTGTGCTTCACTTTTTATTTTTATTTTTATTTTTTGTCAAATTTCTCCCGTAAAAATATCATTTTGAAAAATTTCAGCGAATAATAAAATATTCAAATTCGTGCAGTTTATTTTTATTTTTGGAGGCTGGATTCATGAAAAAATTTTTATCAGCGTTAATTTGTTTGTTGATTTTTGCAAGCTGCTCATTTGCTGGCGAAGTTGTCAAGGCTTATACAACTATGGAAGAGCCTTTAGCAAAAGCGTTATTTGATGAATTTGAATCAGAAACCGGCATTAAAGTCGAATGGGTCAGATTATCAGGCGGAGAAGCAATCGCAAGACTCGAAGCAGAACGCGCTAACCCTCAAGCTAGTATTTGGGTCGGGGGCGTTGGAACTCAACACATTGAAGCGAAAAATAGAAGACTTACTGCTCCTTATCGTTCGAGAGTTGCGAACAGTATTCCATCAAGATATAGGGATCCAGATAATTTTTGGACTGGACTTTATGTCGGACCGATAGCTTTTTGTATGAATGTTGAACGCGCTAAAGAGTTAAATTTGTCGATGCCAAAATCTTGGGCGGATTTAATTAAACCGGAATACGCCAAAAAAGTCCGCGTCGCTCATCCAAGTACTTCCGGTACAGCTTACAACATGATAACGACAGTAATAAGAATTTTCGACGGCGATGAAGATAAAGCGTTTGAATATTTTAAAAATCTCGCGAAATCCGTTGAACAATTTACCCGTTCCGGTTCAGCTCCGGGAAAATCCTGCGCACTCGGTGAAATTCCAATCGCTATAGGTTATTTACACGATCAAATTAAATTACAAAGAGAAGGCGCAAAAATTGAAATAGTCATCCCATCTGATGGAACTGGTTTCGAAACTGCATCAATGTCAATTTTAAAGGACGGCCCGGATCCTCTCAACGCAAAAAAATTATATGATTGGATTCTCGGTCGTAAAGCTATGGACATAATCGCAAGATGGTACGTAATTCCGTTATCAAATTTAGCGACCCCAACTGATACAGGTTTCTCACTCGCACGCATGAATTTAGTAAACCAGGACGACCAATGGGACGCAGCAAATAAAGAACGTTTACTCAAACGCTGGAATGAAGAAATTTCAACAGCTCCGGAAAAATAATTTTATTGTCTAAAAATTTTATGCCTCTCGTTTAAAAAAAATTCGGGGGGCCTTTATTTTATAGGAGGCATCACATGAAAAAACAGGCTTTACATTTTATATTAATGATGCTGTTTGTTGTTCTCGTTGGATATTGGATATTTACGAGCGTCCGAGATGAATTTTTAAAACAGTCAAGAGCTTCCCAACGTGAAACAGTCGAAACAGTTACAGCCGGATATCCTTCAGAGCCTGAAAATATTAGCGCATGGCTCACGAGACTGGCAGAAGAAAAAAATACTTATAAAGTTGCTTTCGTTAAAAATATCCCAATGCCCGGAGAAAATTTAAACGAAACTCCGGAAGGTGATCAAAATTTATCCGATTTATGTATGAAATTTTCAACTGACCCGGAATTTTCAAAAGGATTTGATCACGCAGCTTACGAAGAAATTTACAGAAGCGTTAAAAATTGGACGATCGGCACTGAAGAAGAACAAGCATTATTTTTCGCACCAGCTGTAAATTTAAAAACTCATGACATTGACGGAGCTTTAATATTTTCGTTCAACACCGAAGGCGAGCGAGGATTTATGAACATGTTAAAAATGTTATTCGGAGCAGCATTTATATTATTTGCCGTAGTAATCTGGCAGGTAATGATGAGCCGTGATCCGATTGTAGGTTTTGCGCTGGCCGGATTATTTTTGATGACGATAACATTTGTAGCATATCCGTTATTTGAGGCGTTAAGACTTTCATTTATTGAAAACGGTAAATTTTCGCTGGGAATCTGGAAAAATATTTTAAATTCAGAGGGATATATTTCTGCGTTGATCGGCAGCTTAAAATTAGGATGCTGGACCGCAACATTTTCGACAATAGTCGGATTTTTATTTGCGTTTGTTGTAGCTCGGACGAATGCTCCATTTAAAAAATTAATTTCAACGATGGGAGTATTACCGGTTATATCGCCTCCGTTTTCGTTGACGCTCTCAATAATATTATTATTCGGCAATAACGGTTTAATAACGCGCTGGCTTCGGGTGATCGGTTTAAATTTTTCAATTTACGGCCTTCCCGGTTTAGTATTAGTTCAAACGATGGGAATGTTTCCAATTGCTTTTTTAACTTTGGGCGGAGTGTTGCAGGCTATAGATTCGACGTACGAAGAGGCATCGTTAAATTTATCTGCTGGAAGGTTTAAGACTTTTAAATCTATTACGTTGCCTTTAACAGTTCCGGGATTGTTGAGCGCGTGGCTTTTAGTTTTTACGACATCGCTTGCAGATTTTGCGAACCCGTTATTATTGGCTGGAGATTTGCGGGTGTTATCGCTTGAAAGTTACATCGAAGTTACAGGAATGAACAGGCTCGGACATGGTGCAGCGTTATCGATATTATTATTACTGCCAACGTTGACGGCGTTTTTAGTTCAGAGGTTTTGGGTTGCGCGTAAATCTTACGTAACAGTAACCGGAAAACCTTCAGGGCGAATCACAGAATTAACAACACCGGGCGTGCGTAAATTTTTGGTAGGAATAATTTTAATAATAATATTTTTCTTAATTCTTTTATACGGGACGATATTTGCGGGATGTTTCGTTAAAAATTGGGGAATAGATTACACGTTCAGTTTGGAAAATATCACCGAAGCAATAACCAGATCGCGCGATGCATTATTTGACACGGTTACACTTGCGGCGATTGCTACACCGATGGCGGGAATAATTGCAATGATAGCGGCATTATTGATCGTCCGGAAAAAATTTCACGGTAAAAGACTGCTCGAAATATTATTAATGACACCGTTTGCGTTGCCTGGAACTTTGGTCGGCATCAGTTATATTTTAGCTTTCAATCATGCGCCGATAATTTTGGTCGGGACTGCGGCAATAATAATAATTAATTATGTAATTCGAGAATTACCGGTCGGAATTGAAGGCGGCATCGCTTCGTTAAGGCAGATCGATCCATCAATTGAGGAAGCTGCTACGGATTTGGGAGCGGATCAAGCTACTGTATTTAGGACGGTTGTATTGCCGTTAGTGAGACCTGCATTTTTGTCGAGTTTGTCATATACGTTTGTGAGATCGATGACTGCTGTAAGTGCCGTAATATTTTTAATTTCTGCGCGTTGGTATCATTTGACGGTGTTAATTTACAATTTTTCGGAAAATTTAAGATTTGGACTTGCGAGCGTGTTATCGACGTTATTAATAATAATTGTATTTGGTGCATTTGGTTTAATGCGTTTGCTTGTTCGTGAGAATTCAAATTTAATGAAAAACGTAACGTGATGCAAAAATATTTTTTATTAAATTATTAAATTTTTAAGTGAGGCGTATACAAATTGTCAAATAATAATAAATCTAAATCCGTAACACTCGAAAATATTACGAAAATCTTCCGCGACCCACAATCAGGGCAGGATGTTGCTGCAGTTGGCGGAGTCTCGTTTAAATTAGAACCGGGCGAACTCGTTACACTTTTAGGGCCTTCAGGTTGCGGAAAAACTACGGTGTTGAGAATGTTATCAGGTTTCGAGCAGCCTACTTCGGGCAGAATTATGATCGGTGAAAATGATGTTACTAACACTCCGCCTAATAAACGCGATACAGCGATGGTATTTCAAAGTTACGGATTATTTCCGCATATGAATGTTTTTGAAAATGTCGCTTATGGTTTAAAACTGCGTAAAGTCCCAAATAAAGAAATCGCAGAAAAAGTACAAAAATTTTTGGAAATGGTCGGACTCGGTCAAATGGCTAAACGTCCGCCATCAAGATTATCAGGAGGTCAGCAACAACGCGTCGCCCTCGCAAGATCTTTGATCGTTGAGCCGTCAGTTTTATTGCTCGATGAACCTTTATCTAATCTCGATGCACTTTTACGTGAACAAATGCGCGTAGAAATTCGCAGGCTTCAAAAATCTTTAGGAATTACGGCCATGTACGTTACTCATGATAGAGTTGAAGCAATGAGCTTGTCTGATCGCATTATCGTAATGAAGGGCGGGAAAATTATCCAGATGGGAACTCCTAGCGATATTTACAGAGACCCGGTAAATAAATTTGTCGCTGGCTTCGTCGGTAAAGTTGCGTTTTTCCCGTGCGAAGTTAAAGGAATTTCTGAAAATGAATGTCACGTTGAAATTAAAGGCCAGAGGTTCGAGACATCTAAATGGAACAAAAATTTAAACGCTGGAGATCATGCCGTTATTATGGCTCGCCCGGAATCTTTATCACTCGGTGAACCCGGCGCAGGTGTTGAAGACGGAACTGTAACAGCTAATATTTATTTGGGCAACAGCGTAGAAACTTGGGTGAAAACCGATCTCGGTAATGTTTTAGTCCAAATCGATAACCCTGACGTTAAAAAAATTTGGAACGAAGGCGAAAACGTTTCATTATCATTTGACCCATTATTAACGAAAGTTCTCGAAGATAAAGAATAATTTTAAATTTGTTATTCCATCCTGTTAGATTAAAGATTAAATTTTAAAATTTTAACGGGATGGGATTTTTTATGCGTGATACGTGATAAAATTTGCAAAAATAAAAAATATTTCTGGCGGTGAATTTATTTTGAAAGTTAACAATTTAGTAAAACAGGCCATGCAGATACAAAACCAAATGAAAAAATTACAGGATGAAGTTTCAAACGAAACTGTTGAGGCTAGCGTTGGGGGCGGAATGGTCATCGCTACTTTTAACGGAGCCGGCAATTTAGTAAGCATAAAAATCGATCCCGAAGTTATTAACCCAGATGAAAAAGACATGCTCGAAGATTTAATAAATTCTGCAGTAAACGAAGGAATTAAAAAAAGTCAGGATTTAATAAAAGATAAAATGGGAGCAATTACGGGCGGTTTTGGTATTCCAGGATTATTTTAGCGATTCGATTTTAAATTTTAAAATTTTAAATGGATTCGATCACAGAATTAATTAATATTTTTAAACAATTTCCCGGCATCGGTCCTAAAAGTGCGAGGCGCATGGCTTTTTATCTGCTGAAAAAAAATAAGCGGGAATTATATAACATCGGCAAAATTATAGCTACAGCCAAAAATAATTTATTTACATGTTCCAATTGCGGAAATATTTCAGGCTCTGATCCCTGCGAAATTTGTTCTGATCCTTTGCGGGATAAAAATATTTTATGCATCGTTGAAGATCTGGAAACTTTAACAGCATTTGAGCACGCCAAAATTTATAACGGTTTATATCATGTTTTGGGAGAAATCGTCTCGCCTTATGAAGAAAAAGAATTAAGCGAATGCACAATAAATTTTTTGCTTGATCACGTAAAAAAAAATAATCCCGATGAAATTATTATCGCTACCAATCCAAAAGTTGAAGGCGATTTAACATATTATGCGCTTGTAGAAATATTAAAAAATTCTGGATTGAAAATTAATAAAATATCTCGTCTCGCTATGGGTTTACCGATGGGCAGCACTATAGAATTTGCAGACAAATTAACGTTACATATGGCTCTGGAAGCCCGAACGGACGCGGATTTAAATTTATGAGACAAAATGCAAAATAAAAATTTTTCGTTTGTAATACTTGCGGGCGGTAAAGGTTCTCGAATTGGATTTAAAAAGCAGTTTACGAAGCTTGGAAATTTGCAATTATGGCAATGGAGCGTAAACGTTGCGAAAAATATCCCGGAAATCTGTGAAATAATTTTAGTGATACCGGACGGCGAAATTTTAGAAAACAATTTAACCCAAAATTTAATAATTGCTCATGGCGGCGCAGAACGTTCGGATTCAGTTTTAAACGGGCTGAAGAAATGTAATTGTGATTTCGTTATGATTCATGATGCAGCGAGGCCGTTATTGAGTGAGAATTTATTGCGCGATTTAATTTATAATACTGATGAAAATTGCGGAGCTGTTCCAGTTTTGCCGGTTGCAGATGCCTTGAAGAAAATTGAAAACAATAATATTTCATGCGTTGATCGTGAAAATTTATTTATAACGCAGACCCCTCAAAGCTTCCCGACTAAAAAATTGATTTATGCACTTGAAAATTTAAATAACATTAGCGTAAAAGATGATGCTGAAGCCTGGTTATTGTCGGGAAATAAATTAAATTATGTGAAGGGCGAAAAGTTTAATTTTAAAATTACATGGCCGGAAGATTTTGAAATTGCACGCGCGTTGATAAACAGCAATAAAAATATTATTCGTTCCGGAATAGGTTACGATGTTCATAAATTAAAGCCAGGCCGGAAATTAATTTTAGGTGGCATTTTAATTGAAGGTTCGCCCGTAGGATTATTGGGACATAGCGATGCGGATATTATTACACATTCGATAATGGATGCGATTTTAGGTGCTGCGAATTTGCCGGACATTGGGAATTTATTTCCAGCGAGTGACGAAAATTTTAAGGATGCGGACAGCATTAAATTACTTGAGAATGTTATAAAGCTCGTGAAAAATTCCGGTTATGAAATAAAATTTATTGATGTTGTGTTACAGGCTCAAATACCAAAATTAAATAAATATCGCGAAATAATAATTAATAATCTTGCAAAATATTTTGATGTTAATTTAAAATTTAAATCGGCTGAAGAACTCGACGATGCTGGAGCGGGTTTAAATATGACGTGCTGGGCGGTTGCTACGTTGAGCAAAGATTAAAAATTAAAAATTAAAAGTGGAAGATGAAATAAAAAAATGATAATTACGAGATTTGCGCCGAGTCCTACCGGAGAATTGCATATCGGAGGAGCGAGGACTGCATTATTTAATTATTTATATGCACGAAAAGATGAAGACGGGAAATTTTATTTAAGGATTGACGACACGGATCAGGAGCGATCAAAAAAGGAATATGAGACGAAATTAATTTATGATTTAAAATGGCTTGGATTAAATTGGGATAATGCGGAATTTATCAGGCAGAGTGAGCGCAATAAAATTTATTCTGAATATCTTGAAATTTTGAAGGAGAAAAATTATATATATCCTTGTTTTTGTTCAGATGAGAGATTGAAAACGATGCGAGAGGAGCAATTAAAAAACAATACGCCTCCTAAATATGATGGGCATTGCAGGAATTTAACGCGCGGAGAGATTGATGAGAGAATAAGAACGGGCGTAAAATTTTGTTGGAGATTGAAGCTCCCTGAAAATTACGAGGCGAGATTTTACGATGTAGTTCACGGTGATCAAATATTTCCGGCTGGAACTATCGGAGATTTTGTAATATGGCGCAGTGATAATACTCCGACATATATATTTGCTTCGGCTGTTGATGATTATTTAATGAAAATTTCGCACATAATTCGCGGAGATGAACATATTCCGAACACTGCTCGCCAAATTGCTTTACTTGATATTTTGAACTGGCCTCGCCCGGAATTTATACATATACCGATGGTTTTATCGAGTGAGCGTAAAAAATTGGGGAAGCGTACGGGTTCGACACCTATCAGGGAATATCGTGAGCGCGGATTTTTGCCGGAAGCGTTGCGGGCGTATTTGGGTACGTTGAGCTGGAGTGCTGATAAAAATATTAATTTGCTTGATTTAAATGACATGTGTAAAAATTTTGATCCGTCTCGAATCGTAAAATCTTCGCCAGTTCATGATGAAGATCATTTAATGTTCTGGCAGAAAAAAGCAATGAATAATAAAAGCCCTGATGAAATTGCAAAAAATATAATTAATTTTGATTCGAGATTTGAAAAATATTCAGCTGACGATCTTAAAATTTTGGTGAGCGAAATTATAAACGATGTGCCATTTATAAACGGGATGGCTGAAAGTTTAAAATTTTTGGTTGAACGCCCGGAATGTAATATAAAAGTTTCATGGAGTAAAGAATTTTCGGATGAAATATTAAATTTAAACGAGTGGGATGTAAATTCGATTGAGAAATTTTTGCGCGGATTCATGAAGCAGAATAATTTAAAGGGTCGTGAATTTTTCCACCCGTTGAGAATAATTTTAACCGGCCAAGAACATGGAGCGCCGCTGCCTCAAATAATTTTTGTTATGGGTAAACAGAGCGTATCAGAAATATTTAAATAAAATATAAAATATAAAATAAAAATTAAACAGGGTGAAAAAAATGCTGGTGTTTTCACATACTCGAGACTGCGATAATAATTTATGGTTTGGGAGCCTTGCATTAAACGAATTTGAAGAAGATATTTCAAACGATTACGTAATGGATCCCGGATTATTTCCATATTATGATGAGTTTATAGAAAATTTCTGGCCTGAATTTACGGTCGATAGTTCATACAGTTAAATAAATAAAATAAAAATAAAAAATAAAATGATCACTCTAGGAATAGAAACGAGTTGCGATGATACGGGGATCGCGATGATAAAAAATGATCGTGAAGTTTTATGCGAATATTTATCGAGTCAAATAAAAGATCATTCGGAATTTGGCGGAGTAATCCCGGAATTTGCAGCGCGTAAACATTTAGAAAATATTTTACCGTTGATTGATGTTGCGACGAAAAATTATAAACCTGATTTAATAGCGGTGACTCGCGGGCCTGGTTTAATGGGTTCTTTAATGGTTGGTGTTCAAATTGCTGTAGCGTTGTCTCAAGTTTGGAACGTTCCATTAATCGGCGTTAATCATTTGGAGGGGCATTTATTTGCGCCGTTGATTGATGCTGAAAATTTAGAGCCTCCTTTTTTGTCGTTAATAGTTTCGGGAGGACACACTGAAATAATTTGCGTAAAAAATTTTGGAGAATATAAATTACTTGGATGCACGCGTGATGATGCAGCAGGGGAAGCATATGACAAGGCGGCGAAAATTTTAGGTTTGAAATATCCCGGTGGCCCTGAAATAGATAAACTTGCGAAGGACGGCGATGAATTAAAATTTAAATTTCCGGTTCCGTTAAAAAATACTCGTGAAATTGAATTTAGTTTCAGCGGTTTAAAAACTGCGTTATTATGGCAAGTAAAAAAATTTGAGAGCGAAGAAATATTAAAAGCTGAAATAAATAATTTATGTGCATCGTTTCAAAAGTCTATAACAGACGCATTAATTTCAAAATTAAATTTAGCGGTTGAATTAACTGGAATAAATAAAATTGCGGTTTCTGGCGGAGTTGCGGCGAACAGTAATTTACGTGAAAGATTAAGCGAGCAGAAAAATTTTAAAGTCTGGCTGCCTAAAATTTCACGCTGTACAGATAACGCCGTAATGATTGCGATGGCTGGACACAATGCATATAAACGCGGTGTGAGAAACATAAATAATAAAATAATTCCTGATCCATCGTTACATGAATTTTAAAATTTTAATATTTATTTCAAGCGTAATATTTTAAATTTAATAAATTTTTTAATTTCGAGAATTATTTTTGACGGTAAATTTTTTAAATTATCGATATGGCCGAAAAATACGGGATGTTTAGCGCGTAAAATTATCGAAACGTATTCGAAATATGAATTTGAATATTTGCGAATTTTATTTTTGCATTGTTTTATGTAATCTTTGTCGTTGACTTCCGAGAATAATATTAAATTTTTTGCGTAATGTCGGGCTAAAACTTTTTTGTTGCAAAATTTTATTAGTTCTTCCGCGTGTTTATTAATTAATTTAAAATATCCATCGGCAATTAATTTTTTATTTTTCATCATTCTGTCGTCATTTTCAGTGTGATAAATTCCCAGAGCTTCGTTTATGCAACCGATTTTAAAATTTTTGGCGAGCCTTATGCACATATCGTCATCATCAGAAGGTCCGCAATTTTCATCCCAGCCCTTATTTAAATTTCTGAAACATTCTGCTTTCATCGTAATAAAAGACGGCGAAGTTAATCCCAATTGTTTTAAAACTTGTTTATAAATATATCCTTCGATTTTGCAACCGACAATTTTAATTTTACCGTTTTCAATCATTCCACTTCTGCAATATACTGCGCCGAGTTCGGGATCGGATTTATATTTCTCACACATCTTCATTAAAAAATCTGGTAAACATTCGTCGTCAGAATCTAAAAAATATAAATATTCGCCGTTCGCAAATGTTGCGCCGTAATTTTTTGCGTGATAGTGGCCTTGATTTTCGTGATAAATATATTTTATATTTGGGTAATTTGAAAATTTTTCCTGAATAATTTGTTTAGTGTTATCTGTCGAGCCGTCGTCTGAAATTATTATCTCGTAATTTTTGTAAGTTTGATTTAATACGCTGTTAATTGTCCTTAAAATTGTGTGCACCCGATTATACGTCGGAATGATTACCGAGAATAATGGAAAATTATTATTATTGTTGTTGCTTGTTGCTTGTTGCTTGTTGCTTGTTGCTTGTTGCTTCAATTGTACGCGCTGATTCCATTTTGTCAACCCCCAATTTGTGTAAAATTTTAAAAATCCGGAGCAAATTTTAACATAAATTATTCACGTTATAAATGTTGAAATTTAAATATATTAATTTAATATTGCTAGCATGTTTTAAAATTATATTTATATTTATATTTATATTCGGCATAAAAAATTTTTTAGGAGTTTTAATAATGACATCTTACATTGAAAAAATATCAGCTGTAAACACTACAGGAGAAAATTATGACATTGCGTTAATAATAAGAGCCGATTTTCATGAAAAGGGAATACATTTTTTTACTCCGTCGGATTTGTCTCAACAAGTTGCTTATATGAGTCATCCTGCAAAAAAAATCATTGAGCCACATGTTCATAACCCAGTCCCGCGACAAGTTCATTATACGCAGGAAGTTTTAATTATTCGTAAGGGTGTTTTGCGTTGCGACTTTTACGATAAAAATAAAAATTATATTGGCAGTAAAAATTTATATGCTGGTGACGTTATTTTATTAATAAGCGGTGGTCATGGTTTTCAAGTTATAGAAGATATTGAAATGATCGAAATTAAACAAGGACCTTACGCCGGTGAACAGGATAAAACAAGATTTACAGGAATTACGCCGGATGAAATTATTTATTTAAACGGAGATGAAAATTAAAAAATGTTTGTGCCAGTTAATGAGCCTCTTTTAAATGGCAACGAGAAAAAATATTTAAATGAATGCATCGAAACAGGTTGGGTTTCAGCTGAAGGAGCTTTTATTTCAAAATTTGAGGACGGAATGTCAAAACTAACTAAACGCAAATATGCCATAACTGTAACAAGCGGAACAGTTGCCCTTGAAGTTGCTGTACGGGCTTTGAATTTTGAAAAGGGCAGTGAAATTATTATGCCTGATTTCACAATTATTTCATGCGCTCAGGCAATTGTAAGAGCTGGCTGCGTTCCCGTTTTAGTTGACTGTGATCCCGATACTTGGAACATGAATATTAACCAGATTGAGGCAAAAATTACAAATAAGACTGCTGCAATAATGGCCGTTCATATTTATGGCATTACTGTCGATATGAAGCCTTTAATAGAAATTGCGGAAAAATATAATTTAAAAGTTATAGAAGATGCAGCGGAAGTAATCGGCCAAAAAATTTATAACGAACCTGCCGGATCATTTGGTGATGTCAGCTGTTTCAGCTTTTATTCAAATAAACATGTTACGACCGGTGAAGGCGGCATGATAGTCTGTAACGATGAAAAACTTGCGCAACGCTGTAAAGATTTAAAAAATTATTGTTTTGCCCCCGAACGGAGATTTATGCATTATGAACTTGGACACAGTTACATGATGTCAAATTTACAAGCTGCCGTAGGTTTTGCACAACTCGAAAAATTAGAGGAGCATATTATAAAAAAACGTTATATCGGGAAAAAATATCAGGAATTATTAAAAGATTTATCGCATAAAATTATTTTGCCGCTTGAAAAAACTTCATATTGTAAAAATATTTATTGGGTCTTCGGAATAGTTTTAAAGGATAATGCCGGGATGAATGCTCAGGAATGTGCGGAAAAGTTGCGTAAATTAGGGGTTGGGACTCGTCCATTTTTCTGGCCTATGCATGAACAACCGGTGTTTATTAATGAGGGGATGTTTAAAGGTGAAAAATATCCAATTTCTGAAAATATTGCGCGGATGGGTTTTTATATTCCATCTGGGTTAACGCTCGATGATGAAAAAATTAATTATGTTTCACAAAAAATTCATGAGGTGTTAAATTAAAATGCGGGTTGGAGTATTTATTGAACAAGAAATAACTGTCGGCGGAGGATTTCAGCAGGCATTTTCAGTTATAAATTTATTAAATTCAAATCCACTTGAAAATATTGAATATATATTTTTTGTGTTTACCGAAGAAAATAAAATTATTCTCGAACAAAACGGAATTAATGCGGTTCTGATAGACATAACCCCAAAAATAAATTTAAAAAATGATTCATCGATTAAACAGCGGTTAAAAAAATTTCTTCAGAGACATGGGCTGTTATATATTCCTCCTGTTAAGCCTGAAGTTTGGAAGAGGGATATATTAAAATTAAACAAGCTCGATGAATTACTTGAAAAAAATAAAATTGATCTTGCATATTTTTTAACGCCTTCAACTTACGCGATGGGAATAAAAAAGATCCCGTATATTTACACTGTTTGGGATCAATGTCAGAGGGATTGGCCGGAATTTCCGGAGGTTAGAAGCAATTTTCAATTTGAATTTAGGGAGCTTAATTATTCAAAAAGTTGTCCGAAAGCTATAGCGGTGTTAGTTGATTCTGAACAAGCAAAAAGAGATCTGAGCTTTCATTATAGAGTCGATTTAAATCGTATACATGTAGCTCCGTTTTTTCCGCTTGAATCTGACAATTTAAAACCTGATAACAACGTGATGAATAAATTTAATATTAAGAGGCCGTTTATATTTTATCCTGCTCAACTTTGGCCACACAAAAATCACAGATATATAATTGAAGCTCTGAAAATTTTAAAAGATTCCGGGACGATAATTGATGCGGTTTTTACTGGAAGCGAAAAGGGGAACGGAGAATTTTTAAAGGATTTCACAAAAAAATTAAATCTTGAAGATCAAATACATTTTTTAGGTTTTGTTGAACGCAGCGAAATTATAGGATTTTATAATAATGCTTTAGCTCTGGTGATGCCGACGTATTTGGGACACACGAATATTCCGCCGTTGGAAGCATTTTTATATAATTGTCCCGTATGTTATTCTGATTTGCCGGATTTGCGCGAACAAGTTGGGGAAGCTGCGTTTTTGATGAATTTAAATGACCCGAATTCTTTAGTTGAAATATTAAAATTAATTTCGAACGGCGAAAATAAAAATAAAAATATTGTGCAGGAAAAAATAAAATTGGGCCATGAACAGTTAAAAAAATTCTCAGCTGAAAATTATTTGAACGTGCTAAAAAATATTTTTGAGAATTACATGCAAATAAAAAAATGCTGGTCTTAATGTAAAATTGTAAAATTAAAAACTGGGGAGTGAAAAAATTTAAAATCTCCTCAGATTAATTTTTTATGCTGGAGGAATCTTAAATATATGAGTAAAAATGATCTTGACAAAATTAAGTTTGCGCCTTCACAATTGAGCCAAGAGCCAAGAGCCAAGAGCCAAGAAGCCTAAATTATGCGATAAATTTTTGTGAACACTGGGCTAAAAATCGCGAGTATACTTGGTCTGGAACTCCGTTTAATTTATTTAATTCACTTTCAAAATTTACAGGTGTTAATGACATCGCTCTGAATCAAGGGAATTTTTATAAAATAATTTTTAAACTTCAACACTATTACGACAGGTTAACGCGCTCTTTTAATTTTGGTCTGCTCGATGCGAAACTCAGCGAACTTCAAATAAATTTTTTACGCAAAATTGATGTAAACGAACCTTGCATAATGTTCAGTGCTTTTAAAACTAAATATCTCGCAAATACTTACATGTATCAGGATTTAACGGTCGATTATGTTTACAGAATGTGGAAATCAAAATCAGAACTCAGCAAATTCACGCCGCTGCCATTATACACGAGGGAAAAAACTGTTTTAAAACGCCTCGCAAAAAATAAATTTGTAAACGAAAATTGTCGCGGATTGTTCACAATGTCCGAATGGCTCGCAAAAGATATGATCGAGAATACGAATTTACCAGCTGAAAAAGTTCATCACGTCGGCGGAGGTTGCAATATTAATATAAATTTAATTGACTGCTCGCATAAAACTGGTAATAAATTTTTGCTGGTTGGAAGAAATTTTGAACTTAAAAACTGTCCTCTCGTAATAAGAGCATTTAAAATTTTACACGAAAAATATAAGGACACCGAATTATATGTAATCGGGACTGATATTCAAAACATCCCAAGCGAGTATAAAAATATAAACGGCGTGTATTATCCCGGCTTATTGCCTTATGAAAAAGTTGCGGAATATTATAATTTATGTGATTTTTTTGTGATGCCGTCAAAATTTGAAGCGTATGGTTTGGTTTTTGCCGAAGCTTTAATTTTTGGTCTGCCCTGTATCGGAAAAAATATTTACGCAATGCCGGAATTTATAAAACACGACTTCAACGGATATTTAATTAACAATGACGATCCTGAAGAGTTATGCTCATACATGGAAAAATTATTATTGAGTCAGGATCGAATTAAACAAAATGTTAAAGCCATGCAGGAAAATTATATAGAAAAATATTCTTGGGATGAAGTTGCCTTAAGGATGCTCGAAATTTTTAAACGCGACGGATATTAAGTAAATTTAAATTTTTAAACGGGGAGAAAAAATATTAATAATTAATTTTAAATCTCCCCAAATTATTTTTATAATTTATGCGTTATTTTTATCTTTATTTTTATTTCTGGCCTCAGCTTTGTTAATTTTCTGCTGGTTGTAAATTGAAAATAATATCGTTGCAATAGACACTACAAAAAAGCCAATTGCGATGGGACGGTGTAAAATTTCCCAAAAATTACCGTTATTGACATCAACGAAACGCACAAAATTTTGTTCGCACATCGGTCCCAAAATCAAAGCTAATAATATAGGTGAAAGAGGAAATTCAAATTTATTCATGAGATAACCAATTACGCCGAATAAAACGCACACGCCAACGTCAAAAATATTTTTATTGATCGAGAATGCTCCGAGCAACGATACTACAAGTATAATCGGATAAAGCATTTTTTTATCAACCGATACAATTTTAGCGAAGAATCTCACGCCTATACACCCAACGATAAGCATCGCCAAATTCGCAAGCATAAGAGCAGCAAATACACGGTAAACTGTCGGCAATTCGTTCACGTACATCATTGGGCCGGGCTGAATGCCTTTCATTATGAACGCTCCGAGCAATATCGCGGTAACAGCATCGCCAGGCACACCTAACGAAAGCAATGGAATCATAGCACCGCCGGAACATCCATTATTTGCGGATTCAGTAGCGGCCACACCGTTCGGAATACCTGTCCCCCAAAGTTCAGGATGTTTTGAAGAACTTTTATTAAATCCATATGAAACAAATACGGCAATATCTCCGCCAGCTCCGGGAATTGCGCCGATTAAAGTCCCGATTAGACCGCCGGAAATAATATTTGGCCATATCTGCCTAATTGTTTTTAAATCTGGTAACACGCTCGTAATTTTTTCGTCAGATTTCTGCTGTTTTTCTTCACCGCTGATAATACGTTCAATGCCGGCAATAACTTCAGCAATAGCAAATAAACCGATTAACGTAGGTATAAACGCGAAGCCGGATAAAAGCGGACGGAATCCAAAAACAAACCTTTTTGCTCCATATGTTGGGTCTTGTCCGACCGTAGCAAGTAAAAGACCAAAGAACGCCGAAATTAATCCCTTTGCTATGGACTTGCCGGAAATCGAAACAATAACCGAAAGCCCGAAAAATGCCAGCATCAACATTTCTGCGCTCGTGAATTTCATGGCCATCTGTGCAACTATCGGTGAAAGAAATGTCATAACTAAAGCTCCTAACACTCCACCACAAAAAGATGAAAACATCGCTACGGATAAAGCCCGGCCGGCCTGTCCTTTTTGGCACATTGGATAACCGTCCAAAAGTGTAGCAGCAGCACTAGGAGTGCCGGGAGCGTGGATAAGAATGGCAGAAATTGAACCGCCGTACATTCCGCCGCAATAAATTCCAAGTAATAAGCCAATCGATGAAATTAAATCCATTCCAAACGAAAAAGGAATTAACAAAGCTACGCCCATCGTTGCAGTCATGCCGGGTATTGCTCCTAAAAGAACCCCGCCTAATGCTCCGAGCAAAGTCATTCCTATAACTTGAAAATTTGAAAAGACATTTACATAACTGTCAAATAATAAACTCCAATTCATGCCTATACACCTCCTTAAAATTAAAAATTAAATTTTGTCAACCAGATCGCGCAGAGGTTGAAGCACTCCCATTGGAATATTAACAGTTAATAATTTATAAAATATGAGCCACATAATTAACGGCACTAAAATCGATACTGGAATAATTATTTTAGGGTCTCGTTTTCCTATTAAAATCATCATTATGACACTAATACAAGCAGAAACAAGAACATAACCCAATTTATCAAATAAAAATGTATACAACACGCATAAAACAATTACGAACATTGCAGCCGCTACACCTGAATTTTTAAAGGGATTTATGCTCGCTGAGATTTCATTTTCAGGGTCATTTTCTTTCATTCCGCGCGTAACTTTTATTAATGACTGCACAAATAATATTACCGTAAAAATAAACATGCCATAAATCATAATTTGCGGAAATGTTGCAGGCTGGACGTGTGCCCGTTTATGAACTCTGAAGCCCAAAGTTTGAACATATGCCCAAATTTCAAAAGCAATAAGAATTAACGAACTTATGAGACTCGCAAACGCTTTTGTTTGAGTTTTTTTCAAGAAAATTCACATCCTTACTATCAAATATAATAAAAAAAATGGGCAAGAATTTTATTAATTAATTAAACCCCTGCCCACTCAAAAATTAATTATTTTTAAATTTCTATGCCTGCAGCTTTCATTGCGGCCGGAACATCTTTTTCTTCTTGTTGTTCAATAAATTTTTTAAATTCTGCGGCATCGAGATATGCAATACCAAGCCCGGCATTTTTCATATATTTCACAAAGTCAGGATCGTTTATAGCAATTTTGCAGGCTTCAGCTAATTTTGTGCGTATGCTTTCATCTACACCGTTAGGCAATCCCAATCCGCGCCAAGTTGAATAAAAAGCGTTTACTCCTTGTTCTTTGCAAGTTGGAATATTTCCGAATACTTCATTATTAATGCGTTCTTCCGCCATAAGTCCGAGACAGATTAAATTTCCAGATTCAATAAACGAACGAGCTTCAGCAAGCGAAACTGTTACGCCTTCAATGTCAACACCCTGCGCGGCAGCCTGAACAGCGGAGGCAGCTCCATCAGGATAAGTAACCATTTTAAAATTAACGCCTGTAACGTTCATAAAATAACCGCCGGCAATATGCCAGACTGAATTTGCAGAAGAACCGCCCATGCGAACTTTACCGGGATTGGCTTTGCAATAAGCGACAAAATCATTTAAATTTGAAATCCCATTTTTTTCTGCCCATGCTTTATTTACAGTTACGCCTGAAGGATCTGCATTCAAACGGCAAAGAGGATCATAATCTTTATACGCTTTATAATCCGAAACTTCAAGAGCATTATAAGTAACAGCTTCAAAAGTGATCATGCCTAAAGTATAGCCATCCGGTTCTGCATCAGCAATAGCTTCATGTCCTGTTACTCCGCCTGCACCGGTTTTATTATCGACTACAACTGTTTGGCCGAGTTGTTTCCCTAGTGCCTGACAAAATGCGCGTAAACATGAATCAGTACCACCGCCGGCAGCCCAAGGACAAATAGCCGTGATAGATTTTTCAGGATAAGCGGCCATAGCTACAGACGCACAGAACGTAAGAACAAGCAACATAATAACAGCAAATAACTTTTTCATTATTGAGCGTTCCTCCCTAATAAAATAAAATTTTAATTTCACTGGAATTTACTAGATTTAGCGCTGAATCGTTTGGGATTTTATTATATTGAATATAAACATGTCAACGAGTATTAACACTATTTTTTAGGGTAGTACGTTAAATTTTTATTTAGCAACGGAAGAAAGAAAAAAACTATAAAATCCTAACTTCCGTTTAATGCAAATTGCGAAATATTATATTAATTATTCAAAACGTTCATCAATTACGCGCTTCGTTTTCTTTTCACTGCGAGGCAATAAACCAATTTCAACAACTTTAACAAGCGGAGTAAAACCGATTTTGCTTTTAACAGTCGTAGCTATACGATCAGCAAGATTCAAAAAGTCAACATGCCCATTTGTTTCAACGTAAATTCTCATAGTGTCCTTTCTATCAAGGTGAGATATACGAATCTGATACTCGCTCGATACCTCCGGGAACGTCTGTAAAATTTCTTCGATTTGGCTCGGAAATACGTTAACTCCCTTAATTTTTATCATGTCGTCCGTACGACCTTTAATCGTGTCGAGTCTCGGATATTTTCTCCCGCAATGACATTCACCGGGAATAATTCGTGATAAATCATGAGTGCGATAACGAATTAACGGAGCACCTTCTTTAACAAGCGTTGTTATAACAATTTCGCCCCATTCTCCATCCGAAACTGGTTTCAACGTTACAGGATCAATTATTTCAATGTAAATATAATCATCCCAATAATGCATACCTGTATTATGCTCGCAATTAATTCCAATGCCCGGCCCGTAAATTTCTGTTAAACCGTAAATGTCATATAATTCGATTCCTAAAGATTCAGATATACGATTACGCATTTTTTCGCCCCAACGTTCTGAACCTATTACGCCTTTTTTGAGACGAATATTATTTTTTATTCCGCGCTTCTCGATCTCTTCTGCCAAAAGTAACGCATATGATGAAGTTGCACAAATTACGGTCGTTTTCATGTCCTGCATCATCTGTAATTGTTTTTCAGTGTTGCCAGGCCCCATCGGTATAACCATCGCTCCAAGTTTTTCCGCTCCATTCTGGAAACCTATTCCGGCAGTCCATAAACCATAACCAGGAGTAATTTGAATGCGGTCAAGATTCGTAATCCCTGCGACTTCGTAACAGCGTTTGAACATTTCGCCCCAGTCGTCGACATCTTTCGCAGTGTAAGGAATAATAACAGGCAGTCCCGTCGTCCCCGATGAAGAATGAATACGGACAATTTTATTTTCCGGCGCTGTCATCAATCCGAGCGGATATGCTTCCCTTAAATCTAATTTTTCCGAAAACGGTAAATTTTCAAAATCTCCAGCGCTTTTTATTTCGCTTATTCCCGCTTCCTTTAATTTTTTCCCGTAAAAACTTCCGGCTGATACTAACGCATTAATTTGATTATTTACGAGTTTTATTTGTTCTTCTGAAATTTGCATTTATTTCCTCCCAATTTATTTTTTTATTTTTTATTTAAAAGCGTAATCCAATGCGTTAAAATTTAATTCATGAAAACGCGGGGCAATTTTTTCCGCAATCTGTTTACGCATTTCTTCTCTACTGAATCCTAACGCGCCCGTTTTTGTTGCAAATCCAAGCATAATTATATTAAGAATTTTCGCTGAACCTAAAAAATTAATTGCCTTTTCAGTGTCTACAACATAAATATTTTTTACATTTTCACGAAGATAAGCGATCATTTTTTCTCCGCTGTAATTTATATTATTAAGAGTCGTCGTAATCGGCATAATTGGTTTTGCGCTCACGATAATTTGACCGTCCTGCTCAAGATATGGAAGCATCCGAACAGCTTCACCGGGTTCAAACGCCAAAATTAAATTAGCTGTTCCCGTTGCGATCATTGGAGAATATATTTCACTGCCGAACCTGACATGACTGAAAACACTTCCGCCACGTTGCGCCATTCCAATAGTTTCAGCACTCATTACAGGAATATTTTTCGCCATAGCTGCAGCGGAAATCAGACGGGATGCCAAAATAATCCCTTGACCGCCGACACCGCATAAAATAATATTTCGGTTCATTATTTTTTCTCCTCTTCAGTACTAACGATCGCACCAGCCGGACAAATTTGCGCGCAAAGTGTACAGCCCGTGCATTGGCTCGACTCGATCAGAACTTTTGAAAATTTACCGCTTCCATTTTCATAAAATAACGCCGGGCAGCCAATTTCATTAACGCAACGATGGCAGCCAATACATTTTTTATAATTAACTGACATTGAATTTAATTTTTTATTAATGGCTATGCACGGATATTTAAAAATAATCGCTTTTACGCCTGGTTCATCTGAAACTTTTTTTACAGTTTCGACTGATTTTTTATGCTCCAGAGGGTTCACGGTCTCAACAGTTTTTAAACCGATGCCGCGTAAAATTTTCTCAATGTCAATTTTTTGAACTATTTCCCCCATTACAGTCCGTCCAGTTCCGGGATGCGGTTGATGGCCTGTCATTGCGGTCGTTGAATTATCCAAAATAATTAAAGTCATTTCGGTTTGATTATACACTGCGTTAATAATTCCCGTAACAGCTGAAGCAAAAAATGTTGAATCTCCAACGAAAGCAAAACATTTTGTATCTGGTTCAATGTGATATACTCCTTGAGCGATCCCAAGTCCTGCACCCATACATAAACAAGTGTCGACCATGTCGAGAGGCATTGAATTTCCGAGCGTGTAGCAGCCTATGTCACCGCAATAAATAGTTTTATTGTTTTTCATGGCCTGTTTAACAGCATAAAATGAAGCTCTATGAGGACAACCAGCGCATAAAACCGGCGGTCTAATTGGTAATTCAATTGAAATTTTTTGTGTTGAGTCTGCGTCCGGCAATTTTAAAAACTCGTTTATAACTTTTTGGACTGAATCGCGAGTGTTTTCGCCTGCTGTTTGAACGTGATTTGAGATTTTACCGTAAATTTTTGTTTTGAGTCCATGTTTACCGCAAATTAATAATAATGCTTCCTCAATAACCGGGTCTAATTCTTCGATGCATATTACTTCATCGAGATTTTTCAGAAATTTAACAGCCAATTTTTCAGGAAATGGATACGGTGTCGCAACTTTAAAAACTGAATTTAGCTGATCATTTATATTTTTATTTTTCAACGCTTCAAACACATATCCGAAACTTATTCCGCCTGTCGCAATTCCAAGACGTTTATTATTTTCGTGTTCGGCGTAAATTATTGAATTCCGTTTATATTCTGAAAAAACATCTGAAAGCTCAACATTACGCGAAAAAATTTTTTTGTGATTCAAATATGAAAGTTTAGGAAATATAACCCAGCGTTTTGAATCTTTTATAAATCCTTCGGGCGTATTAATTTTATATTCTTCGGGGTCTTTTACATTGATTGACGCGTAACCGTGTGAAATACGTGTCGTCGTTCGCAAAAATACCGGCGTGCAATAACGTTCAGAAAATTCAAAAGCATCTTGAATCATTTCGTACGCTTCTTTTACGCTGCTTGGATCAAAGCATGGGACTTTTGAAAATTCGGCAAATTTCCGGGTGTCCTGTTCAGTTTGTGATGAAATCGGGCCGGGATCATCTGCAACTAATACGACCATACCGCCTTTTACTCCAATATATTCAACGCACATTAACGGATCGGACGCGACATTTAAACCCATTTGTTTCATTGTTACGAGCGTTCTGGCTCCTGAATACGAAGCACCTGCAGCAATTTCCATCGCAGTTTTTTCGTTTATGGACCACTCAACATAAATATTTTTAAATTTAAATTTTGCTATTGTCTCTAGAACTTCCGTTGAAGGTGTACCGGGATAACCGCAAACCAAATTTACACCTGATGCAACAGCTCCAAAAGCGATCGCTTCATTACCCATTAAATATTTTTTTTGCATATAATACCTGCCTTATGCAATTTTTGAAGTGTAATAGGAATTTAAATAATATCAATTTATTTTCATATTTCACAGTATTAAATTTTTTTATATCGTTGTTACGCTGAAATTTTATGCCTTTATGATAGAATTTGTAAATATTTTTTTGTCAGGAGGCTTATTTAGTTGTCACCTAAAGGAGTTCACTACATTGTCGAAGTTTCTGGCTGTGATGATACTATTACAAATGTAAATTTGCTTCAGGATATTTTAGTCGAAGCTGCTAAGAGAGCACACGCTCAAGTCTGGTCGGTCACATTTAATAAATTTCCGCCTAATGGTGTTAGCGGAGTTGTTGTTATAAGCGAGTCACATTTATCTGTTCATACATGGCCGGAAGTTAATTACATGGCTTTAGATATTTATACTTGCGGAGCGCATACAGAACCGATGATCGCAGTAAATTTTGTTCTGGAAAAAGTTAAGGCAAAACATATACATATTACGGAAATTACTAGAGGTCTCGATGATGACGATGAAAAATTTTATCACTCGTTTATAACTTGGGAAGAGGATAGAAATTATAATGATTATAATGACGGAAATTAAATTTTTTTTAATCCTTTTATTTTTTATAAATGCCAATATCTCTTACGCAATTCCTAAGCTTGATAAATCTCAGGATAAATTATTTAATTCAATTCTGAATCAGACTTTAACAAAATTTCAAGTTAAAAATTATTTTGATGAAGCTTCTGGCAAAAATTTGCAATATAATCTATTTCTTCCGGACGATTATGACGAATCAAATAAATATCCAGTGATATTTTTTATAGCTGACGGCAGTTCGGTTGGTAAAGATGCTGATTTCTCCTTAAAACAAGGTTACGGTGGAATAATTTGGGCTTCAGATTACGAACAGTCAAAACATAAATGCATAGTAATAGTTCCAGTTTATTCTGGTGTAATTCTGGATGATCATCGGGGCTTCACTGTATCCGATTATATTGACGTTACGAAAAATTTTATAGATTTTGCGATAAAAAATTACTCAATTGACACAAAAAAAATTTACGCTACAGGGCAATCAATGGGATGCATGACGTTTTTATATTTAGCTTCAAAATACCCGGATTTATTTACAGCTGAACTATTTGTCTCAGGTCAATGGGATATTAACGAGCTTAAGGGGATCGAATCTCAAAAATTTTTTTACGTGACTGCCGCAGGAGATGATAAAGCTTCAACCGGTCAAAGCGAAGTAATAAAAATGTTTGAAAACGATAATATAGAATTTAAATATTTTAACGATGTCAATGCCCTCAAGCCGGATTTAAATGTAAATGTAAGAGAATTCAGCAATAAAAATTTTGTGCGTTTTAAATTAGGTAGTGTACTGCCCGAATCATTATCAATAGGAACGCCGGAGCATATGTTTTCATTTGATTTCGCGTATAAAATCGAAGCAGTAAGAGATTGGCTGTTCAATCAAAGCAAGTAATATAAATTATATAAATTAATTTAAATTTTCCCCAGAATGATTTTTTATTTCTGTTTAAATTTCACGCTGGGGAATTTTTTATTTTTTATAATAATACTGCGCAGATCGCAGGGATCGTTATCATACATAAAATATTATGCACGAACATTACTTTAGCAGCCAAATCTATATCACCGTTATACATATTTGCGAGAACAGATGTAACACTTGCGGCAGGCATGGAATTTACTACGATTGTCACGGCGGCAATTAAGGGATTTGAGAAATTAAATAATTTTAAAACGAAGCTCATTATAACCGGATAAATTATTAATCTTAATAGCGCGCTGGTATATGCGTTTTTGTCCGTTAATAATTCTTTTCCCGAAGTCCTGCCTAAAATTATGCCGATTATTAACATTGACATCGGGACCGTTATATCCGATAAATATTTTAAAGGCGTTAAAATCATCGTTGGAACTTTTATATTTGCAAAATAAAATATTAAACTCAAGACTGTCGCATAATTTAAACTGCTGAAAATAATTTTTTTAAAGTTAATTTTATGTGCAGTGCTTTTATTTTCACCGTCACGGCTCATTTCTATAGCTCCAATAGTATAAATATGAACGTTAAACGCTATATTATGCATAACAGATAACGCCATGCCTTCCGGACCAAATAAATTTAAACAAATCGGAAAGCCCATAAATCCAGTATTCGAAAACGCACAACAAAATGACCACGTTCCGCGACTGCTTTTCGGCACTCCAAAAAATTTTGAGATGAATTTTGAAACATATAACATAACTGGAAAGCATATTAACCCGATAAATATTATTAATAAACTGTCATGTATAAATTTCGGATCGTATTCCCGCGTAACAAGCGAGACAAAAATTGTACACGGTAATGTTATATTCATCAGGAGGGTTGAAAATGTGCTGACGTATTCGGGTTTTAATAATTTTAGTTTCACACCTAAAAATCCAGCTGCTATTAAAAAAAATAACCCGGCTAAATTCGACATTACCACAAAAAAATCTAAATGCATAAATTTCACCTCGTCAATATAAAATAAAAATATAAAAAAATCCCCGAAGCTCATTTTATACACAAACTTCGAGGAAATATTTTTTTTATTTAATTCTCATTTTCATCATGGAGCCGACGAACGGATTTGAACCGTTGACCTGTGCATTACGAGTGCACTGCTCTACCACTGAGCCACGTCGGCAATAATTAATTTTTTATTTACAACGCGTGAAATTTTATCAGCACATTTATTTTTTTACAAGCTTATTAAATTTAATTTTAATTAAAAATACTGCGCACAACGACAAAATTAAAATATTATTAAACGAATTACATCCGCCAGAACCTCCGCCACCGCTACTATTATCTTCGGTGGAAGTTACGTCATCTTGATAAGTATCATATTCAGTTTTTTCCGGCTCTGAAGCTAAATCAGTATGGGCATTTTGATAAGCGATGGCACTATTTATATTTAATAAACTTGTTTCACCTTCAGAAGATGTTAAATTATAATTTCCGAGCAATGCCGTTTTAATTTGATACGCCGTTCTGTCCGGCATAACCGAAAGCAATAAACCAGCAGCACCGGAAACATGAGGCGCAGCCATTGAAGTCCCTTTATTAATTTTTAAACTTGTTCCGTCACTTGTAACATAATCCGTAGCATTTTGACGCCAAGTGCTTAAAATATTTACGCCTGGTGCAGAAATTGTTGCATTTGTATTTGAAAATTCTGCTATACTTCCGTCTTGATCTAATGCTGAAACCGAAATCATATTATGTAATCCGGGATATGAAGCCGGGTATACATACTGCCCCGCTGAGTGATTGTTACCTTTCGTCGTAGCAGGTTGTCCGACAGCTATTCCGCCATTTCCTGCAGCTACTACAATTAAAGTTCTGTTTAAACTGTCAAGAGCTTTTAACGCTCGCCAAAATGCATCAGTTATCACATTATTATAATTTGGAACAGTTGAAAAATATCCTTCAATCGATAAATTTACCGCAGCAACTTTTAAATTTGGATCGTCATTTAATAAACCGGTCAAATAATCTACAGCTTTTATTACATCCGAAACATTTCCGGAACCTCCAGAGTTAAGCGCTCTTAATCCAATTAATTTAACGTTCCAGTTTACTCCGCATATTCCTAAGCTGTTATTTCCGACTGCTCCTATTGTTCCCGATACATGTGTACCGTGTCCGTTTTCATCTTTTACTGTATCAGAACCGCTAAGAAAATTTTTGCTGTACGTTCTGTCATAATTAGCAGATATATCGGGGTTTTCATAATCAATTCCAGAATCTAAAACAGCAATGTAAATATTTTCGTTACCTTTAGTAATTTCCCAAGCTTCAGGAGCGTTTATATATTTTAATCCCCATAAACCGTCATTATTTGATGGAGTATAAGTATCATTTGGGATCACTGCAGCATAAACTTTATAATTTGGTGAAACTGCTACAACATCAGAACGTTTTGACAATTCTTTTATAAGCTCTTCTGAGCTTATCGTGTCAGAATGCAGCAAAGCAAAAACATTATTATCTACTTGGGAAATATTCGGATATGTATTTTTAACCCAAGCACCAGACTCCGTAGCTATTGAAGCAACCCGAAACGCCTCCGAACCCATGCCGAAATCCGAAGCAGAAATTTTTTTTTCTTTATCTCGCGGTTTAAATACAACTATTACATCACCTGAAATAATTTCATGAGCATGTGCCGGAAAAATTATGAGTGTCAAAATTAAAACAGCCATAAAAATTTTTAGTTTCATTACAACACTCCCTTATCTTAAAATTTATCAACACGGAAATTATATAATATTAGTTACGTAAAATGATCCTTAATTAATTTCGGATATTAAAATTTATCTGTTTATTTTTAAGGGAGTTTAATTAAATTTTTAAATGCTTCAGCCCTGTGAGAAATTAAATTTTTTGACTTAAAATCCATTTGCGCAAACGTCAAATTAAATCCTTCCGGAATAAATACAGGATCATAACCAAATCCATTATTTCCAGCAGGATATTTATTTATTTTTCCCTTGCATGTGCCTTCACTTAAAATAATTTTTTCACCTGGAATTTTTAAAGCCAGAACTGCGACAAATTTCGCATTACGATTATTTTTATTATTTAAATTTTCGAGCAGCCATTTAATTTTTTTATCGTCATCGCCCTCAACTATTCGAGCAGAATATAAACCGGGAGCACCATTTAAAATTTCAACTTCAAGGCCGCTGTCATCAGCTAAACACGGCAAATTTATTTTTTTGCTCCATGCTTCAGCCTTTAAAATAGCGTTCTCAGCATAAGTACTCCCGGTTTCATCAATTGTTAATTTTGAAATTTCCGGCGCAAAAATTATTTTAGTCTTTATGTCATGGCCGACAATTTTTTTTATAATATATTCAAATTCGCGGTATTTATTATAATTCCCGGTGGCTATCACTAATTTTTCAGGCAGATTCATTTTTATTTTGAGCGCTTTCCGGCATCCTCCACGCGTTACTTAAATCAACCGCTCCGCCAGATTTTGGGGTCTTCGATTCAATTAAAAATCTCACCTGCGTTACAGGCTTAAAATTTTCCGTCATGCTCTTTACAATTCCGGTCAATAATAACAAGCTCGAACGCTGCCCCAATAATTCAAGAGATTTTTCAAACTGCGCACTTAAATCAAAAAACACCGTGTCATCTTTTAAAAATACGTGTAAAACTTTTATTTTGTCGTTGTCCGGAACATTGCTCAACAATAATATATTTTCAAATACATCCGACATATTATCCTCTTGAGTCCTCGATAAAAAATTTTTTCTGACCTCCGAAATATTATCTTCATTGACGTGATATAAAATATACGAGACTTGAGAATTTCCAGAATTTAAAATTTTTTCAGCGCGTTTATTTTCGGAATCTTGCAGCCTCGCTAAATCCTCCTGATTTTCAATTCTGTTTTCAGGTTTCAAGAGCCATTTTTGATTTAACATGTCCATCAGCCAGGAAGTTCCAGCATAACCCGCGACAATGCACATCATTATTAATCCCAAAATTGATAATAATTTCAGCATTAACGGAGTTTTTTTATTGTCTTCAAATTTTCGCGCAGAACGGTGACGGACTCTTCTAGCGTTTGGATTATTGCCCGCATTAATCGGCCGTCTTCTTGGAGCATGAGCAGGACGCGCAGGACGTTCAGAATTTGAATTTATATTTATATTTATATTTCGTCTTGATTCGTTTTGAGGCAAAATTTAAAATCCCTCCTTTAATTTTTTAGTCTTCTAAATATTTTTTTATTCCGTTAGCCATTGCCTGAGCGATTCTGTGCTGATATGCAGGCATCGCTAAATTTGCGGCTTCCCCGGCGTTCGTTAAAAATCCCGTCTCCAATAACACCGAAGGCATTCCGGAACCTCGAATTACAAAAAACGGAGCTTGAGCTATTCTGCGCATTGGAAGCCCGGAAATTTTCCCAGCGTTAAATAACGATCTCGCAAATACTAAACTTTCATTTAATTTATTATTTTGCTGCATATCTCCCAAAATTTTTAACAGCATTTCAGTACGGCGGTCAACGTTTTCAGAGTCGAAACCTTTACCCTCAATATATTCGCGGTTTTCAATTTTTGCTAATTTCAACGAATCAGCATCGGACGGAAGAGCCATTATATAAATTTCAAATCCGGTCATCGAAGATTTTGAGGGCAATGCGTTTACATGAATGCTCACAAATAAATCAGCATCGGAATTATTCGCGATGTCCGTCCTGTCCTGTAAACTCGGATAAGTGTCGCCGGTTCTCGTCATAATTACGTCATAACCCAACGTTAATAAAATTCTCCGCAGTTCCAAACCTATCGATAAATTTATATTTTTCTCAATAATTCCGTTTCCTCTAGCTCCGGGATCTTTTCCGCCGTGTCCGGGATCTACTACAATTAATTTTTTATTTCGTGCTGTTTTAATATTATTATTTTCCGGCTGGGCTTTAGGAATAGCGTACGGGATCGTTAAATCCGATGGCTTCGTCATTAAAACGGGGTCACCCTTCGAGAATTTATTTTTAGATTTTGCCTCTTCAATTGGATTTTTTGCGACTGTAATATTATTTTTTGAGCCTGGAGAAATTTTTGTGATCACAGTATTTTCAGAAAAAAAGAACTCAAGCGCAACCCTTCTCGGAGAATTTAAAATCATTTTATCAATTCGCACGGCGTTACTCTTTAAAATTAAATCGGCTTTATTTTCACCTGAATAATTCAATTCAATTTTTATATTCTCGTACGGTGAAAACAATTTTTCCAGCTTGTCACTGACAGAATTAAACAACACGTGTAAATTTCCATCTTCCATAAAAACATATGGATCAGAATTTTCTTCTAACATCATGACCGCCAAAATTTTTTTAAATTCCCCTGCTTTTGTATTTGTCCAGCGAATTTCGTTAATTATTCCGCTATGAACTTGTAAATTATTTTTTTTTCTGCGCGGACTTTTATCGGCTCTGAAGCTCTCATATTTTGGTTGAGCAGATCCCGACTCACTTAAATTTTTATTTTTATTATTATTATTTCTGGATTTAACATTTTTATTTTTGTTCTCGTTTAAATTTTCCTTTTTGTCTTCGCTCTCAACATTTTTATTAATATTAACGCCCTGAATTTTTTTGAATCTCAATTTATTTTTTTTTATGCTGCCGGCAAAATTCTGAAATAATTTTAAAGCTGATTCATCATCAAGCCAGATAATTCCATCACGTTCAAACGGTGCGGACATCAAAGCTACAAGAGCAGTATTTCTCCAAGCTCCAGACGAATTTAAAATTAATCGTAATTTATCACGGCCTCTGGTTATTAAAATTTCTTCGCCGTCTTCATGTGAAAATTTAAATCCCATTAATTCGGCCATGTCAGCAAGTGAAACATACATCCCGCGTTTATCATCAAAAGTTTTTACGCTTCCTGTTGATTTTGCGCCTTTATATAAATTTGCGTCGGCATAAATCGGAGAAATTAAAATTAACGCAAATAAAAATGCCGTGATAAAAATTTTTACAGGTTTGAAAATAAATTTATTATTCATTGTCCTCCTGTAAAATCTGATCGAGATCAAATAACGCTGAAACATCAAGCAGTAATATTAATCTTTCATCTGCCGGTTTTGCTACCCATAACACGTAACGTTTATCAACCGATGATGATAATTTTGTAGCCGGCTCTAATTGGCTGTCGTAAATCGTGCGGACTTCCGTAACAGAATTTACAATTATTCCAAACATCACATCTTTAATTGCTAAAACTATAATTCTCGCTTCTTCATCGAGAGGACTCTGCATCATTCCAATTTTTAACTGCATGTCAAAAACCGGGACAATATTCCCGCGCAAATTCATAACGCCTTTAATATACATCGGAGCATTCGGAACGCGTGTAATAAACGATGGAACTCTAACAATTTCGCTGACGATATTTACATCAACGCCAAAATTTTCTTTACCGAGCATGAAAACTAAATTAATATGTTCTTCGCCTAAATTTTCGGCATCCATGTCCTTAAAATCCTGATTTTTTGTTGAATTATCGTTCTTGAGATCTTTAATTTCAGCCAAAAAAATTTACCTCCTTAAAAATTTTAAAATAAAAACAAATAAAATAATTTGCTCCCGATAAAATTCAGGAGCGAAAAATAAATTTTATACTTTCTGTTATTCTTCTGTTGCCATTTCAGCAAGTTTTAAAGCTCCCATAACTCCCTGTTTATCGTTGAGAGAAGCAGGAACGATATAATTTGCGATATTTCTTAATTCTTTCGTGTCGATGTAATTATTAATATCTTCGAGGACTTTCTCGCGGATTAACGGGAATAATTGTTTTTGATGCATTACACCGCCGCCTAAAATAATTTTTTGGGGACTTAACGCATAAATTACGGTCGTTAAAGCCTGCGCAATATAATCCGCTTCCAATTCCCAAACGTCATTATTTTCGTTTAAATCTTTTGCGGATTTTCCCCAGCGTTTTTCGATCGCAGGACCTGAAGCCATTCCCTCGAAACAAGTCCCATGACTCGGACAAACTCCGGCAAAATCATCATTATGAACAACTGACATTTTTATGTGACCGATTTCAGGGTGTAACATTCCGTGCAATAAATTTCCGCCTGAAATTACTCCCATTCCGATACCTGTACCGATCGTGAAATAAACTGCGTCAGTTAAATTTTTTGCTGCACCCCAAGTCACTTCGGCTAAAATTGCGCCGTTCACATCAGTATCAAATCCGACGGGAATATTATTTAAACCTGTTTTGATCGTCTTCAACATTGGGAAATTTCTCCAGGCAATTTTTGGAGTGTTTAAAATATTTCCGTAAGTGCTTGAACTTTTGCGGACATCAACCGGGCCAAAACACGCAACCCCAACCGCATCGAGTTCTTTATCTTTAAAGAAGTCCAAAACTTGAGGCATCGTTTCATCTGGTGTAGTTGTCGGTATTGTAGTTTGTTCGAGTATTTGGCCGTATTCATTACCAATAGCGCAAATCATTTTTGTTCCACCGGCTTCTAAAGCTCCATATAACATTTAACGGAGACCTCCTTAAAAAATTTCAGGATAAAAAAATAAATTAAAAATTAAATTAACGCGCTGAAATTATAATATAAATTACGAAATTAAAAAATTTTATAATACTTGACGCAAATTGATACTTAAAATATAATTCACACGTTTTGAAATTGAACGGGCCTGTAGCTCAAGTGGTCAGAGCCACCGGCTCATAACCGGAAGGTTCCTGGTTCGAGTCCAGGCAGGCCCACCGTAATCGATAAAACTATTTAATTTAATTTCCTTGTCGTTGATCTGATGAGGAGTTTTTTTTCTTTTTTTGCCGGTTTAATTTCTGTTGCGAGTCAAAATAAATAATATATTTTTTTTCACGTTCATGGCCGAATCAAATCAGGAAATAATAAACGTAATAAATTTAAAATTTCAAATCTTGTTTAAATATTCAGATATAATAATCAACATGTTTAAGAAAAATATCAGAGGAGTATTAAAGAATTTTGGAACAGGAAAAAATTTACAGAGTCACATCAGGCGAATCAGTTATTGAATTTAGAACGGGTAAATTAGCAAAACAGGCAAATGGTGCAGTGTTAGCTTCTCAAGGTGAAACGGTAATTTTAAGTACGGCATGTATGACGGAAACGGTGAGAACAGGAATTGATTTTTTCCCTTTAGTAGTGGACTTTGAAGAAAAATATTATGCAGCTGGAAAAATTCCGGGAGGATTTATTAAACGTGAGGGCAAACCATCAGACACGGCAATTTTAAGCTCACGAGTCGCGGACAGAGCAATAAGATCACTTTTTGATGATGAAATGAGAAATGATGTTCATGTTGTCGATACGGTTTTAGCAGTCGATCAAGTTTATCCGCCGAATATTTTGGGAATTAATGCGGCCTCTGCAGCTTTAACAATTTCCGGAATTCCTTGGCACGGTCCGGTTGGAGCTGTAAGAATTGGGCTTGTTGGCGGTCATTTGGTAGTAAACCCGACTGAATTACAAATGAGAACTTCAATGTTAAATTTGACGGTCGCCGGCCATGAAGACGGGATCACAATGGTTGAAGCCGGGTCTTATGAAGTTTCAGAAGAATTATTAATTGATGCTCTGGAGCTTGCACACTCCGAAATAAAAAAAATTATTGCGGTCATGCTCCAAATGAAAAACGAAATCGGTAAACCTGAAATAGAAATACCAGAACCAGAAAAAATCCCGGAAATTGAAAACTGGATTAACGAAAATTTAAATGCTGAAATTGATTCCGCTGTGAGAATTGTAGAGAAAAAATCACGCGAGAAAAAAATTAACGAAATTAAAACTAAAGCTCAGGAAAATTTTGCGGAAATGTTAAAGGAAAAACCCGAAACTTCTGAATATATTTCGGCATATGTCGACAGCCGTGTAAAAAATATTATGCGCGGAATAATCGTAAATGAAGGCATACGCGTTGACGGCAGAGCAATGGACGAAATTAGAAAAATTTCATGTGAAACAAATTTATTGCCCAGAGTTCACGGGTCTGCATTATTTACGAGAGGTGAAACTCAATCGCTGGCAGTCACTACGCTCGGAATGATAGGCGAGGACGATCAAATTTTAGATGGAATTAAATTAAATGAACCGGCTAAAAGATTTTTATTGCATTATAATTTTCCGCCTTTTTCAGTTGGAGAAGTTCGACCGATGAGAGGTCCCGGCCGTCGTGAAATTGGTCACGGTGCTTTGGCTGAACGTGCTTTATTGCCGGTTATTCCGACTGAAGAAGATTTCCCTTACGTGATTCGAGTTGTTTCGGATATTTTGGAATCTAACGGCTCAAGCTCACAGGCTAGCATTTGCGGCGGAAGTTTATCAATGATGGCGGCCGGAGTTCCTTTGAGGTGTCATGTTGCAGGCATAGCGATGGGACTTGTTAAAGAGGGCGATAAAGTTCAAATTTTAACGGATATTCAGGGGCTTGAAGATCATTACGGCGATATGGATTTTAAAGTCGCTGGAACTCGCGCAGGTGTTACGGCTCTTCAAATGGACAATAAAGCCGGAGGAATTACGCGGGAAATTTTAGAGACAGCATTAAATCAAGCCAAAAAAGCACGCCTCGAAATTTTGGAGAAAATGGAAGAAACAATCCCAACACCTTCCGAATTATCTCCGAATGCTCCGAGAATAATTTCATTTGAGATTGACCCGGATAAAGTCCGCGAAGTTATAGGCTCTGGCGGTAAAGTCGTGAGAAGCATTACTCAACGTACAGGCGTAAAAATGAATATTGAGGACAATGGATTTATAACAATTTCCGGCCCAACTCAATCACAAGTAGAAGACGCAAGAGCTATCGTAATGTCTTTAACCAGAGAATTAACGGCAGGCGAAGTATATTTAGGAACTGTAACGAGATTATTAAATTTTGGTGCTTTCGTTGAATGTTTACCGGGCAAAGAAGGTTTATTACACGTAAGCGAAATAAGCACGAACAGAGTGCCGCACGTTGAAGATGTTTTTAAAGTCGGCGACCGGGTTTTAGTGATGGTGAAAGAGATTGACGAGCAGGGCAGAGCAAATTTAACGCGCCGGAGAATTTTAGCGGATGAAGCAAAAATCAGAGCTGCAGGACTGGCGCACGTTTTACCGGATGAAAGAGAACGGGAAAATTTAATTTCAAGTTTATCATCAAGAGATCGCGGAAATTATGCACAATATCCAGAACACGAGAGAACGCCGTCATATATGGAGCGCGGATATTCATCGAGGGCTTCAGGTTCACGGAATCCATACAGCTCAAACTCTTACGAACGCGAAAGAAGAAGCAGAGACCGCAGAAGAGATTATTAAATAATTAAATATTAAAAATTCTCGTATAAATTTACAAAAATATTTACTGCATTATTAATAATATTATCGTTGAAATCATATCCGGCTGAATGTATGGCCGGGTAATTTTTTCCGTTACCGATGTAGAATATTGCTCCGGGTATTTCTTTCGTGTAATATCCAAAATCTTCAGAAGCTAATAAAGGTTCTTGCATCTTAATAATTTTTAATTTCAAATTTTCAGCGGCTCTCTTAATATCGTTTACGCAGCCTGGATCATTAACAGTTTCCGGGAATTTGTCTAAAATTTCAAACTCAATATTTAAATTATTTTCCCGCGCTAAATTCATGGCCAGTTCTTTAATTTTTATTTCGAGTTCATGTAAAATATTTTCTCGTTCTGCTCTGATAGTAAATGAGACTTCGCCAAATCCCGGAGATATTCCAAAATTTTTATTATCGCCTAAATTAATATTAATTACCGTGCATAAAATTTTGTCGCGTTGAAAATTATTGTAATTTATCAAGTTCAAAATTAATTCTGAAATCGCAAACGATGGATCAATTCCTTTTTCTGGTTCGCTAGCGTGAGAATTTTCGCCGATAAATTTAACCGTTAAACCTTCTGAAGGACATTGAACGATGCCGGATTTTAAAATAATATTATTTTCGTCCCAACCGCTCCAATTATGAAGGGCGTAAATTTTTTTTATATTTCTTTCGCGTAAAATTTTCGAGCATTCCAGCGCGCCTTTTCCGTCTTCTTCTGAATGTTGAAATATTAAATAAACGGAATTTTTTAATTTTAAATTATCGAGTTCGAGAGCTAAACCGCATAAAATTGCGCTGTGTCCGTCATGTCCGCATTTATGGGAGATGCCTGAATTTTTTGAGGCGTAAATTAAATTTAAATCCTCGTTAATCGGTAATGCATCAAAATCAGCCCTGAATCCTACAGCTTTAGAACCTTCAAAATATTTTGCAGCATAAAAATAATTTCCGCAGTCAACTACAGCAAACGAAGTATTATTATTTATGAAGTCCATTAAATAATTTTTCGTGTAAACTTCATGGCCGGATAATTCCGGATTTTCGTGTAAATAGTGACGCAATTTTATAATTTTCTTTAAATTTTCATTGTTCATTTTAAAATTTCTGCTGTCCTCTTTAAATTAAAATTATAAATATCTATTTTTAAGCCGTTAATTTTATCATTTGTCAGCGTTGCGTATTTATTATATTTATATTGGTGAAGTGAAATATTTTTTTAAATTTTGTGATATAAATTATAAATAATGATTTAAAATGCCTGCTTGAATTTTGCGGGCTAAAATTTTTTTAGGGAGGTAATTATTATTCCTGCAAGTGTTAAAAATTCTAAATCGGTAAAAAAATCATCCGTCAAAAAATCTACTAATAAAACCGATGCAAAAAAAAATAATTCAGAAGGCAAAATTTTAATAATCGTTGAAAGCCCTTCCAAAGCTGCTACACTTTCGGACATGCTAGGAAAAAATTATATTGTCAAATCCAGCAAAGGCCATATTAAAGATTTACCTAAAAGCAGATTGGCCATCGACATCGAAAATAATTTTAAACCTGAATATATTCTGGTGAAGGGTAAAGCAAATTTAAAAAATGAACTCGTTAAATTAGCTTCTAGCGCCTCAAAAATTTTATTAGCTTCAGACCCAGATCGCGAAGGTGAAGCAATTGCTTGGCATTTGGCCGATGTTTTGGGGATAAATTTAAAAAATAAATGTCGCATAAGATTTTATGAAATTACTTCAAATGCTGTTAAATCTGCCGTAAAAAATCCGGATTATATAGACTTGAATAAAGTTGACGCGCAACAAGCCCGCAGAATTTTAGATCGTCTGGTCGGTTATACTTTAAGTCCGCTCTTATGGAAAAAAATACGTTATGGACTTTCAGCCGGGCGGGTTCAATCGGTAGCTTTAAATTTAATTTGCGAACGCGAACGGGAAATTTTAAAATTTATTCCCGATCCTTATTGGAACATAACAGCCCACGCAAATTTTGAAAATAATAATTATGATTTACGAGCCGAAAAATTAGACGACAAAACTTTATTAAAAAACGGTCTGCCCCTGTTAATAAATACTCAGGAAAAAGCTAACGAAATTTTAAACGAGATAAAAAATAATTTGCTGATTGTAGACGAATTTAAATCACGTGAAAGCATTCATACAGCTCCCGCACCCTTCAGAACAAGCACTCTCCAGCAAGAAGCATCAAGAAAATTAAACATGATCCCAAAAATTACGATGAGTATCGCTCAACAATTATACGAAGGCTTAAATATTTCAGGCAAACACACCGGATTAATTACATATATGCGCACTGACAGTCAAAGAATTTCAAATGAAGCGTTGAACTCGTGCAGAGAATTTATAAAAAATAATTTTGCTCCGGAATATTTGCCGAACGAAGCGAACATTTACACGAAAAAAATAAATTTAAAAATTCAAGATGCCCACGAAGCTATAAGACCAACGAATATTAATTTAACTCCGGAAATTTTAAGAGATAAATTAACGCCGGAACAATTTAAATTATATGAATTAATATGGCGCAGGTTTGTAGCTTGTCAAATGTCTCAAGCAGTAAGCTCTAAATTAATTTTAAAAGTTAAAGCCGGTCGAGTAGGTTTAAAACAGGAGGGCGAAAAATTAATTTTTGATGGCTGGTCTAAATTATGGCCGCTGGATTTGAAGGGCAATGAATTAAAAGAAATTTCAGAGGGGCGCGAATTAAATTTAAAAAATGTCGACTCCGAAAAAAAATTTACTAATCCTCCGTCAAGATATTCCGAAGCAAGATTAATTAAAACTCTCGAAGAAAATGGGGTCGGCCGTCCTTCAACTTATGCGACTATAGCCGGAACTCTTGAGAGCAGGGGCTATATTGAAAAGAACGATGAAAAAAGATTTTACCCGACTGGACTCGGTTTAACTGTTGATGAATTTCTCGCAAAATATTTTAACCGTAAAGATTTATCATCAATTGTTGACGCAGGGTTTACTGCCCAAATGGAAAAAGAACTCGATGAAATAGAAGAAGCAAAATTAAAATGGCTCGATGTAGTCGGAGAATTTTGGAAGGAGTTCCATAACACTTTAAACGAAGCTGAAGGAGCAGAAAAAGTAAAACTCCCAGACCCCGAACCAATTGGCGAAAAATGTCCGGAATGCGGAAAAGATTTAATTAAGAAGCGCGGAAGATTCGGCGAATTTATTGCGTGCACCGGTTATCCGGATTGTAAATATACTCGTCCTATTTTAGATGCTATCGGCGTTAAATGTCCAAAATGCGGCGAAGGCGAAATTATTAAACGCAAAAGTAAAAAGGGCAGAACGTTTTACGGGTGTTCACGTTATCCCGAATGCGATTACACTTCATGGAACAGACCAGCCGGCGAAAAATGTCCGGAATGCGGAGCGGAATTATTTAGAAAAGGCTCGACAGTCTACTGCGAAAAATGTAAATATAAAAATCAAGAATATAATTCAGATGAATAATAATAATAAAATTAAAATTATCGGCGGAGGTTTAGCAGGGTGCGAGGCTGCTTTTCAATTGGCATCAAGAAATTTTAATGTTGAATTATATGAAATGCGCCCCAGTTTAATGACTCCTGCTCATAAAACAAATTTGCTCGCTGAAATAGTTTGCAGCAATTCTCTAGGCTCTGAAAATAATATTAACGATGAAAGGTTTACGGCTTCGGGAATTTTAAAGGAAGAACTAGAGCAGGCAAACTCAATTATTTTAAAGTGCGCTAAAAATTCCAGAGTTCCGGCCGGCGGAGCTTTAGCGGTTGATCGTGAAAAATTTTCAAATTTGGTGACGAATGAAATTTTAAATAACCCGAAAATTAAATTAATTCGCGAAGAAATTACGGAAATTCCCGAAGAAAATTCAATAATTGCGACCGGGCCATTAACTTCGGATAAACTGGCAGAAAAAATTAAAAATCTCGTTGGCGAATACGTATATTTTTATGATGCGGTTGCGCCGGTTCTTTTGAAGGAGAGCATAAATTTTGAAAAAGTTTTTACGGCTGGGCGTTATGGACGCGGAGATGATTATATAAATTGTCCGCTCAACAAAGATGAATATTTAAATTTTTATAATGAGTTAATCAACGCTGAAAGAAATTTGCCGCATGATTTCGAGAAAAATAAATATTTTGAAAGTTGTATGCCTGTTGAAGCGATTGCTGGGCGCGGAGTTGATACGTTGAGATTTGGGCCGATGAAACCTAAAGGACTGCGCGACCCGAAAACCGGGCGTGAACCTTATGCGGTTGTTCAATTGAGGCAAGATGATTCAGCCGGGAAATTATATAACATCGTAGGATTTCAAACGGGTTTAAAATGGAACGAACAGAAAAGAATTTTTAAAATGATTCCAGGACTTGAGGGGGCGGAATTTGTCAGGCTTGGAGTTATGCACCGTAATACATCATTAAATGCTCCGGCTGTTTTAGATGAATATTTGAGGCTGAAAAGTTGCGATAACAAAAATATTTTTATTGCTGGGCAATTAACCGGCGTTGAGGGTTATATTGAAAGCACGATGACCGGACTAATATCAGGAATAAATCTCGCTAGAATTTTGAACGGCGAACACTTAAAAATATGTCCGGAAGAAAGTGCAGCAGGTGCATTATTAAAATATTTGCGTGAAACGGATTACAAACATTTTCAGCCGATGAATATAAATTTAGGGTTGTTCCCTGAACTCGAAAACAAAGAGCGCGACAAAAAATTAAAAGCTAAAAAAATACGTGATCGAGCGTTAAAAGCATTTGGAGAATTTTTAAAATGATTTATGTTATTGGAACTGGGCCGGGAGATTTTAAATATATTACACCTGACGCCCTCGAAGCTTTAAATAAATGCGAAATAATTTCAGGTTACGAAAAATATATTAACTTAATAAAAAATAATTTCCCGGACAAAATTTTTAAAATATATTCAATGCGTCAGGAAATAAAACGCTGTGAAGACGCTTTAAAATTATCGCGAGAAAATAAAATTATCGGCTTAATTTCCGGCGGTGATTCCGGTATATATGGCATGGCCGGTTTAATTTTGGAACTAGCAAATAATAACGACAAAATAAAAATTATTCCCGGTTTAACTTCTGCGGTTTGTGCTGCTGGGATTTTGGGGGCACCTTTAACAAATGATTTTGCTGTGATCAGTTTGAGCGATTTATTAACGCCTATTGAAATTATAAATCGGAGATTAGAAATATTATCTGCTGGAGATTTTGTGACATGCATTTACAATCCAGGAAGCAAAACCCGAACAGAAAATTTTAAAACTGCCTGTGAAATAATGCTCAAATATAAAAGCCCGGATACTCCCTGCGGATATGTAAAAAATATTTCGAGGCCGGGAGAATTTTGTGAGATCATGAAATTAAGCGAAATAAAAAATTTAAAACCCGACATGAATTATTTAATAATAATTGGAAATTCGCAGACTTACATTAAAAATAATAAATTAATCACTCCACGAGGATATATAAAAAAAGGAGCCTGACAATTTTCAAGCTCCTAAAATTAAATTTTAATTTACGCTGACTTCTTCAATTTTTTAATTGATTGATCTGTCTTTATGCATTTCGCCGGGCATTTGCTCGCACATTTTCCGCATTTAATACATTTGCTCTGGTCGATCACTGCTAAATTATTATCGATCGTGATAGCTTGAACAGGACAAATTTTAGCGCAAACTCCGCAACCTATACACCCAGCACTGCATACACTTTTTACAGCAGGGCCTCTCCAATGTGAATTACACGCGACAATGACATCAGCTAATTGGGGTAATAATTCTAATACTGCTTTCGGACAAGTTCTCACACATGCTCCGCAGCCTGTACATTTTTTGATGTCGATGACCGGTAAACCGTTTTGCATCGTTATAGCTCCAAAATTACAAGCCTTTTTACACGAACCTAAACCAATACAACCGAATGGACATGCTTGAGGCGAACCTCCGGGAATCGTCGCAGCCGACCTGCAATCATCTATACCGTCATAATTTAATTTTCTCGGCGAGCAATCTTTATCACCTTTACATCTTACGAACGCCCTCAACGGTACAGAATCCCCAGCATCAACGCCCATAACTTCCGCGATAATTTTCGCAACATTTCCGCCGCCAACAGAACATTTATTCACCGGAGCGCCATCATTGACAACACCTGAAGCATACCCGTCACAACCAGGATAACCGCATCCGCCGCAATTTGCTCCGGGTAAAGCCGCGCGAATTTTTCCGATCCTTTCATCCTGATGCACCCTGAACGCTACCGAAGCTATAGCCAATAAAATCCCAAAGACTCCGCCCATAACTCCCATTAATGCAAGAGGACTAACCATTACGTGCATAAAATTCATGTTAAATATTCCTCCCACTTAATTTATTTAATTATTCCGTTAAAGCCCATGAACGCGATCGACATCAAACCAGCCGTAATTAACGCCATCGGAAGTCCCTTTAAACATTGAGGGATGCCTTCATTTGTTTCGATTCTTTCGCGGATGCCTGCCATTAAAGATATTGCGAGCAAAAATCCTAAAGATGATCCCAACGCGTTCACTAATGATTCCGCAAGGCCGTAACCTTCGTTCATGTTTAATACTGCAACTCCTAAAACTGCGCAGTTTGTCGTGATCAAAGGCAAAAATATTCCAAGCGATTTATATAACGTAGGATTTAATTTTTTTAACGCAAGCTCAACAAATTGAACGAGGGCAGCTATTACCAAAATAAACGAGAGCGTGTATAAATATTCAAGATGCAACGGAACTAATAAATAATTATATGTGAGCCAAGTCATTAAAGATGCAAGCATTATAACGAAAACGACCGCCGCTCCCATTCCGCCGGCTGTGTCTAATTTTCCGCTGACTCCCATAAACGGACAACAACCCAAAAATCTCGATAATAAAATATTATGTACAAATATCGAACTGATAAATAATAAAACTAAACTCATAATTTAACAGTCCTCCCCTGATGAAGATTTCTGACAGAATTTCGCCATAGGACATCCGCCACATGAGTTATTTTTTTCAGTTTTTTCGTTCGCTTCAGCTGCTTTTATTCCAAGTTTATGGCTCGCAAAAAAATTCTGAATGGCGCGAAATGCTCCCATGCATACACCTAAAACTATAAATCCGCCGGGAGCTAAAACAATCAATAACGCAGGCTCAAAACTCACTACAGGATTCCCCAATAATGTACCTGCTCCAAAAATTTCACGAATAGCACCCAAAAACATTAAAGCGCACGTAAAACCTAAACCCATTCCAACACCATCAAGTGCTGAATCGAACACACCATTTTTTGAAGCAAACGCCTCAGCACGAGCCAATATAATACAGTTGACAACTATTAACGGGATAAATATTCCAAGCGATTTATTTAAAGCAGGCGCAAAACCTTTCATTAAAAATTCAATCACCGTCACAAATCCGGCAATTACTACGATAAAAATCGGTATACGAACTTCATCAGGGACAATTTTACGCAACAATGAAATAACAGCATTTGAAGCAATTAAAACAAATGTCGCAGCTATTCCCATACCTAGACCATTCGCTACACTCGTCGTAACTGCTAAAGTCGGACATAATCCAATACACTGCACAAATGTCGGGTTATCCGTTAGAAGGCCATTCGTAATTATTTTAAATTTATTCATTTTTTAAATTGCCCCCTTTAAATTTTTATTCCAATATTCAACAGCAGAATTTACTCCGCTCGTTATCGCATTTGATGTAATAGTCGCTCCCGAAATTGCTACGATCTGATTATCTGAAGTCGCTACACCTTTTACCACTTCTAACGGCAAATTATTTTTATTTTCAAACTGTCCGTAAAATGCAGGCTCTGTCGATTTTGCTCCGAGTCCGGGCGTTTCAGAATGATTTAAAATATTTATGGCTCGGACTGTTCCATTTTTCAAAATTCCAACGACAAAACTAACTGCACCGCCATAACCTTTTGATGAAACTGAAATACAATGACCGACAACTCCGGAATTATTTGAGCCGGCTTGAATTTCCGTAATTGTTCCATCGTTTGCAACAAGTTCAACAGGTGAAAAATTTTCAGCATCGGGCATTACATTTCTTAACGCTTCATTTTTTGCGGCGAGTTCTGTGCGTTTAATTGCGTCTTCTGTTCCCCATTGCACAAAACCTAAAATTACGCCGGTTATAGCAGTTATCATGAATAAAGTTCCGCCCAAATGTAACGCCTTTTTAACCGTGTCCGAAAAACTTACGACATCATTATTTAAATTTTCAGCTACAGCTTCAGCCATAATTATTTAGCCCCCATTCTCTTAAAAAAATTACTCTTGGGAGCACCTAAAATTCTCGGCTCCGTATATTTGTCAATCAAAGGTACTGCGACATTCATTATTAAAATTGAATATGAAACTCCTTCAGGATATCCGCCCCAAGTTCTAATTAACGCCGTCAATAATCCGCAACCAAATGCATAAATTATTTGACCCTTCGCGCTCATCGGTGAAGTCGTGTAATCTGTAGCCATGTAAATCGCTCCGAGCATTAAACCGCCCGTTAAAGCTTCATATAATGGAAAATGTCCGCCGTGTCCAAACGCTGAAGCCAAAATAACAGTCGTCAAAATATAAATTACTGGGATTCGCCATGAAATAATTTTTTGCCAGACGAGATAAACTCCACCCAAAATTAATAAGATCGCTGAAGTTTCTCCAATACATCCGCCCATATTTCCAGATAATAAATTTATAAATGACGGCATGACGTAACCTGTTGTAGATTTTGTAGCTTCGGACATTGCGACCGTTCCCATTTTCATAAATGCTAAAGGTGTCGGGCCTGAAACTCCTTGCACGGTCCATGTAGTCATAGCGATGGGCCATGAAATTAACATCATTGCGCGAGCCGCTAAAGCCGGGTTAACGATGTTGCAGCCTATTCCGCCGTAAAATTGTTTTACGACAATTATCGCAAACACGCAACCGCAAACAGCCATCCAAATTGGAATCGTTGGAGGTAAATTATAAGCGAGTAATAATCCGGTTAATGCCGCTGATAAATCGCTGACCGTAGATTTTTGATGCATTAATTTTTGCCAGAGCCATTCACAAAATACGCAAGCTAATACGCACGAAATTATTACGAGTAATGATCTAATCCCCATAAAAAAAGTTCCGGCGAGTCCAGCAGGAATTAATGCGCATATGACCTTACACATTATATTTCTCGTCGTAAAATTTGAATGTACGTGCGGAGAAGTTGAGACAATTAATTTTGTAGACATTTTTAAATTTTCACCTCCGAATTATTTTTTAGCTGCAGCTTTTCGACGGGCAGCATTAACGGCAGCTTTTCCGTTTTTGTAACTTTGAGTTAAATGCCTCGATGCAGGACACGAATAAGCACAAGAGCCGCATTCAATACAATTCATTCCGCCATGAGCTTCAAACGTCGAATAATCTCCGCGTCTAACAGCATGATCCAATAACGTCGGCTCTAAATGCATCGGGCAGGCTTCGACACATTTCCCGCAACGAATACACGCACTTTCTTCAGCTATGTATGCAGTTTTTTGGGTTAATGCCAAAATTCCCGACGTACCTTTAACGGCTGGAACATCAAGCGAACGCATTGCCAGTCCCATCATTGGTCCGCCGGCTAAAACTTTTAACGGTTCTTCCTTAAATCCATCGCAGGCGTTTACGAGTTCGCGCACTGAAATTCCGAGTGGCACCTGTAAATTTTTTGGTTCTGAAACCGCATCGCCTGTTACTGAAATTACGCGCTCTGTTACCGGCCGGCCATGAGTCAACGCAAGCCAAATCTGCCAAGTTGTACGGGAATTTAAAATTATGCATCCGACATCAGCAGGTAAAGCCGGGACTTCTGGAATTTCCTGACCAGTTACGGACCAAATTAACATTTTTTCAGCGCCTTGAGGATATTTAACTTTATGAGGCATTATTTTTATTTTTGGATTTTTGTTGTGTTCAGTTAAAATTTTTATTGCTTCAGGTTTATTATTTTCGATTGCTATAACTCCCTGAGCTTCCGGGAAAATTTCTAAAACATATTCAAGTCCCTTTAAAATTTCGTCGGGTTGCTCGTACATAATTCTATTATCGCAGCTTAAATAAGGTTCGCATTCTGCGCCGTTTACGATTATCCATTTTATTACGCGGTCTTTAGGCGGAGATAATTTTACGTGAGTTGGGAAACATGCTCCGCCCATTCCTACGATGCCTGCAGAACGAATTAATTTTACATATTCCGAAGGCTGAGGCTTGTAACCTTCCTCAAAAAGTCCCGGAGCCTGTTCGTATTTTCCATCACTTTCGATGACGATGCAGGGATCAAGACTTCCGGCGATTGTCATTCGTGGTCCAATCTCTTTAACAGTCCCGGACACTCCGGAAAATATTGGAGCTGAAACAAATGCTTCAGTGTCAGCGATTTTCTGACCGACTAAAACCCGATCACCTTTCGCAACTACTGCCGAACACGGCGCGCCGATATGTTGACTTAAAGGGTAAACAAATTCCCAATTTTCTGACGGAGCAAATTTTTCTATTGCTTTATGTTCCGTCAAATATTTTCCTTCAGGTGGATGAACTCCCCCTAAAAAAGTCGGCAAAGTCATATTATTTTCACACACTCCCCTCAAAGTATAAAAAATCTGTGAATGCGATAAATTATAATGGAAAAAAATTTTTATAGAGATCGTAATAAACGCAAATATTTTTTTACGAACAATCAAAACGCCAGCATAAAAATTAAAAGATTTTCACATGTTATAATCTCAAATTAAATTTTTTTTAAGCCGGATTATCGCATTTTTTAAACTTGAAAGGAGATTTTTAACGTGAGCAATACTCAGCCAGTGCGCCGGATTATTTTAGCTAGACATGGCCAAACCGAATGGAATTTAGATTTTAAATTTCAAGGAAAAACTGATGTTAATCTGACCGAAACAGGAAAATTACAGGCTAAAGCTCTCGCTCACAGGTTATCTTCTTGGGATTTTGAAATTATTTATTCAAGTCCTTTAAGCCGAGCTATGTACACATCTAACGAAATCGCTAAAAATAAAAATATCGATGTCATTCCATTACCAGAATTACAGGAAATAAATTTTGGCTCTTGGGAAGGTCATAGCATCGAAAAATTACGACAAGAACAACGCGCATTATTTTCAAAATGGAGAGCCGACCCCTTTTTTAATATGCCGCCCGGCGCAGAATCTTGGGAAAAATTATATACAAGACTTGAACGAGCAGTAAAAATTTTTTTGGACGGAAATTATAAAAATATCGTTGTCATTTCTCACGGCGGAATTATGCGGGCTTTATATGCTGTATTTTTGGGATTTAACCCCCATAAAGTCTGGAATATAGAAATTTCAAATTGTTCAATGACCGGAATTGAAATGCGGTCGGGACGGCCTTGGCTGATGTTCTCGAATGATGATTTACATATAAGAGCAGGACAAACGGGCGCAGATTTACCCATATGGAACAACTAATAAAATTTTAAATTTTAAGGAGGAATATTATTAACTTGAATAAAAAATTTATATTTATGATGCTGACTTTAATAATTTTAATAATCTCGTTTGAAAGTAAAATTTCAGCACAGGAACGCCGGGAAATTCCTGTCGTATCGGTTGACATAACAGGCAATGAACACGTCGCTACAGAATATATTTTAAGCGTAGTCAGAACGAAACCAGGAACAGTTTTTAACCGCGAAACAATTCAGCGCGATATAGAAGTAATAATGGAACAAGGTTTTTTTATTGATGCTGATTTCAGTTTAAGCCGCGAACTTAATGGAGTGCATGTAACTTTTTCGGTGAAAGAAAACCCCCTAATAAAAAGCGTAAATTTTGAGGGCAATACAATTTATACAGCCGAACAGCTCAAAAAAGGAATATTTTCATATGAAGGCAACGTATTTAACACCGGATTTTTTAGGAGCGATTTAGACCGGATTCAGGATTTTTATCACAAAAACGGTTACGAAATGGTGCGAATTACAGACGTTACAGGAATCGAAACCGGCAATATTATTATACATATTTTAGAGCCAAAGCTCGGCGACATAATAATACAAGGCAACGTAAAAACAAAATTACATGTTATACGCAGAGAAATAAAAATGAAGCAAGGAGAAGTTTTAAATGTTTCAGTCTTCAGGCATCAAATTTCAAAATTACGCGGTCTCGGATATTTTGAAGATGTCGGCGCGACTTTTGATTACGTTGACAGCGATGGCTCAGTGGTCGACATAATAATAACTGTAAAGGAAAAACGCACGGCCTCAATAGGTGTAAATGTAGGTTATGGAACTGAATCAGGTTTAAGCGGCGGACTAACTTACAGCGACTCAAATTTAAGAGGACTCGGCTATAATCTTGAAGTCGGATTTGATGAAGGTGATGAGGCGAGCTATTGGGTAGGATTATCGAGCAGTTATTCAGATTTTCAAACATTTGCCTGGAGAGTCGGCGCAAGATATATGACATATGACGACAGATATTATTACAGGACTGGGCGCAGGCAGTTTGAATTTGATGAAAAAAGTTTGTCATTTTATGCCGGCTTCGGAAAAAAATTTAAAAATGAAGACTGGAGCTGGTTTTTAACTTTTCGTCACACTGATACAGATTACAGCGATGTTCATAACGCAATCCCCGGATATATTGATGACTTAACAAAATGGCAGGGCGTTAACCAGACTATAGAATTCCAATTAACATGGGACAGACGCGAACCGTATATACCATTTCAGAAGGGATATGTATGGGACTCATATTTAGAACAGGCGATCGAAGCATTAGGCGGAGAATATTCGTATTTTAAATATTGGACGCAAGCAAGATTTTATATTCCGTTGAACGATTATTTAAAAATGCTCACCGACACAAAAGGAACATGGACCGATGAAAATCCTTTGATGTTAGCAGCGAGGTTCAGAATAGGTTCAGCAACGGAAAATGATTTACCGGCGTTCGCGAGATATTCACTCGGAGGCATGAACACATTAAGAGGCTATAACTCAAGATCATACGAGGGCAGCGACATGTATTTAGGGAATATAGAATTACGAGTCCCATTAAATTCAATGTTTACGGTAGTAGGTTTTTATGATTTTGGATACGCAGGCGAGACGATGGTATTTGATGAGACGTATGACGATAGCGGGATCGGTTTGCGTGTGACTACTCCTTTTGGGAAGCTCAGAGTTGATTACGCAAAAGGTGATTACGAGAACAGGACGTATTTTGGATTTGGCGAAATGTTTTAAATCGTTCGGAGGAATTTGTAAAACATGAAATTATCTGAAATAGCAGAAAAATTTAATTTAAAATATTACGGAGATGGGAATATAAATATTAATAAAATATCTTCGCCGGAAAATGCTGATGAAAATTCAATCTGTTTAATATGGGATGAAAATATTATCAGAAATTTAAATAATAAAATTCCCGTTGTAATGCCGGAAAAATATTTTAACGGAAATAAGTTTAATGGTATAGTTCACGAAAATCCAAGAGAATTTTTAGCGGAGTTATCAGAAATTTTTACTGAGCATCATAAACTTTCAGGAGTCCACCCAAAAGCATGTATAGAACCCGGCGCAATCGTTCACCCTTCGGCATATATAGGAGCTTGCGCATATGTCGGGAAAAATTGCGTTATCGGCGAAAATAGTATTATTGAACCAGGAGCAGTTTTATTTTTTAATGTTCGTGTCGGCAAAAATTGTTTAATACATTCTGGAGCGGTGATCGGTTGTGATGGTTTTGGATTTGCCAGGACTCCGGAAGGTTTAATAAAAATTCCCCAAAACGGTGGCGTAAAAATTGGCGATAACATCGAAATAGGCGCGTGTACAACAATTGATCGCGGAACTTTAAACGACACTGAAATAAATTCCGGGACTAAAATTGATAATCACGTACAAATCGGTCATAATGTCAAAATCGGCAAAAATTGTATTATATGTTCAATGACAGGGATCGCAGGGAGTTCGACAATTGAAGATAACGTAACGATTTCGGTTCAAGCAGGAATAACGGATCATGTGAGGGTCGGAGCAAATACGATTATAGCCGGTCGTTCAGGTGTTACGAACGATATAGAAAAAAATTCTGTTGTTTCGGGTTTTCCTGCCAGAAATCATAACGATGCAAAACGGGCTTTAATGCTTGCGACCAGATTGCCGGAATTTTTTAAGAGGTTGCGGGAGTTGGAGAAAAAATTTAAATGAGAATATTAAAAAATAAAATTGAATTATCTGGGCAGGGTTTACATTCCGGGAAAATTTGTAATTTAAAAATTGAGCCTTGCGAATCGGATAAAATAATTTTAAACGGCCTCGAAATAAATAAATTTGAACTTGACGGAAGCTCGCGGGGTTCTGATTATATTCTCCCGGACGGCTCTAAAATTAGGACTTGCGAGCACGTTTTGTCAGCTTTAACAGGTTGCGGAATATGGTCCAAAGTAAAAATAAATGTTGATGGCGGTGAAATGCCTGCGCTTGATGGTTGTGCGGCGATGTTGAGCGAAGAAATATTAAAAAATTCTGAAACAGTTTCAGCCGAGAATAAAAATAAAATTTTAAGAATCTCACATCCCGTAATAATCCGCGAAAATAATAAAAGATTTATAGCGGCCTTTCCAATAGATGAGAATGAAGAGAAATTATTAATAAATTACATGGTCGAATATGATTATATAGGGGCGCAAATTTTAGATTTTGAATACAGCTCGGAGAATTACATAAAAAATATTTCGCGCGCTCGTACTTTTGCATATGAACGAGATATAAATTATTTACGTTCGCACGGGATGGCGATGGGTGGAAATTTGGAGAATGCTATATTAATCGGTGAAAAAAATATTAATGCTTCGGGGGGTTTGAGATGGCCTGATGAATTTGTGAGGCATAAAATTTTGGATTTAATCGGAGATTTAACGGCTGTAGGAGTTCCGATATATGCGCATATAATAGCGTTACGGGCGGGGCATGATTTGCATTTAAAACTCGCGAAAAAAATACGGGAGGAAATAATTTAAAATGACGATTGATATACACGGAATAATGAAAATTTTGCACCAGCGTTATCCGTTTTTGATGGTCGACAGAATAACGGAATATGATGAAAATCACGTAACTGGTTATAAAAATGTTACGATAAACGAGTCATTTTTTCAGGGACATTTTCCGGAAGAGCCAGTAATGCCCGGAGTTTTAATTTTAGAATCGATGGGGCAGGTAGCTTCAGTTTTAGCCGGGATAAAAATTGCGGAGTCTCAAAACGTTAAAACGGTATTTTTGGCCGGAGTCGATAAAGCGAGATTTAGGCGGCCGGTTCGTCCTGGTGATCAATTGGTGACAAAAGCAGAATTAACGAGAGTACGCGGAATTTCAGGAAAAGCAAAAGTTACGGGTTATGTCGATAATGAGATTGTAGCGGAAGCAGAATTTTTATTTATAACGGGCGACACGCTCAAAAAGGAGGATATAAAACAGTGAGCGCAAACGTAAATATACATCCTACGGCAATAATTGATCCAAAAGCTGAAATCGGAAATGATGTAAAAATCGGACCATATTGCGTAATTGATCCGGAAGTGAAAATCGGAGACGGAACTATTTTAAGAGCATTCGTGACGATCAGAAATTATTCTGAAATTGGAAAAAATTGTGATATTCACGAATATACTGTTATAGGTGGCGAGCCTCAGGATCATGGATTTTCAGGAGAGGTCACGCGTGTAAGGATTGGGAATAATAATTTAATTCGTGAGAACGTTACAATTAACCGGGCGAGTGGCGAAGGTAACGAAACTTATACCGGCGATAACTGTTTTATTATGGACAGCGTGCATTTGGCGCATAATGTTCACGTTGGAAATAATGTAACTATTGCGAATAAAGTCGGGTTATCAGGTTATGTTCAAGTTGGCGATCACGTAGTATTTGGTGGCATGGCCGGCGTACATCAATTTGTTAGGATCGGAAGTTACTGCATGATCGGAGGATTATACAGGGTTGTAAAAGATGTTCCGCCGTATACGTTAGCTTCTGGCGAGCCGTTGAGATTGACCGGATTAAATCGTGTTGGACTTGAGCGCGGAGGAATTGATGAGGAGACGCGGAAAGAAATTTACAGATTTTACCGTGAGTTGTATAAGCCTGGAAAATTATTCAGCGAGGCATTTAACGAAGCATTATCAAACAAATTAAATTACATTCCAGAGATTCAAAACATAATAAATTTTTATGAAGGTTCAGAACGCGGCGTAACATTCTGGAGCAAATAATAAATTAAAAAAAGTATTCGGCCATGTGCATTAAATTAAAAAAGTTTTGTGCATGGTTAAATTTTTTTGTGCGCAAATAAAATAAAAAATAAATTCTCAGCGTGATATAATTCCAAATTAGTTTTGTGCATAAAACAAAAAATATATTAGCAATAAAAAATTTTATTTACGGGAGGAATTTACTTTGAAGCGCTTAACGAGTTTTTTTGTTTGCCTCATGATATTTTTCAGCGTTCCGGCGTTTGCGGACAAAGTTAAAGTAACGACAACGCGCAGATTATTGCCGACGATGGTTTACGTAATTGGAACTTACGACACTGATAATAATCCTAATTTTTGCATAGTGGATCGCGGGGGAATTTTGGAGACTTCTTCGCCGTTAAAATATTATATTTCCATTAAGGACACCAGACAGACCACAAAAAATATTTTAGCTAATAAAGAATTCACGATTAATATTCCAAATAGCAAAATACTTGCTCAAATGGATTATATGGGACAAGTTCATGCCGACAGCGGAGACGCATATTTTAACAAGGCCGGCGTAACAGGTTTGAATTATATCGAAGCAAAAGATGTGAACGCCCCAATTTTAGAAGACTGCAATATAGTTTATGAGTGTGAACTAGCGAAGGATGATCCTTATACGTTCGATGATTCAGAGTATAAAATGTATGCTGCAAACGTCGTAAGAACTCACGTAAACACGAAAATTATGACGGATTCGGATGCAGTACCCGGAGTTGGCAACGTAAAAATTGCTAGTGCGGATATAGTTTTCTTTTCTGGGGCTGGCGGAGATTTAGCGGGATATTATTCATCGAATGCTACAGGTTTAGAGCGTTACAGTACTTGGAAAGAACAATATTCAGATGATGATGTCTCATATCTTTTGACCGCTTCAAGTTCAGGCGGAGGGGGCAAAGGAGGCAGCGGAAGTGGCGGAAGTGGCAGCGGAAGTGGCGAAACACCGACACAGGAGAAGCATGGAAATTTTGCAACGGTAGAAGGCGGATTACATTTTTTACCAGCGCCGGTAATGGTGTTAGGGAGTTACACGAATGCTTCAAAGACCGATCACAAGAAAACAAATTTTGCGACGTATCACAGGGGCGGTTTGCTTGTAACGGGTGATGCGACATATATCGGAGTTGGAATCAAAAGCGGAACGAGCTGGACGAGGGATTGTATTTTGTCAAATGATGGTTATGCTTCGATAGCAATACCTTCAGTTAAATATTTGCCCGAAGCTGATTTAGTTGGAAGATATTCCGGCCGTCCGTTATCATCAGATGGATCGTTTATAGTGACATCAGACGCTGAAGGCTATCAGGATAAGACGGCGGCAGCGGTTACAAAGGGACGCATAAGAATCGACACAACTGAAGACGCTCCGATGATAAACGAATTCCCAATTAATTTTATTTGCAAGTATGATAGAGACATCAGAGTGGCCGACAATATGACGGGTGAATTAATGGTGTTTAAAGTTTTAAAAACGTTCGTTGATGAAGATTATATTTATGAAAATTCTTCAAACGCAAAAATTAACCCGATCGTCGAAACTGATACTGATACCGCATTAGCATATTTTGCACACCCGATGCACGGATATTTTTCATACGGGAAACGGCTCGGTTCACCGGGTTTAAGTGAGTCGCATTTTCAGACAACGAGTACAGCAACCCCTTTCGTGATCACCGATGAAAATAACTCTGCAGAATTAATTTTCTTACTTACACCAGTCGGAGCATATGACTCGGTAGAACAAGTAATGGAAGATAATAATTTCGTCGGTGCAATTTCTACTGATCTGCAGCAGTACACGAATCCGGCAATTAATAAAACCGAAAATTATAACGTTGGAATTTCCGGCGTAGGCTTTTCAATGGATGTAACTTTACAAGATATTCCGGACGGCAAAACGGGCATAATCGGAATAAATAAAGTTGCGTATTTCACAAAAAATAATTTGAGCGAAACCCAATTTAAATATGTGAAGGACGCATTTACAAAAGCTGATTTAATTTCCGGAACAAATTGGCACGCTACCGACAGTCAAGATATTTACGGAGCTGGGTTGGTTGTGAAAGCTCTTTACACTGATGGGACTGAAGCAGATATAACGCCTTATATTTCTTGTGGCGCGATGATTTCGGGTGATGACACTGTAATTTTTTCATACGGGACTGTTTTAGCTGATGGCGAATTAACGAACAAAGAAGGAGCAATTTATGAGATTAATCCACTTGAGGGCGGAGAAGGTCTCATGCATGATGGTGCAGCAGACGGGCATATAAAAGCCGCTTGGTTCATAATTTCGACAATTGAAGAGCCTGTAGTTATTCCCGATTCGACGGTCGAGAGTAAGAAGAGTGTCGAATTAGATAACATCAAATTTTCAGCTGACAGTAATATATTCATCCAAACAGGAGATAAAAATTCATACGAGATTGATTCGAGTACTGCTGATTCATCTGGGAAAATAAAATTTAATTTTAGTGCTAAATTAGAATTAACAGGCGACAAAGTAATTTATAAGATTACTCCAACTCCTTCGAGCAATTGGGTTTATTTCTCTAATGGCAAACAGGAAATAAGTTGCGATCCTGATGAAGTTCCAGAAATAACAGTTGATGTTTCAGGTTTCAGCACGGGCAGTTTTAATTCTTCTGCTTCTGTTACTCCTTCGTTCAGTGTTCAGGGTGCGGACTCTGGAGATTCAACAAATACTACTGAAAGCGTTTCGTTTACGATTCCTGGCGCAAGTTATGACGATACAACGGCAGAAGGTCCCGGCGGATCATCTGGAGGTTGCGGAATAATTTCATGGCCGTTATTGGCTTTAGCATTGGTTAAATTTGTGAAAAGTAAAAATTAAATTAACGCATTAAATTAAAAATATTAAAAATATTAAAAATAAGATTCTCTCGTTTAAATATAAAATTTATTCGGGAGGATTTTTTATATATAATTTTAATATTTTGCGGGTGTTATAATCCAAACAAATTAAATTAAAATTCGGGGTGTTTTGTTAATGCGTAAAATTTTTATTGCTTTTATTTTAACGTTTTTAATTTTCTCGTCAGCTCTTGCTGAAACTAGTGAGGATAATAATATAATTAGAGTCGGGGTTTTTGATTGTTTAACCGGTTCAAATGCTTACGGGGGAAAACTCGAAGTGGACGGCATCAAATTGGCAAATAAATTAAACCCGGAAATTTTAGGCAAGAAAATAGAATTAATAATAATTGATAATAAATCCGACAAATTAGAATCCGTTAAGGCAGTCGACAAATTAATAAACGAGTATAAAGTCTGTGCAATTTTAGGGAGTTACGGTTCAGCATATGCGATGGCAGGCGGAGAAGTTGCAGAGCGCGCAAAAATTCCAGTGGTCGGGTCTTCTTGCACAAATCCTCTTGTTACGCTTGGAAAAGAATATTATTTTAGAGCGTGTTTTGTCGATACTTTTCAAGGAGAAGGGGCAGCCGGATATGCTTATAAAAATTTAAATCTGAGACGTGCGGCGATTTTAACAGATTTTACGAACGATTACAGTGTAGGGCTTGGGAGATATTTTGCAAACTCGTTTAAAAAATTGGGTGGCGAAGTTGTAATTAGCTTGATGTATCATCCTGAAGATGGAAATTTTAGAGAGCCGTTGAAAAAAATAATTTCAGAGAATCCTGATGTTTTATTTTTGCCGTCATATTTTGAGGATGGAATAATGGTTTTAAAGCAGGCTAGGGAATTGGGAGCTAAATTTAAAATTATTGGCGGTGATGCTATGGACACCCCTGAAATTATGAAACATTTAAAGGACGATCCAGTAGGATTTATATACACTATATTTGCTTACGATCCGTCAATGGAAAAAATGAACCCTGAAGCCGAAAAATTTACGCGCGAATGGAAAAATTTTTACCCTGATAAGGAACCAAGTTCAATTTCAGCATTAGGGTATGACAGTTATTTAATATTTATGGCGGCGGTTAACATGGCGCAGAGCTTCGAGCCTCAAAAAATCCGCGATGCCCTTGAAGAAATTTATAATTTGCCGACTGTCACGGGAATAACTACAATAAATAAAAATCATGATGCAGAGAAACCACTGGGAATAATTGAAATAAAGAACGGCCAAAAAAGATTTTTAGGGACTATAGAGCCGGAATGATAAATTAAAAGTAAAATTAAAATTAAATTTTCCTCCTGAATTATGAATTATAAAATATTTTTCGTTTTCATTCGGGAGGATTTTTTATAAAATTAAACTGCCTGAGCAATAAAATAACTCGTCCAGGAATTAAAATCAGTTTCGTTTAAATTTTTGCAGTCGAGATTATTAATTAATTTGAAATTTGCGAGATTTAATAATAATTCTATTTCGGGTTTAAAAAAATACCGCATCGAATGAGTTTCGCGGATCGTGCTTGTGATATTTGTATTTTTGTCAATGATCAAAATTAAATAATTTACGTCGACAATATTTTTATTTGGATGCATTACCGGCGTTGCGATTCTCGTAATAATTTTATCGTTGCAATTTAATTCTTTTAATCTCACCGTAGGTCTGTCGGTTAAAACTCCCGGCCCAAACCACGCATCAAAAATAAAAATACCGTCTTGATTTAAACAACGTCTCGCGGATTTGAAAGCGTTTAAAATATCCTGGTTTGAATTTTGATAACTCATGACGTGAAATAATGAAATTACTGCATCAAATTTTTTTGCCGGATAAAATTCCCGGACATCTGCAACTTGAAAATTAATATTAGCGTTTTGTTTTTTTGCGTTTTCGTTAGCAATTTCGATCATTTCCCGGCTTAAATCGATTCCAGAACATGAATAACCCAGTTTAAAAAATTCGATGTCGTGTTTACCAGTTCCGCAACCAAAATTTATAAGCGATTTTATACCCCCCCCCCCTGTATGTAATTTCAGCAAATTAATAATATCCAGAGCTTCGGATTTATAATTTTTATCTTGATACACAGCGTTATAATAAGTCGCGTAATCTTTAAAGACTGCCATAATATTTTTACGCCTCCGATTAATATTAATATTTAAAATAATTTTAAGATTTCAGAAATTTAACATGTTAATTTAAAATTATAAACTGGTTTAATTTTTTATTTATTAAGTTTAAGGGGAGAAATTTATATAAACATGAATATTAAAAATTTAATTCTGCAGATATTATCAAACTTATTAAAAATTTTGCGCCACGAATGGAAGGCCGTAACGATTATTTTGGTTGCGAGTGTTTTGCAGGCTTTTGCTGTAAATTATTTTACGATATATTACAGATTTCCTGACATGGGAATCTCCGGCATTGCGGTATTAACAAATTATGTTTTTGGAATTTCGCCCGGCTGGGTTATAGCGTTTGGAAATTTAATTTTAATAATTTGGGGTCGTAAAGATTTAAGCGTCAGATTTATGATTTTAACTTCAATAGCTTTCATAACCTTTTCAAGTATGCTCACAGTTTTTGCAAAATATCCGTTACCATTGCCTGATGATAAATTTATGGCGACCGTTATAACTGGATTAATAAAAGGTTTTGCCGGCGGAATGATGTTTAACGTTGGAGGTTCAGGCGGAGGTACTGACATAATAGCTTCAGTTTTAAAAAGGCGTTACGATTTGGAGGTCGGGAGATTTTCGATATTTATAAATTTATTTATTCTCGCGTTCTCAATCGGAATAATTGGGCTTGAAGCTGTTATATATGGTGCAGTAGGTTTATATGTGAACGGCGTAATAGTTGACAGCATGACGCGGAGTTTTGATAAACGCAAACAGGCCATAATAATTACAAATATTCCTGACGAAGTAAGCAGCTTTATATATAAATTGGGACATGGCGTAACAAGACTTGAAGGTCGTGGAGGATATACGGGACAGCCTCGCGAAGTTTTAATCGCATTATTAGAACCTCGTCAGGTTGTTGCGCTGAAACATTTTTTAAAAGAGAAAGATGATCGTGCATTTGTTTCGATTTGTGATGCTTCTGAAGTTTTAGGAAAAGGGTTCAAGAGCTGGAGATCATTATAATTTAAAATATGAAAATATAAAAATTTATTGTAAAGGAGTTGCAAAAAAATATATGAGTGATTTCAGCATAGGTAATTTACTTGACGATGATAAACGAGCTTCGTTGCAAAATTTTTCTGAAAATCTGCCGTCAAATTTAAAAATTAATCAAGATATGCCGCGATCTAAAAGAGAAATAGTTTCAATTGTTGCATATTTAACAGGTATAGAAGAAAAATATTTTGGAATAGGCCAGACTGATAACATGACACCGCAATTTTATAGGAGCATTTTCGATAAATTAAACCAGGATAAGGAGGCTCGAATAGTCAGGCATTTATGTAATTTAAGAACGAAGCTGCAAAAAAATTTCAGAGCGATATGCACGGAGATGATTTCAGGAATAAAAAATATTGATATGATTCCGGATTTAGTGCCGGTTGATTCTTTAAAATCGCTATACAACGACGGAATATTATTTGTGAGAGCAAACCGAAAACTTGAAGATTATATTGTAGATGTTCATAATTATTTACTGCCTCATGTGCCGAACTGTCAAAAATTTATACCTGACTGGATCAAATGGGTTTACATTCGGAATTTATTTTTTATTCAAAAGGGTAACACCGTCGAGGGCAATAAAGAGATGGCCAAAATTTACAGCGAATACAGAGATTTATTTCCGTATCAGATTTATATAAACTGGTTTCCGGATGATGGCGACGGGAATATTTTGAGGGATGACGCGAAATTCTTGCCTTTATTGTACGAACATAATCACGATAGATTTTACGACATGAGCAAAGTAACAGAAGCCGGAGATGCTGCAGAAAATGATCCAGAAGAATTTTTTAATGAGGCCGGTAAAGTTTTAATCGCTGTAGATTGTGAGAACGCTGACCCCTGCAAAGTTATAGGCGTAATAAAAAATATTGTTCAGAAAAATTTATCTGAGAAAATTTATAAAGTTTTATTAGTTGACGACAAACATACATCATCGCAGTGGCGGGCGTTGAGACGAAATGAAAATTTACCGCTTGAATATTATTTAACGGATCGTGTTAAAGATGAAAAATCTTCTGTAGACGTAGCACTGGCGATAAAATTTTGTCGTGAAATAACTTTATGTAAAGAACGAGGGGAGCCTATTGATTCAGCTATAATAATTTCTAGTGATTGCGATTTTTGGCCGTTAATTGAACTTATGCCGGAAATAAAATTTTTTGTTATGCTCGAATACGATAACTGCAGCCAAGCATATTACCAGCGGTTACAGGAGAATAAAATCCCATTTTTCTATATTGATGAATATTACATGACCGGCAATCTGGAATTAAAAACCGAAATTGTTTTAAGCGATGTAATACGCGAAATAGAAGAAAATTATTTAAGCACGATGAATTTATTTTCAGTTATAAACCGTGTGCTTGCGAAATTAGGTTTAAAGATGAGCGAACAGGAATTATTACAGTTTTTTGAAAAATACATCAGAATAATGAGTATTGGATTTGCTAAAAACGGTAGCGCATTCCTTCAGAATAAACCGGAAATCGAGAATTAAAATTTAATAATAAAAAAATCCTCCAGGCTGAAAAATAAAAGTTTTGGAGGATTAAATTAAAATTTAAAAATAAATTATATTATTTACATAATCCGGCCATGAAATATTTTTATTATTTGAATCCGGCTCAAATATTCCAAATGCCGAACTGCCTGAACCAGTTATGCCCCATGCTAAAAAATTATTTGCGTCAAAAATTTTAAACAGGTCATAATATTCAGGACGCGAGTTTAATAATAACGCGTTAAAATCATTCGGCAATAATCCAATTTTTTTATTTGCGCTCAAGTTATTAATTATTAATTTCAATTCTTCGCGCGCATCGGATTCGCTTATATAATTGCCGTATAAAATTTTATCGAGTTCGTTATATGCGTTTCCCGTCGATTTGTTCCAGTTCGGAATTAAAATTACGCCATGAAACTCCGGCAAAATAATTTTTTCGAGTTCATCACCAATCCCGGAAACGATCGCGCTGTTAAAACCGGAATATAAAAATTTAACGTCAGCTCCAGTTTCAGCAGGAATATTTTTATTTTTCAGGCCGTAAACTCTGCTAATATAATTTAAAATTGCTGCTGCATTTCCCGAACCAGCTCCCAAACCTGAACCAGGAGGAATAATTTTAAATAAATCAATATCCATAAACGGGATTTTTAAATTTATATCGGACTCGCGGGAGAGCCTTAAAGCTTTTAAAATTAAATTTTCCCCCGCGATATTAAAATTACAGGTTATGTGATCCGAGTTTAAATTATTATTATTTTGATTCGAATTTATTTTTATCGCTTCTCCCGATGCAAATTTATAAAAACATGAAATTAAATCATGAAACCCATCAGGACGTTTATTAATAATTCTTAACGTTAAATTAATTTTCGCGTAACTCGGAAGAATAATATTATAATTTAAAGACATTCAGTCCAACCAAAATTATCAGGTTTTGTCCCCCATTGAATGCCGGTTAATTCATCGTATAATTTCTGAGCAACCGGGCCGATCTTAAAATCGTTCACAGTATATTTCTTGTCGTTATAAAATAATTCTCCAATCGGTGAAATAACTGCGGCCGTACCCGTTCCAAATGCTTCCTCTAATTTTCCGTTTTGGGCAGCGTTAATCAATTCGTCAACGCTTAATAATCTTTCTTCGGCTGGAACGTTCCAGGATTTTAAAAGCTCAAGGCATGATTTTCTCGTGATGCCTCCCAAAATTGAACCGGTTAAAGCAGGTGTTACGACAGTTCCATTAATTTTAAACATTACGTTCATTGCTCCAACTTCTTCGATGTATTTACGTTCAACACCATCAAGCCACAAAACTTGCGAATATCCTTTTTCAAGTGCGCGGTCTCCTGCTCTGTTACTTGCCGCGTAATTCCCTCCGCATTTCGTGTAACCTGTTCCGCCTCTTACTGCTCTCACGTCCTGAGTTTCCAGCATAATTTTAACCGGCTTAATTCCTTCAGCAAAATAACTCGCGCTCGGTGAAGCAATTATCATAAACGTAGCTTGATGTATTCCGTGTAAAGCCAATTCGGGATCAATCGAAAATAAAAACGGACGAATATATAACGAAGTCCCAGAACCTGACGGCACCCAATTAGAATCTATTTTAACGAGTTCGCGGACTGCTTCGACAAAAATATTTTCAGGGATCTGAGGCAGGTCTATTCTTTCGGCTGAAATGTTAATTCTTTTTGCATTCTCGTACGGCCTAAATAAATGTATTGAACCGTCTGCCCATCTGTATGCTTTCATGCCTTCAAAAACTTCATTTGCATAATGTAAAACGCTGGCCGCCGGATTAATTTCGATATTTCCAAACGGTATAATTCTGGCGTTGTGCCATTTTTTTTCATCGGTGTAATCCATGACGAACATATGATCGCTAAAAATTGATCCAAATCCTAATTTATCAGCTGGAGGCATCGTGCGAGGATTTGAAGTTTTTGTAATTGAAATCTGCATAATAAAAAACTCCTTCGCTTAAACTAAATTAAAATAAAATAAATTTTACGAATAATAGCACAATTTTATATTTAAAAATAAAAATAAAAATCCTCCCCGAAAATTTTATTTAAACGAAGAGGAATATTATTAAATATTAAATAAATAAACTAAATTAAAT
>CALCEM010000048.1 GCA_937900285.1 uncultured Fretibacterium sp. | reverse complement strand
GACACGACACGACACGACACGACACGACACGACACGCATAACTCTGTCAAAAATTTCAAAGTCAGCAATAAAAAAATTAATCGGGAATAAGAATATTACGAAATTAAAAATTTTACGAGAGGCTTGCCGTAATATAAAAAATGAGTTCAAAAATATTTCAGAGCCGCATAAAAATCCGGTTGATGAATTTAAATATAATGTTTTAATGCAGGTTCATCACATCGAGAAATGTTTAACGCTGGAAAAATTAAATTCTCTTGAAAAAATAAATTACGGTTCTCTGCTCGACAAAATAGAATCACTCCTAAAATTCGGAGTATCATCAAACGATTTCACGACAGCGGGAGCAATTGCAGTTATAAAATTTGCGCTTGATAATTTGCCGGGACATGAAAGCGAAAAATTAAGGGTTAAAAATTTGAATTTGCCAGAAATATTTTCAGGTGGAGTAAAAAATTTATCATCAAATGAAATTACAAAAATTTACCCGGATTTTTATAATTTTGTCAGGTCGCGGCATTCAATAAGACGAATGAAAAATAAAATTATTTCACGTGAAAAAATCATCGAAATAATAGACGACGCAAAATTTTACCCATCCGCCTGCAATCGCCAGCCATGCAAAATATATTTTTCTGAAAATCCTGACACCATAAATAAAATTATTAAATTAATTCCTGATTCTTTTGTGACAGCCAATAATAATATTAATGACGCGTTAATTTTAACTTGCGATAAATCTTTATTAAATCCTAGCGAAATCAACGATCAGGAATTTGTGAACGGCGGGATATTTTTGGGTTATTTAGTTTTGGCGATACATGCTCACGGATTAAGCTCTTGTATATTTCAGGTGTTGCAGAAAAATATTAACCGCATAAACGAGATAAAGAAAAATTTTAATATTCCAGCCAGTGAAGCAATAATTTCATTTGTAGGAATTGGCGAACCTCTCGAAAAAAATTTAATTGCCTGCGCTCAACGCCGGCCAACTGAAAATATAGCAATCGAAATTTAGATTTTATGTTAAAATGCCTTCCGATGTGTATAAACTTTTATGCATGTCGGAATTTTTATAAAAATCAGTAATTTACACACTAAAAATTTTTATGAAGGAGCGTTAAAATTGTCAGGTCAGGTCAGGTCAGGTCAGGTCAGGTCAGGGCAACATATTGCTCGTAACACTCTACGATAATTTTAATCATGGTAACAGGCTTCAGAATTATGCATTACAGGAAATTTTAAAGGGTTTCGGGTTTTCAGTTCATAATTTATGTTGTCCCCACAGCAAAATTTTAGCACTCAAGTATAAGCCGAAAAAAGAACGCTTAAAAATATTTATAAAGAGCATATTATCATTTTTCAAAATAAAAATTATTGACATCGAAGCGTTTAAAACATCAATAACTGAATATAATAATTTGTATGAGCGCACAAAGATTTTTGACGCATTCACAAATAAATATATCGACAATAAAATTTTTGATGAGTATCAAAACATCATGAGCAGTGAAAAAAATAAAGATAAAGCCAGATGGGATAAATATAATTTTGCAGTTGTCGGCAGCGATCAGGTTTGGAATGCAAGTATTGTGCGTACTACGGAATTTTTAGAATATTTCTTTTTAAAATTTATTGAGCCAAATAAGCGCGTTAATTATGCTCCGAGTTTTGGTTATAAAGATGTTTCGGATGATGATTATGCGACTTATAAAGAAGGTTTATCGGGATTTAAAAAATTATCATGTCGCGAAATATCCGGCTGCGAACTGATGAAAAATCAATTTAATTTAAATTCTGAATTAGTTCTCGATCCCACGTTATTATTAAATTCTGAACAGTGGCGCAAAATTTCACGCAAACCGAATTTTAAAATTCCTGAAAAATATGTGCTCGTTTATTCGATTGGACGTGTAAAAGGAATATATAAAGACGCTCTCGAAAAATTTGCGGACGGACGGGAAATTATTGAAATTCATGATCCTTCAGATCGCGAACATTTTTTTACGGATCCCAGCGAATTTATATATTTAATCGATCATGCTGATGGAGTTTTCACGGATTCATTTCACGGGACGGCGTTTTCAATAAACTTTCAGAAAAATTTTATAACTTTTGGGAAGCATAGGCTCGGCTGGTTTGGTGATATATTCGGGAGGGTTGATAGTTTGCTGTCAGTCGTAAATTTAAGCGGTCGAGCATTTGAAGCGTGTAAAGATTTCCCGGCGGGCGAAATAAATTATAATGATGTGACTCAAAAATTAAATTTAATGCGTGAAAGCTCGTTAAAATATTTGCGCGAATGTCTGAATATAAACGCTTAAAAATTTTTATTGAAAAATGCCTGTAAACTCGCTATAGCTTCGGCCGCGTCCGGATTTAATTTTTTTAATTCGGGATCAATTAGTTTATTTATGTCGGATTCTTCAGGGGCAATAATTTCAATTTTATTTTTATTTACAGCATTTGACCGGGATTGAAATTTAATTTTTTTTCGTCCCGGCATTTTATTTAAAATTTTTATATTTCGTACGAAATCATTATTACAATTGCTGATTATATTCCCGGCCATGTTGTTTAATCTTTGAGATGCCTTTAAATTTTCAGTGTAAATATATAAAATTCCTCCTACTAAATCATAAGGCACCGAACGTTTAGCGCAAGCCTTTCCGACGATGCTGGGCCAGAATTTTTTTAAATTACATAAATATTCCATGCGCTCATATAATTCGGGAAATAAATTTTTTAAATCAACATTAATAATATTCATTTTGAGTTTAATTTAAATTTTGCGATCATTACCGAAATTAAATTTACATCAACCGGCGTAACTCCGGAAATTCTCAAAGCATGGCCGAGCGAAACCGGTTTAAAATGTTTCAATTTCTCAAGACATTCAGCGCGCAAACCTTTAACGGAATCATAATTAAAATTTTCTGGAATTTTCGCATTATCAAGATCGCTGATTTTCGCAGCCGTCCGTAATTCTTTTTCAATATAGCCGGAGTATTTTAATTCTGTTTCAACGTGAAATATTTCATCTGGATTTAAATTTTTTTCAGGCGGAATAATTTCAGCAATCAAATCATAATTTACGCCCTTATGTCTTATAAATTCCGCTGCTGTTAAAGGCTCTTTTAAAATTTCAGCATCGTATTTTTCGCATAATTTATTAATTTCATCTGACGGGGTAATTTTTGTATTTTGCAATCTTTCAAGCTCGTTATTTTCGTTTTTAAAATGCTCGTTTAAAATTTCCCATTTTTCATCGCTGATTAATCCAACTTCACGGCCAAATTTTGAAAGTCTGTGCGCAGGATTATCCCAACGCAATAATAATCTATGTTCGCAACGGCTTGTTAACATTCTGTAAGGTTCGTCCGTGCTTTTTGTCGTAAGGTCATCGACCAGAACTCCCAAATATGAATTTGAACGGCTCAAAATTAACGGCTCAGAATTTTTTATAAATAATCCCGCGTTTATCCCGGCTAACAAACCTTGAGCGGCCGCCTCTTCATAACCTGAAGTCCCGTTTACTTGACCAGCGCAGAAAAATCCTGAAATATTTTTATTTTCGAGAGTATGTTTTAACTGATCCGGCACAAAATAATTATACTCGATTCCGTAACCTGGTTTAATAATTTTAGCGTGCTCACATCCCGGCAATGAATGCACCATCTGAACCTGAACATCGTACGGCAAACTAGTTGAAAAATTTTGTACATAAACTTCATTTGTGTTTAACGAGACCGGCTCGAAAACTATAGGGTGCGTAATATGATCGGGAAATCTCAAAAATTTATCCTCAATTGACGGACAATAACGCGGGCCGTGAGAATTTACATCACCTGTAACAAGCGGTGAACGTTTTATATTTTCCGATAAAATTTTATAAGTCTGTTCGGTCGTTCTGGAAAAATAACACGCGTAATTTTTTGAATCATAAATTTTTTTATCGCCCCAAATATCAAAACATAATGCTTCAGGCTCTGAAATCTGCGGTTCTGTCTGCGAAAAATCTATTGTGTTAATATTCAGTCTCGGAGTTGTGTCAGTTCTCATTCTTCCGGATTTAACGCCCAAATTTAAAATTGATTCGGTCAACCTGTCGGAATTATTTTGACCCATTGGACCGGATTTAAAATTTACTTCGCCGACAAATATTTTACTGTTTAAATAAACTCCTCCGCACAAAATTACGGCCTTGCATTTGTATTCTGCTCCGTGTCGAGTCTTTACGCCGGTTATTTTATTGTTATGCGTTAAAATTTCGGTTGCTTCATCCTGATTTATATCCAGATTATTTTGTGTCGTTAATAATTTTCTGTAATACTGAGCGTATAAACCTGGATCGCATTGAGCGCGTAAAGCTCTGACCGCAAAACCTTTTGAAGTGTTAAGCCATCTAATCATCAGCGTTGAAAAATCTGCGGCGTTAGCTTGTTCGCCTCCTAAAGCTGAAACCTCGCGGACTAAATTTCCTTTTGCCGGGCCGCCTATTGAAGGATTACAGGGCATTAAAGCGGTATTATCGACATTTAAATTTAACATTAAAGTTTTACAGCCCATTCGGGAGCACGCGAGAGCCGCTTCACAACCTGCATGACCTCCGCCGATTATAATAATTTCGTATTCGTCACGGAACAAAAATATTTAACTCCTTTATAAAAAATTTAATTCAAAAAAAATTATATCAGCCGTTCAAATTTTTAAAATTTAATAATTTATCTCTGTAATATTCGTATTGTTTTTTGCGGGCGTTAATTTCTGCCGGGATGCCTTCGATTAAAGAATTACATAACTTTTCAAATTTATCGAGAATGTTAACGATTTTAATTT
>CALCEM010000047.1 GCA_937900285.1 uncultured Fretibacterium sp. | reverse complement strand
TCAGGATTTCTCCCATTGCCCAATATTCCCCACTGCTGCCTCCCGTAGGAGTCTGAGCCGTATCTCAGTCCCAGTGTGGCCGTACAACCTCTCAGTCCGGCTACCCGTCGTTGTCATGGTAAGCCATTACCTCACCATCTAACTGATAGGACACAAGCACCTCCTCCAGCACATTACTGCTTTAACCTCTCGGCCTATGGGGTATTAGCGTCCATTTCTAAACGTTGTCCCCCTCTGAAGGACAGCTTCTTGTGCATTACTCACCAGTCCGCTGCTCCATATAACTTCCGGTGTCTCCACCTTCCATTACTGTCGCTCAACTTGCATGTGTTACGCACGCCGCCAGCGTTAATCCTGAGCCAGGATCAAACTCTCAGTTAAAAAGTTTAATCTCACTCAATCGCAATTTATCTTTATACGCTTCTTATATTGTCAAATTTCCGTTTCCTTTGTTGCCCCTCTCGTGAACAACGGGTGAAATTATACAAGCCTTTTTATTTTTTGCAAGCCCCCAAAAATTTTTTTTCGCAGAATATTAATAAAAAACTTTTCATGAAATCGCCTCAATTTCCTTTTTCTCCTGAATATAATCAGAGATCGCAAAAATCCCATGAACTATATAAGCAAGTCCCAAATAAATTAACATTCCTATTATCATCGTTACCATTGGCTGCATGGTTCTTGATGAAATATTATTTATTACCCGCGTTAAATCCGTTATCGAAACATATCCCACAACGCTCGTCCATTGAATTAAATTTATTATTGTCGACTGGTAAACGGGTTTTGTAATTTTTATAACTTGAGGCAATGTTACTAACCTGAACGCCTGAAATTTTGAAAATCCTAACGTCCTCGCAGCTTCAACCTGTCCGCGATCAGTCGCGTTAATTGAGGCGCGTAATAATTCTGCTACATGTGCGGAAATATTTAACGAAAATGCTATTATTGCGATCGTGTTAGCTTCAAGACTGCTCCGCGCAAATACTCCGTAATATAAAAGCATAAGCAACATTAAGACCGGCGAACCTCTTAAAATTATTATGTAAACGGTCGAGATGAATTTTAAAATTTTAGACCCCGACATTTTTAACATACATATAAAAGCACCCAATAACGTCCCGTATAATAACGAATATAACGAAATTTCAACTGTAGCGTTTAGACCTTTTAAAATAGTCTGGTATGAATTTCCCTGAATTAAAATTTTATAAAGTATTTGGTCTAATGACATTTTTTTATTTACACTCTCCCAAAATATTATTTTTATTTTTATTTCCGCTGCTTAATTTCATTATCGTTTGAAACATCTGTCGGAGCTGCTTCATCTGAAATTAATTTCCCATCGCGAAATCTTAAAACACGTTGCGCCCATGTCGAGATATCCGGCTCATGCGTCACTAAAATTATAGTTGCACCGTCTTCATGTAAACCTGAAAAAATTTGCATGATCTCAACTGTAGTTTTTGTGTCGAGTGCTCCCGTAGGTTCATCAGCCATAATTATAGGAGCTTTTCCCACGATTGCGCGGGCTATTGCTACACGTTGCTGTTGGCCTCCGCTCATTTGTACAGGTTTATGATGCATTCTATCGGCCAAACCTACACGCTCAAGTGCTTCAATCGATAATTTACGACGTTCAGAAGATTTTACGCCACGATATAATAAAGGCAATTCGACATTTTCCAAAGCATCGGCGCGAGGCAGTAAATTATAACCTTGAAACACAAAACCGATTTTTTGATTACGAATATCAGCGAGGCCGGCGCGGTTTTGATCTTTTACGTTTATTCCGTCTAAAATATATTTTCCTGAAGTCAAGACATCAAGACAGCCTAAAATATTCATCATTGTAGATTTTCCAGAACCTGAAGGCCCCATTATGCAAACAAATTCGCCGTGATCGATTGAGCATGTTACGTCATCGAGCGCACGTAATTCGATATCGCCAGTTTTATAAATTTTCACGAGGTTATGAACTTCGATTATTGACATAAAATAAATTATTCCTCCGAAAATAAAATTTAAAATTCAATTTAAGCGTAATTATATTTTTATTTATGTTATTGGTGTGAAACGAGAACAAAAAAATTACTCCACCTGAAAAAATTTCAAGTTCAAGCAGAGTAAAATTATATTTGGCATTACAAAATTATTTATTTATTACGGAATTATATTTTTAAGCACCGGGATTTTTTTGCAGATAACCGAAAACAAAAACGAAATAATAAATACTAAAATTGCAATTGTCGGAATTGATATATACAAATTAAAACGTAATGACGTTATACCAAAATATTTTAATATCCCGATAAATAGCGAATGTGATAAATATATTCCAAAACAATGACACGAAATAAATTTTAAAATTCCAGCTGATTTAATTCCCGTTGGAAAATGTTTTTTACATAATATGAATATTGCTGTACAAATTATCACGCTATTTAATGAAAATGCTCCGTATGTTGTGCCAAAAAATATTATTGAAACAAGGCCGGCAAAATATATAACCGCTTCAAATTTTCGTGATATTTCAACTTGATCCAACGCGTAACCTAAAACAAAATACCCCGTATAACCAAGCACAAAATGAAAATAAAATTTATTCAGCACCGTTCTCAAAATTTCCGAAATTTCCGGCGAATGTTCCGCAATAATTGAAATACTTTGAGGAATTACCGAAGCAAAAATTAAAGCTAACAACAAAAAATATTTTGTCATAAATTTTGATTTTGTGATCTCGCGCAAAAACGGAACGATCATATAAAGTCCAATTATCATAAACAAAAACCATAAATGTACATGGCCTGTAACTATCCGGGTTAAAATATCTTTAAGCTCAGTCGATTTAAAGGCGCATGATGTTAAAGCATAAAACGGCGACCATAATAAAAACGCGATCGACATTCTTTTTATATGTTTGCCGTAAAGTTTTTTTAAATTGTAATTTCTTTCGGGATTTAAAAATAAAACTCCGCTTATCATCACGAACAACGGAACGCCAATATATAAACGAGTCTCGAATATGTGAAAAATTTTCAATAAATTTACATCCGTCGTTAATTCATCTTGATTGCTTATGTGAAAAAATATTACTGAAAAAGTTGCGATAATTCTTAAAAAATCAATATAAGTCTTCCTCTGATCTCTGATCTCTGATCTCTGATCTCTGATCTCTGATCTCTGATCTCTGATCTCAATTATATTTTTGTACATTTGTCAACCGCCTTTCAAAGTAAAAAAGAGAACTCCCGGAAATAATTATAAATCCGGGCAAAACTAAAAATTTAAATTATTTCGTTAATTTTATCTGTTATAGCTTCAATTGTCGTTTTATTTCCTGCAATTCTGCATATTTCACGGCCATCTTTATAAAATAAAAACGTCGGTTGCGACATAACACGTAAATTAATTGCAACTCTCCGATTTTTAGAAGTTTCAACCGAACAAAATTTAATTTTCCCTTTATATTCCGGTTTAGCTGAAAGCTCGTGATATTTCGGCATTAATTCCATGCACGGAGCGCACTGATTTCCCCAAAAATCCAACACAACAGGCAAAGAACTTTTTATAAATTCCGTCTCATAATTCTCTTTTGTAATTTCCGTTACCGCCAATTTAAACCAGCCTCTTTTATGTTTTTTTCATGATCCTTTAAAATATTTGTTTTATTAAATAATTTTTTCAGGACGGTAAAAATTTTAATGCATTATAAGAATTTTATGTTGATAATTTTTGCGCTTTTATTATTTTCCGGGTTAATATCCAAAGCCAACACCCAAAATTTAAAACGGTGGCAAAAAATTATTATTTACCAGATTTACCCGAAAAATTTCCAGAATACTAACGGAATTTAAATTTAAAAAACATAATAATTTTATTGCGGACTGTTAAAATTTAAGATAGCTCGCATTTTTTATAATCTCAATCGAGGAGATGAATTTTTAAAAATGAAAGGTATTGTTTTAGCTGGTGGAAGCGGTACAAGGCTTTACCCTCTGACGCTCGTAACTTCAAAACAATTACTGCCGGTCTATGATAAACCTATGATTTATTATCCTGTTTCGATTTTAATGCAGGTGAAAATTAAAGATATTTTAATAATTTCAACACCCGAAGATCTGCCGAGATTTAAAAAATTATTGGGAGACGGCTCGCAGTTTGGAGTAAATTTTTTTTATGCCGAACAGCCTAAACCGGAAGGATTAGCACAAGCCTTTATAATCGGCAAAAATTTTATTGGCTCTGATACGGTTGCCATGATTTTAGGTGATAATATTTTCTCTGGTCAAGGTCTAAAAAAAAGATTACGCGCAGCCGTTGAAAATGCAAATTCTGGCAAGGGCGCAACAATTTTCGGGTATTACGTTGATGACCCCGAACGCTTCGGAATCGTCGAATTTGATAAAGCAGGCAGAGCAATCTCAATCGAAGAAAAACCGCAAAAACCTAAAAGCAATTACTGCGTAACAGGTTTATATTTTTATGATAACCGCGTGATAAATTTTGCCGAAAATTTAAAACCTTCTGCACGCGGCGAACTCGAAATAACGGATTTAAATAGAATTTATCTCGAAAACGGAAATTTAAACGTTGAGTTATTGGGGCAGGGGTTTACCTGGCTTGATACCGGAACGCATGAAAGTCTCGTTGACGCTACAAATTTCGTTAAAACAGTCGAACAGCATCAACACAGAAAAATAGGATGTCTCGAAGAAATTGCATATTTAAACGGCTGGATTAATAAAGAATCCGTCATGAAGGTTTACGAACTATTGAAAAAAAATCAATACGGACAATATTTAAAGGATGTTCTAGATGGAAAATATATTGACAGATAAAAAAAATAAAATTTTAATTACTGGCGCAAATGGTCAACTCGGAAGAGATTTAATTAAAGAATTTAACGAACGAAAAAATTTTTTAATCGCTGGAACAGATTTACAAGAAAAATATTCAGGTGACGAAACTTGCGAATATTTGCCGGTCGATATTACGAATTATGAAGCAGTCGAAAATTTATTTATGAAAATTAAACCCGACCGCGTTATACATTGTGCAGCCTGGACAGCAGTCGATGCAGCTGAAGACGAAAATAATAAAAATATCGTCTGGAATGTAAATGTAATAGGAACTGAAAATATTTCGAAAGCATGCAAAAAATTTAATTGCGTAATGACTTATATAAGCACTGATTATATTTTCAACGGTCAAGGCTCTGAAGCATGGAAACCAGATGATGAAAAATTCAAGCCCTTAAATTATTACGGATTATCGAAATTAAACGGCGAATTTGCAGTAAAAAAATATCTCGATAAATATTTTATAGTGCGAATCGCTTGGGTGTTCGGTCAAAACGGAAATAACTTTGTTAAAACGATGTTAAAGCTCGCAGAAAAATATAAAACTTTGCGCGTCGTAAATGATCAAATAGGAACGCCAACATATACGCCAGATCTCGCTAAATTATTAGCTGACATGAATTTAACTGAAAAATTTGGAATATATCACGCCACGAACGAAGGCGGGTTTATAAGCTGGTACGATTTTGCGTGCGAAATTTTTAAGCAGGCAAATATTAATATAAATATAATTCCTGTTAGTACTGCTGAGTACGGTTTGTCAAAAGCTGAACGCCCATTTAATTCAAGACTGGACAAAAGAAAATTAAGCGAAAACGGATTTAAATTATTACCTGACTGGCGCGATGCATTAAGGAGGTATTTATTAAATGCAAATAGAAATTAATTATAACGTCGGAAATATTGAAGGCTTGTGCGTGATCATTCCGAAAGTTCACGGGGATAACAGAGGATATTTTTACGAGAGCTATAACAAAAATGACATGGCCGAAGCAAATTTAAATATAAATTTCGTACAGGATAATCAGAGCATGAGCACAAAAGGAGTTTTAAGAGGTTTGCACTTTCAAAAAAAATATTCTCAAACGAAACTGGTCCGGGTAATTCGCGGAAATGTTTATGATGTAGCTGTCGATTTGAGATTAAACAGTAAAACATTCGGAAAATATTACGGCCTTGAATTGAGTGCAGAAAATAAAAAACAGTTTTTGATCCCAAAAAATTTTGCTCATGGATTTTTAGTGCTGTCGGAAGTCGCGGAATTTTGTTATAAATGCGATGACTTTTATCACGCTGATGACGAAGGCGGAATAATTTATAACGATCCTGATATAAATATTTTATGGCCTGAAATTGACTGCGAGTTTAAATTATCGGATAAAGATAAAATTTTACCCAGATTCAAGGAGCTTTTTAAATCATGAAAATAATTATAACTGGCGGAGCTGGATTCATAGGAAGTAATTTTATATTTCACATGCTGAAATTTCATCCCGATTATAAAATTATATGCATTGATAAATTAACTTATGCCGGAAATTATTCGACAATAAAAAACGTAATAGACTCCGGCCAAGTAGTATTTTACAAGTGCGATATTTGTGATCGCGGGAATATATATAAAATTTTTGAAAATGAGAAACCCGACATTATTATAAATTTTGCAGCTGAATCTCATGTAGACCGCTCAATAAATAATCCAGGAATATTTTTGCAGACGAATATAATCGGCACTGGTGTTTTAATGGATGCTTGTTTAAAATTCGGCATCAAGCGTTATCATCAGGTCAGCACAGATGAAGTTTATGGGGATTTGCCTTTAAATCGTCCTGATTTATTTTTCAGCGAGGATACTCCAATAAAAACTTCTTCGCCTTATTCTGCATCAAAAGCCGGAGCGGATTTATTAGCTTTAGCATATCACAGGACTTTTAATTTACCTGTCAGCATCAGCCGGTGTTCAAATAATTACGGGCCTTATCATTTTCCGGAAAAATTAATCCCATTGATGATAATAAACGCGCTGAATAATAAAAAATTGCCGGTTTACGGAAAAGGTTTAAACGTTCGAGACTGGTTATACGTTGAAGATCATTGCAGGGCGATTGATTTAATAATACATGATAAAAATGAAAATTCTGCAGGCGAAATTTATAACATTGGCGGACATAACGAAATGAAAAATATTGAAATCGTAAAATTAATTTGTGATGCGTTAAACAAGCCTTATGATTTAATAGAATTTGTGCCGGACAGAAAAGGTCATGATTTAAGATACGCAATTAACCCGGATAAAATAAAAAATAAATTGGGCTGGACTCCCGAAACAAAATTTAAAGACGGACTCGCTAAAACTATTAAATGGTATCTTGATAATAAATCATGGTGGGAAGAAATTTTACAGCGCGGAAAAAATAATTTTTAAATTTTAAATTTCAAATTTCAAATTAATAAAACAAAATCCCCAGCCACTATTTAAATATTTAAAACTGGGGAATTATTTTTATATTTTTTTATTTTTTTATTCCGAACGGTGCGGAAGAGGGGACTTGAACCCCTACGTTATAAACATCAGATCCTAAGTCTGACGCGTCTACCATTCCGCCACTCCCGCAAAAATTTTTTTATTGCTTGTTATTTTATCATGTCCGAATTAATAGGCACTTCCATCGGGTAATTTCCATCAAAACATGCCTTGCAATATAAATCTTCGCCGCATGCCTCGCGTAAACTTGATTCACTTAAATACGTCAGACTGTCAGCGCCAATATATTCGCAAATTTCATTTTCTGATGATTTCTGCACGGCTATTAATCTATCACGGTAAGGCGTATCAATTCCGAAATAACACGAAAATTTTACGGCTGGTGAAGCTGCACACACATGAATTTCAGAAGCTCCGGCATCACGCAAATTTTTCACGATCCTTTTTATAGTCGTTCCTCTCACTATTGAATCATCGATTACGATTAATTTTTTATTTTCGATATTCTTTTTTATCACTGCAAGTTTTATACGTAAAGCATCTTCTCGCATTTCCTGAGTAGGCTGTATAAAAGTTCTGCCCATGTATTTATTTTTTATCAAGCCTTCGCCGTAAGGTATTCCGGATTCTTCAGCGTAACCAATTGCCGCAGGTGTTCCGGAATCTGGAATCGCCATAACTAAATCAGCATTAATTTTATTTTTATTTTGTCGAGCCAGCAACATCCCGCAACGTCTACGAAAATCATAAACGCTGATTCCATCAAGAATGCTGTCAGGCCGGGCAAAATATACAAGCTCAAACACGCATAAACTTTTTTTACACCATTGAGACGGCTTTATGGATTTAATTCCATCTTGATCGATTATTACAATTTCTCCGGGCAAAACATCGCGCATAAATTCAGCGTCCAAACTTTCGAGCGCACAACTTTCAGAACTTAAAATATAACCGTCCGGCAATTTCCCAATACATAACGGGTGAAGCCCATAAGGGTCGCGGACTCCGATTAATTTATTTTCGAGAGTTATAACTAAAACGTACGCACCTTTCATTAAATTCATTGCGTTTTTTATTCCTGATTCTATTCCGCGAGAATTTCCGTACTGACAAATTAAATTTAAAATTGATTCGCTGTCGGAACTCGTGTGAAATATCATGCCTTGATCCGTAAGCATAGATTTTAAACTGTCAGCGTTCACCAAATTTCCATTATGAGCGAGCGCAATATCTCCGAGCCTGCACCGGGCTACTAAGGGCTGGGCACTTCGGACATTACTACCGCCGGCTGTTGAGTATCTTACATGGCCGATCGCGATATTACCTTTTAAATCTGAAAAATTTTCACCTTTAAAAACTTCGCCAGCGAGTCCGGAACCTTTTTTATTATCAATTTCCCCGTTGAAATTTGCAGCAATTCCAGCGCTCTCCTGCCCTCTATGCTGAAGGGCGTATAAACCGTAATAAACTGGAATTGAAGCATTTTTCTCCCCTCTCCAAATTCCTATTACGCCGCATTCTTCGTGAAATTTATCGGACATTTATTTTAATTAAAAAATTTAAAATTATTTTATTTATTCGTGATTCTTGAAAATATTTCCTGATATGCTTCCTCGACATTTCCGAGATCACGCCTGAAGCGATCTTTATCGAGTTTTTTATTTGTTTCAGCGTCCCAAAATCTGCAGGTATCAGGCGAAATTTCATCGGCCAAAATTATTTCATTCTGAAATCTTCCAGCTTCGATTTTAAAATCAATTAATTTAATTCCGATTCCAGCAAAAAATTTTTTCATGACATCATTAATTTTATATGCCATGTCCGAAATATTTTTTAATTCCTGTTCAGTCGCTATATTTAAGGCCGTAATATGCGAATTATTTATTAATGGATCGTTTAACGCGTCATCTTTTAGCGAAAATTCCAACGTAGGATTTTTTAAAATTGTGCCTTCCTCAACTCCGTAACGTTTTGAAAATGATCCGGCTGCTACATTTCTGATAATAATTTCTAACGGGACAATTTTAACGGCTTTCACTAAAGTTTCACGGTCGCTCAATTCTTCGACGAAATGCGTTTTAATTCCGTTCTGTTCGAGCAGTTTAAACATTATGTTGCTCATTTTATTATTAATAACGCCTTTGCCCGTGATCGTGCCTTTTTTCACACCGTTAAAAGCTGTAGCATCGTCCTTGTATTCGACAATATACAAATTTTCATCAGAAGTTTTAAAAACTTTTTTAGCTTTACCCTCGTAAATCTGATTTAATTTCGTTACGTTCATTATTTTGAATCTTAATCCCTTCAAAAATTTTTCAGTTCAAATTTATATTATTATTATAAATTTTAAAAAGTTAATTACAATTTGCAAATTTATTTTTTATTTTCTTAAGATTATTTTATCTTCATCGTTATAAAAATCGCTGATAATTTTAACAATAGCGCTCGAAACATCTTTTTTTACCATTGTGTATAAATCCGGCTTACTGCTCTTAATTGCTTTGGTAAACGCTACGATCTCATAACGAATCCCTTCACCGTCAAGCTGATAAAAAAATCTTTTATTATTCTGGGGATTTTCGTGACGAACTTCAAAATAATCAGTTTTCCACCAGGGAGCAGGAATATAAACATAACCTCCAGTCCCGGAGACTATTAATTCACCTTCGGACTTTACGCCCTTCCCTACTTTTATCGAAGCTGTAGCACTGGAATATATAAATTCAATTTTTGTAAAACTGTCATACATATTTTTTTCATCAGTTATGTACGAAATAATTTTTTTTGATTCGTAATTAGTTCCCAAAATCTGAAATATTGGCAACATCGCAACTGGTCCCCATTCCGTTATACTGTTCCAAGAAAATTCCGTACTGTCACGCAAACTGGTACAAGTTGAATCAACCGAGCAAACTTTTCCAATTACGCCACTTTTGATTAACAATAACATTCTGTAATATGCTGTTGAATATGCCGTTTTAAGTCCATCAGTTAAAATTAAATTATTTTTCTGAGCTATATCTCTTAATTCTTCGAGCTGGTTTAGACTTATTGCGATCGGAGCTTCACATAAAACGTGAATATTTTTCAATAAGGCTGACTTTATATGATCGTAATGTTCTGTCGGATGGGAAATTATAAAAACTGCATCAACATTATTTAAAAGTTCATCATAATTTTTTGTAACGCACGGAATTTTTTGCATTCCTTCAGAAAACACTTCGGCTCTCTGCGTATATAATCCTGTAACTTCGATCCCGTTTACATATTTGCATTCTCGGAAAAATTTTTCTAAAAATAAACTATTTCCAACAAGTCCGAGCCTTAATGCTCTGTCTCGAGACCTTAAAAGAGTGCTGGATACTCCTTCGGTGCGCTCTAAATAAACAACTTTGCAATACTCGTTTAAATAATCAAAATGCCCGGCCCAGTCAGACCCAACCGTAAAAATATCAACGTTTAAGCGCTTTATATCATCAATTTTTTGTCCTTGATATTCTTCAATTATTACTTCATCAGCAAGACCTGTTTCACGAATTGCTGCGACACGTTCCATTAATGGCTGCTTTACGTTTATTTTTCCCCTCGCCATGTCAAAATTATCTGAAGTAACTCCAACGATTAAATAATCTCCCAGAGCCTTCGCCCTTTCGAGCAGTCTTATATGTCCGTAATGCAACATGTCATAAGTTCCATACGTTATAACTTTGATCAAAATTTAATCAGCCCTTTAAATATTTCAAACTTTTAAACATCAAGTTCGAGCATTGAATTTATAAAATTTTCCATAAAACTGCGCCCGCCAATTGTTACGCGTAAACATTTACCGAAAATCCCGGCCATGTCATAAGTTTTCACGAGAATTTTTTTATCATTTCTCAATTTGTTCATTAAAATTTCTGCATCAGTAAAGGGCTTAATAAAAATAAAATTGCCCTCGCCGGCATGAAATTTATAATTATTTTTTCTCAACGAATTTATTAAAAATTCTTTACCTGCTTTAAAGTCCGAAATTAAATTTTTTATGATCTCTTCATTCAAAATTATTTCGCGTGCCAGTTTTACAGCAAAAGCGTTCACGTTATGGGGTGTACACATCTTCTGTAAAATTTCTATTCCGTCCGGCCGTCCTAATACATAACCTAATCTGCAACCTGCCATTGAAAATAATTTTGAAAAAGTACGAGTTATGAAAACGTTTTCATATTCAAGAGCATATTTTTTAAATTCATTGGCGTAAAAATAAATATATGCTTCATCAATTAAGAGCGTAATTTTATTTTCAACTGCTTTATTTAAAATTTTCTGCATATCATCTTCACTGAAAACATTTCCGACGGGATTATTAGGATTTAAAATTATTGCTAGTTCTATTTCTGGATTCATGGCCTGTAAAAATTTTTCGGTCTTGAAACTTAAATCCGATTCATAACCCACAGTAATAAATTTTCTGCCGTACATCTTTGAAAAAATATCAAACATTGCAAAGCTCGGAACTACTCCCAAAATTTTACCTTCAGGTTCTGTAAACATTTCTATAATATGCCTTATCCCTTCAGATGAACCATTTACCAGACAAATATTTTTATAACTGCACCCTAAAAAATCCGCCAAAATATTTTTAAACTCGAACGTCTCCGGATATTTCGCTATAAAATCAGGCGTAACGCTTTCCATAACTCTTTTTACAAACTCTTCGGGCAGTCCGCCGGGATTTTCGTTTAAATCTAAACGTAAATATCCGTTTCTGTTATCCTGATCATAAATTCTGCTAAAATTTTTAATATTTTCGTTTACGTAATACAAAATAGACTCCTTTCACGGAATCTCTGAAAATTACAGCAGGCACCTCCTTTGCATATCGTGAAGAGCATTTATTAAAATTTCGTTATCTTCTGGCGTAATATTTCCTATATGGCCGACTCTGAAAATTTTATCAGCGTATTCTCCGCCATTGGGGCAGACCCATATTTGATAATCGTCCTTTAAGATCTGCACGATTTTTTTCGCGCCACTATTCAACGGATGGAGGGCTGTAACTGCATTAGAGAGAGATTCCGAAATAATTTCAAATGGCAAACCTTTAATTTTTTTTCTGAAATCTTCCGCAATATTTTTTATTAAATTTCTCTCAGTAGTTATGCCCCCCCCCCCTGAGTATTTATACTTACTAATCTTTTATTTATTTGTATAAGCGTTATCACAGCCGGGGTAAATGGGGTTTGACCGCGCACGGAATTTTTTAGAGCTTCTTTCAAACTTAAATACATACAAGTTTCCGGATTATTTTCAACTCGCTTTAATGCTTCTTGTGATAATGCAATAATCGAAATTCCGGGCTGAACTGCCAGAGCTTTTTGAGAACCAGTAATAACGACAGCAGCATTTAATTTTTTCATGTCCAGCTCATCGGCTATAAATGAGCTAATTGCATCAACTATCAGCATAATATTATTTTTTCTGCAAAAATCTGAAATTAAATTCATGTCGTATAAAACTCCTGATGAAGTCTCATGCATATTGACAAGTAAAGCCGTGTAATCTTTGCCTGAAAATTTTTCAAGATCGTTTGATTTAATTTGCGAGCCAAAATTTAATTTTATTTCAGAATAATTTATTTTATGTAGCTCACATATTTTTACAAATCTCTCGCCAAAACTCCCGCCGTTTATTACGATAGCTTTATCGCTGGAATTTAATACATTTATGACGCATGATTCCATCGCACCTGTACCGGAAGCCGTTAAGAAAACGCATTTACTATTTTTTGGAGCATTTAAAAATTTCAACATAAGTTTTTCATTTTCCAGCATCATTTCTGAAAATTCCTGCGTCCTAAAATATGGCGTTGAATGACTTGCAACCTCAAGAACTTCATCACAGGACATAACAGGCCCAACTGTAAAATTAAGCATTATTATTATTTTTCTCCTTAATTGTTTTCATGACTTCATCAAATCTGAAAAACCATCTCTCTGAATTTTCATCGACAAGAACTCCGCCGGCTTTTTCGCAGGCAATTTTTGAAGCGTAATTATATTTTTCAACTGTTGACAGGACGTAATCAATATTTAATTTGCAAGCGTAATTTATGAGCGATTTTATTAGAAAAGTTCCGTAGCCTCGTCCCCTAAAATCATTAGCAACTGCGGAGCCTATATTACCGCCGAAAATTTTCGACTGCTCAGTAACTCGCTCTCGTAATCTGCCGTACCCAACTGGAATATTATTTACATAAATCCAAAATGTCCATTGTTTAACATAATTTTCCGGGAGCATTTCGCCTCTTGACCAAGCGTCCTGTTTTTTGCACCAGCTGGCAAATTCTTCACGCGTCATTCCGAAAGGTTCATTATTGAATTTATTCTCACTGCGTCCGATTTTTTGAGTCATCTTATAAATTTCCTCGTCGCAACCATCTTCTGGAACGAGTTGCCGGACACAAAAAGAGTTCCTGCCAACTGTCTCGCGCAATTCTGGAAGGATAAAACTATTATTAGATAATATAATACATTCTGTTCTGTTCTGTTCTGTTCTGTTCTGTTCTGTTCTGTTCTGTTCTGTTCT
>CALCEM010000046.1 GCA_937900285.1 uncultured Fretibacterium sp. | reverse complement strand
ATGAAAACGAGATCGAAAATTTAGCGCGCGAAGGCCAAAAAGCAATAATTAAACGCTGCAATTTAGAAAAATGCTGTAAAACTATTCAGGAAGGATTGAACGCCTAAAATTTTTTTAATTTTTTTCATATGCAACATAATAAAAAATCAGGAGCCACACTCGACTCCTGAAATTTCACACTAAAATAAAAAATTAAATAGGGCTTCTATGTCTCATGCTTTTGCGCTTACGAGCAGCTTCTGCGCGTTTGATTTTTTTTGCATCGCTCGGCTTCTCATAATGTTCGCGTCTCCTGGCTTCCCTAAGAGTCCCAACCTTAGCCACTTCGCGTTTAAATCTTCTGAGTGTATCTTCAAGAGATTCATCGGCTTTACGTACAACTGTTGTCATAATTGTAAATTCCCCTCCCTTCGCCGTTACCTGGTGCAGAATAGCAGAATAACAAATCTATCCCGGAGGCCAGCCTAAATTACGCCCTGCTAATAAATGCAAATGAAGGTGAGGAACTGACTGACCACCCTCCGAACCAGTGTTAATAACCATCCTGTAGCCTTTGGGATCAAGTCCTAATTCATGAGCAGTTTTCACAGCACATCCCACCAAATCACTCCACAACGAATTATCCCGAACAGCTGCAGAGGAGGCAACATGATCTCTCGGAATAAATAAAATATGTGTAGGAGCTTGAGGATCTACATCGCGAAACGCCATAATTTTTTCATCTGAATAAATTATATTTGAAGGTATCTCGCCTTTTACTATTTTACAAAAAATACAATCTTCCATGAAAATTTTTAAGCCTCCCCAAATTCGTAAAGGAAATTTTATAATAAATTTATGCTCTGTACAATTGCTAAAAAGTTGTAAATTTAAAAACTGTATTATAATTCATGAAATTTAAAAATTTATTTTGAAAGAGAGATTTTAAATAATTTGCTTACACTCGATAAAGTTTATCATGCCGCTTATATTTTAAAAGAGTGCGCGAGAAAAACCGATTTAATTGCTGCTTCAAGATTAAGCGAGAATTTATATTTAAAAACCGAAAATTTACAGGTCACCGGGAGTTTTAAATTGCGCGGAGCATATTACAAAATTTCGCAATTATCCAATGAGGAAAAATCTCGCGGCATCGTTGCATGTTCAGCAGGTAATCACGCTCAGGGTGTTGCGTTGGCTGCCTCCAGAAAAAATATTAACGCTACAATCTGTATGCCAGACAGCGCACCAGTTATGAAAGTCGAAAGCACCAAAAAATTAGGCGCAAATGTAGAACTCGTAAAAGGTGCTTACGATGATGCACACGACAGAGCAGTACAACTCGTAAACGAAACAGGCGCGACATTTATACACCCATATGATGACGATTGCGTAATCGCCGGGCAGGCTACGATCGGACTAGAAATTTTAGACCAGCTCGAAAACGTTGAGGTCGTAATTGTTCCGATTGGCGGAGGCGGTTTAATTTCTGGTGTAGCGTTTGCTATAAAATCACTAAAGCCCGACGTTAAAATTTATGGCGTTCAGGCTTCCGGTGCTCCTAGTATGTATAATTCTTTTAAAGATCATGAGCGCAAATCTCTTGAGAGCGTTTCAACTTTTGCGGATGGTATAGCAGTTAAAAATCCCGGCGAAAATACTTTCGAGATAATTTCAAAATATGTTGATGATATTGTCTGTGTTTCAGAAGACGAAATCGCTGCGGCTATATTGGCTTTAATTGAAAAGCAGAAATTAATTGCCGAAGGTGCGGGAGCTGTTCCTGTTGCTGCTGCAATGTTCCATAAATTGCCGATTGAAAATAAAAAAACAGTCTGCATAATTTCAGGCGGCAATATCGATGTAAATATTTTATCGAGAGTTATAACGCGTGGATTGGTTATGACTGGGCGAAACGTAAATTTAACGATTGAACTAGTCGACAAGCCCGGACAATTGCAGGATGTTTCTAGAATTATTGCTGAATGCGGGGCTAATGTCGTTTCAGTTTATTATGATCGCGGAGATACGAACATGGCCATAAATAGCTGTTTCTTAAAATTGGCTCTCGAAACCCGAAACGCCGAGCAAATAAATTTAATAAAAAGCGAATTGCAAAAAGCAGGCTTCAGAATCGTAACGGAACGCGTATAAAAATAAAAATATAATTTCACCCCATATAAAAATTTATCCCCCCTAAAACATAAGGAGGGATTTTTTATTTTTTGCAGCTGACACAAATTTAAATTTTATTTTATAATCTCGATGCAATGGCCTCTATAAATTCTTTTGAGTCCTTCACTTGAATTTTTTCAGCAGGAAGCTCGCATAAATTTTTCAAATCGCCGGTAATAATTCCGCTTTCGATCGTGTCAATTGTAGCCTTCTCAAGTTTTTTGCCGAAATCAACGAGAGCGTTATTTTTATCAAATTCTCCGCGCTTGCTTAAAGCTCCAGACCACGCGAAAATTGTTGCAACAGGATTCGTTGAGGTCATTTTGCCGGTCTCTTTATATCTGTACCAATGTTTTGTAACAGTTCCGTGAGCCGCTTCATATTCAAAATTTCCATCGGGTGAAACAAGTACGCTGGTCATCATCGCAAGTGAACCGAATGCAGTCGAAACCATATCGCTCATAACATCGCCATCGTAATTTTTGCAGGCCCAAATGAATCCGCCTTCAGAACGCATTACACGTGCAACAGCGTCATCAATTAACGTGTAAAAATATGTAATTCCGGCTTTTTCAAATTTTGCTTTATATTCGCTCTCAAAAATATCCTGGAAGCGTAATTTAAAAGTCTGGTCGTATTGTTTTGAAATTGTGTCCTTCGTTGAGAACCATAAATCCTGTTTTGTCGCTAAAGCATACTCGAAGCAGCTGCGGGCAAATGAATTTATTGAAGTATCTTTGTTATACATTGCCTGCAAAACTCCGGGACACTCATAATCATAAACAGTTTCGCGGAATGTTGCGCCGTTTTTGCCGGTGAAAACTAATTCAGCTTTGCCCGGTTCCGGTACTCTGAACTCTGTGCCACGATAAACATCACCATAAGCATGACGAGCGATCGTAATGGGCTTTTTCCAATTTTTTACGACTGGATGAATACAACTCGTTAAAATCGGTGCGCGGAACACTGTACCATCAAGAACCATTCTGATCGTACCGTTGGGGCTTTTCCACATTTCTTTTAATTTGTATTCTTCAACGCGTTGTTTATTGGGTGTGATCGTTGCGCATTTAACAGCTACACCGTATTTTTTTGTAGCTTCGGCGGCATCCCAAGTAATTTTATCGTTAGTTTCATCGCGTTTTGGAAGTCCGAGATCATAATATTCCGTTTTGAGATCGATGAAAGGTTCAATTAAATCCTCTTTGATAATTTTCCAGAGAACTCTTGTCATTTCGTCTCCGTCCATTTCGACGATCGGCGTAGTCATTTGAATTTTTGCCAACTCAAACTATCTCCCTTCACATAAAATATTTTTTTATAAAATACATTGAAAATTCCCAAATACTATTTTGCAAGCATTCGGGAAAATTTAAATCACTAAAACTATTTATTTTTTATTCTTATTTCTGTTGAAATTGATCAAGCAACCGGCTTTAACGATCGTGCGCTCGTCTTCGGTCATTTCCTGAATATAAAGCTCAATCGCTTCAGGTTTTCCGCCTTTGATTACATATGCTTTGATGCTCTTAAGTTCGTTTTTATCGAGAGCCGTCCTGATTCCCGGAACGTAAACATAATCGCCGACCTCAAAATTTGGATCGCCCTTAAGATGGAACGGAACCATTCCCCAGTTCATGCAGTTCGAACGATAACGCTTCGTGGCATATTCCTGAGTAATATTTGCGAGTGCTCCCAAAACTCTTTGGCAGCTTGCGGCCTGCTCACGTGCTGAACCATCGCCGGGTTTATTTGCGTAAATTGTTGAGCCGATCTCAATCGCTTTAACGTCTACGTTTTCCTGTCCCGGAATTTCCTTAATTGCATCGTAAACTGAATTTAATTCAGAAATATTTTCACCTGCGAGTCTGGCTTTTTCAATTTTCTGGACTTCCTTAGCTTTTCCGACGTATTCGGGGTCGCGTCTCGATAATGTAAATTCTGCAAGTCCGAGAGGATTCGATCTAAATGATGAAGTTTCTCCAGATGGAATTAACTCATCGGTCGTCGTAACTTCGTCTAGAATCTTCGACACAACGCGCAATAAAATATTTTCGGCGAGTTCTTCCTGTTCCGGCCAGTCTTTAATATTTGGTCCAAATCTGATTTCCTGCTCATCGAGTTTTGCTTTCCCAAATCCCCAATATACACGCGATTTATAAGATTTATCATCATAATGATAAGCCGGAACATCTCCCCAGCAATTTAATTCTTCTGCGCTTGTTAATTTTCCACCGTTGGCAGCCGTTGCAGCAATTGAACGAGCATCCATTAATGCCACTGCTGACATTTGTCCGTTACCAGGTTTTGATCCTTCGCGGTTCGGGAAATTACGTGTAGTATGTCTGATCGAGAGCGCATTATTTGCAGGAGTGTCACCAGCTCCGAAACATGGCCCGCAGAATGCTGTACGAATGATCGCGCCAGCGTCCATTAAATCCGCGAGCAAACCTTTACGATCGAGATCAATAAATACAGGCTGGGATGACGGGTAAACGCTTAAATAAAATTCACCGTAGCCGCATGTCTTGTCCTTTAATGCGTGAGCTGCTTCAACGACATTTGTATAATTTCCGCCTGCACAACCTCCAATTACTCCCTGTTGAACCATTAATTTCCCGTCTGATGTAATTTTGTCGAGAAGTGTAAAACTTGCACGGCCTCCTGCGACTTTTTCGGCAGCTTTTTCGGTTTCGGCTAAAATGTCTTTTAAGTTCGCATAAAGTTCAGAAATTTCATAACCGTTTGACGGATGGAAAGGTAATGCGATCATCGGTTTAATTGTTGACAAATCGATCTCAACACAGCCATCATAATAAGCAACTTCAGCAGGGTTTAATTCTTTGTAATCTCCTCCGCGTCCGTGTTCGGTTAAAAATTCTTTGGTGTCATCGTCAGTGCGCCATACAGATGATAAACACGTCGTTTCAGTAGTCATTACATCTACACCGTTACGATAATCCGTCGTCATGCTTGAAACTCCGGGACCGACAAATTCCATAACTTTATTTTTGACGTAACCATTTTTGAAAACTGCTTTAACAATAGCGAGCGCAACATCATGAGGTCCAACATATGGAGCAGGTTTGCCCTTTAAATAAATTGCTACAACTCCGGGATATGCTACATCGTAAGTTTGTTCGAGCAATTGTTTAACGAGTTCTCCGCCGCCTTCACCGATTGCCATTGTACCGAGTGCTCCGTATCTTGTGTGAGAGTCTGAACCTAAAATCATTTTGCCACAACCAGCAAACATTTCACGCATAAACTGATGAATTACGGCAATATGAGGAGGAACATAAATCCCGCCATATTTTTCAGCTGAAGTCAATCCAAAATAATGATCGTCATCGTTGATCGTTCCGCCGACCGCGCATAAAGAGTTATGGCAGTTTGTAAGAACATAAGGCAACGGGAATTTTTTCATTCCTGAAGCTCTTGCAGTCTGAATAATTCCGACAAATGTAATATCATGTGAGGCCATTGCATCAAATTTAATTTTTAAATGATTTATATCGCCGGAAACATTATGCGATTTCATTATGCCGTAAGCTATCGTACCTTTTTTAGCTTCGTCCTTGTTCGCGTCTTTGCCTGTGAGCTGTTTTACTTTAGCTGATTCGGATTCCGGTACGATCTCAGTCCCTTTTACTAAATATATACCGCCCTCGTAAAGTTTAATCATAAAAGTTTTTACCCCCTCTTAAAATAAATGAACGTTAACCCAAAAACTTCAGCTCTGATATTAAAAAAAATCTTTCAAAAATTTCAAATTCTGGAACTATTTAATTTAAATATTTAAATTCTATTTTATAAATTTTTGCGCGTCAATCAGTAGAATAAATAATAAATTAGTCGTCTTAAGAATATACAACATAATTTTAACGAATAATTTTTATTTTATTTTTATTTCGTCTCAAACATATCCGGCCATAACGGCATCCAAGATTTTGACTGAATTAAACCGGAATCCAAATACACCGCTAACATTGACCGCCCAGGATATCCCGATGATGATAATTCTTCAGGCAATGGAATATAAATCTGTAAATTTGTTCCGGGCGCACTTAATTCCGGTAAACCGTTTAAACCATAAATTATTTTTCCGCCGGTGTAGCCTGATGCCCTAGTTAATGCTAATGACGGCACAACATTCGCCCATATATCCAGCTCCAAGCCGTTCAATAAACAAAATTGCAGTAATGTTTTTAATTCTTCGCTCGTAAATCTCACAGAAGCATCAATAATAATATTAGTTAAAGTTTCTCGATGTAACAGCCAGTATGAAGCCAAAATATTTTTTATGTTATCGCCTTCACGAATTACGGCCGGACGCAGTTTAGATGATAATAACTGACCTCGCGGAAGAGAATTTAAACGATAAATTAATAATCCGTCAAAATCTTTTTTTTCTTGCCAAATCGCAGAAGCTCTCATCGTTCGATCGTTCCAAGCCGTTTGGGAAATTAAACCAGTCCGATGCATATAAGATTTAAAGGGCGATGAAAGTGTCGCATTAATTATAAAACTTTCGCGTTTATCTTGAGTCATTACGGATGGCCGGTATATTCCTAAAAATGCGTCATCGCCTTCACGCGGTGGTGTCATGATAGCTTTTAAAATTCCTGATGCTCCAGTGTCGAGGCATAACATTTCACCTTCCGGAGAATGAAATAACGCCCAAATATTATTAAAATTTTCCCAAGGGTTATTCATTTTATTTTCTGCGGCGTTTCGCGTTCCAAAATCCACCATAAAAATTTTTATAGTCCCCTCTTCAGTCAACACAAATAATTCTCCCAATGGCGACCATAATAAATCACGGGGAAATTTAATTTTATTTATCGCAAAATAATTGTGGCTCGTTATGTTAAAAATATATATTCTGGAGTTCGCACGGTCTGCAATCGCTAACCAATCCGCATAACGTTCAACCGCTACAGGTTCAAATAATAATTCTCCCGGTATTAATGGCGGTGTCCAAATATACATTGGTTCGAGATCGCTCAAACGGTAAAAAACTATATTTCGGGAGACCGGGTCGGAAATTGCAAATAAATTTGATGAGATCATCTCCGCATCAGTAATATTTTTTGAAATCAAATCGCCGTAATGATCTGCCGAGATTGGGTCCTCATGTTGATTTAAATTTTCAAACGTGTAAATTTCGCCGAAAGAGTTAACGACCTTAAACGAACCATCACCGAACGGAATAGAAATTACAGGATGAGGGACATTAACTTCTCTGAAAGGTCTCGGACGGCCTGCAAAAATTGGCGTTGGGCTTTTGCCGTTAATTCCCGGACGTATATAAATTTTGCTTCCGAACGTGTCAGAAATACAAACCAATTCGCCAAGAGCTTTTATTTTTCCCATTCCCGTAATGCTGAGAGGTCTTCTGTAACCAGTCTCCCAATAATTTTGGACATCAGTGCGCGACAATCTCCAATTTACCGGGAAGGGCATTGTATTAATTATCATGTCTATAATGTTGGCCTGCTCTTCTAAACTCCGTAAAATTCTCGGAGCTGATGGGTCTTGCGTTCTGACCTCTAAATAACTGTTTAAAGCTCTTAAAGATTCCGGGCTGTTTCCCATAGAATTTTGATTTAACGCGGTGAGTAAATAATAATCGACAAGATAAGTATTATATTTCAGAGCCTGATCTAAATCTGTTTGGGCGTTCCAGTAATCCCGATTCATCATATATAAATATGCGTTTGTAAAAGATGTTTCGGCTTCGTCTAAATTTGCTCTCCGAATTTCAGCGGCAAACGAAAAACTTTCAGATAAAATCAAAATTAAAATCGCTATCGGGGTCAAAAATTTTCGCATTAAAAAATTCTCCTTATAATCTTCATGATTAAAAAATATTAT
>CALCEM010000045.1 GCA_937900285.1 uncultured Fretibacterium sp. | reverse complement strand
TATATTTTTGTTTAAAGTTTTTTTAAAAAAAATTTAAATTATTTTTATTTATTTGTTATTTATTAATTTTTTGCTATAATTCACTAGTTTATGAATTGTTAAGAAATAATTCAATCTAATCACAAAGGAGATCTAGCAATGCATACTTTGTTGGCATTTTTGCCTATTATTGTCATTTTGGTTATGATGATAGGCTTTAAACTGAGTTCCAAGCTTTCGCTTAGTGTCGCTATGTTTTTAGCAATCGCCATAGCTTTGTCCGTATTTAGTATAAATGCAGACGGCACTAGTGTTTTAGCTTATGTTCTTTTAGGCTTCCTAAAAGCGTTTGACATTTTAGTTATCATTTTTGGTGCTATTTTGATATTAAACACTATTAAAAAAATTTTAGGTCTCGATCCAAATGATAGAGCACTCAGAAAATATAATGAACTCGTCGAAATTATTAACTCATATGATGACGATGTTAAATCACGTTCCGATGATGATTTAAAAATACGTTGCTCCGAAATTAAATTACAAGTTCGCGACAATCCGGATTTATTAGATGAATTTTTGCCGGAAGTTTTCGCTATAGTCCGGGAAGTTTCAGCGCGCACGATTGGTTTAAGACATTACGATGTCCAATTAATAGGCGGCATGGCTCTGCACGATGGGAAAATTGCAGAAATGAAAACCGGTGAAGGTAAAACTTTAGTCGCAACGTTAGCCGTAGTTTTAAACGCTTTACGAGGAGAAGGGGTTCACGTTGTTACAGTAAATGATTATTTAGCTCGGCGTGACGCAGCTTGGATGGCTCCAGTTTATAATTTTTTGGGGCTGTCAGTCGGAGTAATTTACCCGTACATGCCTGACGAAGAAAGAGCACAAGCATATAACGCAGATATTACTTACGGAACTAATTCGGAATTTGGATTTGATTACTTGCGCGATAACATGGTGATGAAATCCTCAGAAATGGTACAGCGCGGACATAATTTCTGTATAGTCGATGAAGTTGACTCGATTTTAATAGACGAAGCCCGAACGCCTTTAATAATTTCCGGGACCGCTGATGATGATACAAGTTTATATACTCGCGCAGATTCAGCAGCAAGAATTTTAAAATTAAATCAGGATTACGAAAAGGACGAAAAAGAGCGCAGCATCTCAATTACTGAAGCAGGAATTATAAAAGCTGAAGAATATTTAAAAATTCCCGGATTATTTTCTGATGCTTCTCATTCTGATTTAGCTCACAGAGTTATACAGGCCATCAAAGCCCACGAATTATATAAACGCGATATAGATTACGTAATAAAAGACGGCGAAATTATTATTGTCGATGAATTTACAGGGCGTTTAATGATTGGGCGCAGATATTCGGACGGATTACACCAGGCTATTGAAGCAAAAGAAGGCGTTAAGGTCGGCCGGGAAAGTCAAACGCTCGCAACTATTACGCTGCAAAATTATTTAAGAATGTATAAAAAATTAGCCGGCATGACCGGAACTGCTGCAACCGAAGCGGAAGAATTTAAAGAAATTTACGGCCTCCAGGTCATCACAATTCCTACAAATAAAAAAATGATCCGCATCGATAATCCAGATGTAATTTATGCAACTGAACACGAAAAATTTAACGCAGTCGCCGATGACGTTGAAGAATGCCATAAAAATGGACAGCCCGTTTTAGTCGGAACCACTTCGATCGAAAATTCCGAAAAGGTGAGCAAATTATTAAAGGCCAGAAAAATCCCCCATCAAGTCCTAAACGCTAAACATCACGAACGCGAAGCCATGATCGTCGCACAAGCTGGACACGAAGGAGCTGTAACAGTCGCCACTAATATGGCCGGACGCGGTACGGATATAATGCTCGGCGGAAACCCGGAATTTATGGCGAAAGAAGATTTATTAAGCAACGCGAGAAATTTTAATGTTTCACATGCTGAATTAAACTCAAATGAAGTTTATGACTATTTCGCGAGATATTCAAATGTTCAGGCTGAAGACTTAGCGCAGAATTTTTTAAACGAGAAACATATTCCGGCCGGTGATAAAATTATCGATAATTTAATTTTAATTTTCAAGCAGATTAAAACCGATTACGAACAAATTTTAATAAATTATATTGACCAGTGCAAAACAGAACATGACCGCGTAACTAAATCCGGCGGACTCGCAATAATTGGAACTGAGCGCCACGAATCCCGCAGAATTGATAACCAGCTGAGAGGACGTTCAGGAAGGCAGGGCGATCCCGGCACATCGAGGTTTTATTTATCGCTCGAAGATAATTTATTACGTTTATTTGGTTCGGACCGTATTCAACCGTTAATGAGTAAACTAGGAATGAAAGACGGTGAAGCTATTGAATCCGGGATGCTGTCAAAAATTATTGAAAATTCGCAGAAAAAAGTTGAAGAGATGCATTTTGATATACGTAAACAGTTACTCGCATATGATAACGTCATGAACCAGCAGCGTGAAGCAATTTACACGGAGCGTCAAACGATTTTAAATACACCGGACCGCGAAATGATTGAATATGGTTGGGATATAGTGAAAGGTGTAATTTATGATGTTATTGATAAATATTTTCCTGAGGATAATTCACAGCCTGATCCGGAACGTGCAGCACTGAAATTAAAAAATTTATTCGGCCATGATGCAGGAATAAATAAATTAATGTCGCGTCAGGAAGTGGAAGAAGCTCAAGAAAAAATTTTAAGTGAAATAAAATCGCGTTACGATAATAAAATTAATGAGTTAAATTCAAACTCTGAAAATAATATTAATATCGCCGGCGGTCTTGTTAAATATGTTCTGTTAAATATTTTGGATTCTTCATGGCGCGAGCATTTACTGGGCATGGATGAATTACGGCGCGGAATTGGTTTGCGTGCGATTGGGCAAAAAGATCCGTTAATCGAGTATCAATTTGAGTCATTTAATTTATTTCAGGACATGATGGCACAAATTAAAAATACTTTTAGTGAGCAGATTTTCAGAATAAAAGTAATGACCGAGAAAAATTATTCAAGGCAGCCGCAAAATATAAAACTCGAAAAGCGCGAATTTAATCAGGCTCAAAATAATAATAATAATGTTCCAGTTAAAAAAGCCGTTAAAATCGGACGTAATGATCCATGTCCATGCGGTTCAGGGAAAAAATATAAATATTGTCATGGTAAAGGACTTTAAAATTATGCGTCGAGTAAAAATATTTTTTGTGTTAAATTTAATTTTAATTTTTATTTTAATTTCTGTTCCTTCTTATGCTATGCGGACATATGAAAAACCTTCAGGGCTTCCGCCGTATGATATTCAACAGATGAGGCGAGTTAACCCGGATTTTTCGACATATCCCGATGATAATGGAATTATTTGGCTAAAGAGCACAAACGTCACGCGCCACGAAAATGGCGGAATGGAAATAACGAGATTATATATAATTTTATGCCGCAAAAATATTGATTCAAAATGGCTCACTTGGAATATACAAATTCCGAGAAATGGCAATGTTAATATTATGCATTCTAGTTTATACGATTTTGCGAGCGACAAAAAAATACGTGATGTAAAACCAGTTGAGCAGAATAATTTAAATATAATTGATTTTAATGGCGAATTACCCGAAAATTTTATAATTTTGATTGCATGGAAAGAAATTTTACCTGAACATATTTCATTTGATGGAGTATGCTGGCTTCAAGAGGATTTAAGAATATGGGAGAATTTAATTGAGATCACGTCGCAGCAGGCTTTGAATTATGTAACGTTCCCTCAGGAAAATTTGCGCCCCATCGTTCAAAATAGTTTATACGGAACTGTATACACCTGGCGTAAAATTAATTCTGAAGCGTTTAATCCGTTAGCAGGTTTATCAAAAATTCAGCGTTCTGGAATAGCGTACGGAAATGTCCGGAATGAAAACGGGTTGAAGAGCGTATTTAACAGGGCCGATGACAGTGGCAGCGTAAAGCCGACACCAGAAATAACAAAAATATTAAAAGGCGGCACAAAAAATTTTATAGACTGGTTGAAATCCGAACCAAATATTAATTTGGCTGAATCAAATTCTCGCAGAAATATTCCAAATTCTGGAGGCTGGAGCAAATCCGAGAAATTAATTTTAGCCAATTCATGGCTTAATAATACGGAAATGCGGTGGGCGTTGCCTTATGAGCCTGAAAAGGATTCGCCGTTAAGTGAAGCATTATTTTACGAGCCTGTTATTGAATTTAAAAAAAGTTCTGATCCTAAATTTAAATTAAAATATTTTTCGCTGAATGATCCCGTTTTAATGCAGGGTGTAAAAATTTACAGTGTTTCAAACGAGGGCAGATTAATAAAAAAAAGTATTCCGATTTCAAAAGCTAGCGCAAATAAATTAAATGCCTTGATGGATTTAAAACTTGATGAAAATGGCATACTTAACGGAAACGTAAAATTAAATATTTCTGGAGGCTGGAATAATATTTTAAGCGGTACACCAGAAGAAATTTTATATTCATTATTTCCGGGATTGACGCATTATGAAAATTTGAAAATTCAGGATGGCGAATTAAATTTTAAAGTTGTGAATCGGCCCGGTATTGCGGGGACTGGACGTGGGATTTTAGCGATATTACCATTTTTTGAGCCTGTAATGTTGAATGACCTTGCGAACACTCCGCCGACGATTGAATTAAAATTCCCGTTTGTGCTTGAAATTAATATAAATTTGTCATTGCCTAAAAATGCAAAAGAAGCACTTGTGTCAGGGAAAATTTTGCCGATGCCCGATAAAATAAATTATTCTGAAAATTATTTAAATCGCCGTCACAAACTTGAGGCGAATGCGCGATTAGAAATTAATATGCCGGTAATTTCAATAGGCAACATGTCATTATTGAGGCGTAATATTATTTTGTGGCATAACTTTGTAGCAAAAAATATCCCGGTCAGATAAATTAAAATTAATTTAAAATTTAAATTAAATGCTCCTCCTGAAATCTGAAATTTTTAACGGGAGGATTTTTTCATTTTTATTTTAATTTTTGTCGAAGTGTATTAATTTCATTTTGCGATACACCGATTTTTAAAAAATATTTTTCGGCAGCATTATATAAATTTACGTCATAAATATTTTTTACTTCCAAGATGCTCGCTAAAAATGGCTTTATTTCGTTGTCTGCTATAAATTCGTATTCGTCTGAATTTTTTATAATTCCGAAATAATTATAAAACGAGATCATAAAATCATTAACAACTTCATCGGCGGAAGCTCCGGCTAAACATTCGATCAACGCGCAAAATAATCCGGCTCGATCTTTTCCTAAATCGCAATGAATTAAGAACGGCGGATCATTTTCAGCCATAAATTTAAACCCCCGCGCCAGAGCATTTTGAAAATTTTTTGATTTAAATTTTAAATTGAGGTTTAAGCATATAAATTTTTGTCTTGAATAATATTTTTGATTAAAATTTTTTCGTGCTTTTAAATCTTTTTCGGAGTCGGCGAGATTTATAAAAGTTTTTACGCCTGCTTTATTTGCTGCATTATCTGAAATAATATCTCGATTGCCCCAAGCTTTTACGGGAGATGATGACCTGTATAATTTTCCGGTTGTTATGCCTGTTGAAATTACCGCTCTAAAATTTGCAAATTCCTCATTACTTAAATTTGAATAATCTGCTCTGTTTTTGCTTAAACGTTTTGAAAGTTCGTGATAAAAATTTTTTTTGTTGATCTCACTTGAATAAGAGATTTTATCAAACAAGATAATAACGCACGCAACCAAAATAAAAAGCATCACGAATTTTTTTAAATTTGCTCTCATAAAATTATATTCTCCGTTTCAAACAAGAAATAAAAATACAAAACAGCCACCGGCATAAAACATAACCGATGGCCAAAAAATTTTTGTTAAGATATTTTAAATTTATTCTTCGTCCATTCCGTCGACGTAAAATTCTCCAAATAACGCCTGCAATGAAGGCATATCTTCAAGTATTGGACGCGCTACCCAAGTGGTATTCATGTAATGTTTTAACGTGATGTTTTCGCTTACAATGTTTCCGCCCCAAGTTCCGCAGCCCATCGAGTTCGTTGGAGGCATTCCATTTGTTGCAGAACCTGCGTTCCCGCGATTATTAGGCTGTCTGATCATGCAACGTGAAACAGGTGCGCACATTCCTAAACGGTTAATATGATCATCATCAAATGAATATAATCCGCATGAATGTCCTTTTCCGCCTGCTTTGTCGAAGATCATTAACATGATGTCAAGTGCCGTCTGGAATTCTCCGCCGTACTTAAATAATGTTAATAATGTCGTTAATTTTTCGGTTGAGAAGAAATGCTCTTTACCGATGCATTTTTTCATGTCTTCAACAGTGTTAATTGTGAAGTCGTGATCAGTTCCGTTGCGTTTGATTGCGATAAATTTACGGTCAGCAGGAATTTCAAAGCCGGCAGCCTTCGCAAGAGCTTGCGCAGAAATAGCTACTGTGTCGGGAAGTCTGTGACCATTTTCATCCCACATAACTTTTTTAATTTTTTCGGCTTCTTCGTATGTCGGGAAATATGCTCCCTCTTTTTCGAGACCTTCCACAAAATTATCATACACGCTCTCATGTACGATTAAATTCCCATCGCAGGAACATCCCGAACCGAAATCAGCACATTTTGAAATTCTGGTGTTCATGGCTGCTTCATATGCGCGCTCTTTGGTGTTAGCTGTATTGTCAACAATAACCGTTGAGTTTCCTGCACCTGAACCATAAGCCGGAACGCCTGCGGAATATGCGGACTTAACCATTGGACGGCCGCCAGTCGCGATAATTAAATCTACTTTTTTCATTAATTCCTGCGTTAATGACAAACTCGGCTCCTCGATTACTTGAACTATATCAGCCGGTGCACCTTCGCGAACAAGAACATCACGAATAATATTTACAGTTTTGCAAGTTGTTTTTTTAGCTCTCGGATGTGGTGAGCAAATTAAAACGTCGCGTGCTTTCACGGCGTAAATTGCCTGGCCTGCAGGTGTAACGCACGGATTTGTCGTCGGGACTAATGTCGCAATAACTCCGACCGGTTTAGCATATTTTACAAGTCCCTTCTCCGGAATAGTCTCAATAATTCCGACGCTCTTTTGACGTAAACAATCACGCAAAATTAATTTTAACTTGTTGCGCTTGTTTCTCTTCGTAACTTTATCGCCGAGTCTGGTCTCGTCAACTGCTTCGTCGCAAATAGGTCCCCAAACTTTTAACGGGTAAAGAGCTGCACAAATTGCACGGCACAAATGATCAACGCGTTCCTGATCGTAAGTTGCAATAATTTCGGCAGCTGCTCTGGCTTTTACAACCATTTCATCAATCATTTTAATTTCTTCTGGTGTTACTTCATGTGGCATTTATAAAATTTCCCCCTCATTAAATTATTTCGTTATATGTGATTTTGCGTGACTTGGCGGTACATATCTGCCGTTTTCTTTCTTTACGAGTTTACCCTCTTTAACGAGTTCGCTCGGTGTATAAATATCGTTAATATTCCAGCATCCAGGCGTTGGAACTGCGATATTTTCCATAATTGCTTCAACTAAGAACGGCCGACCCTCTTTATTAGCTTTTACGGCTTTGTCCATTGCGGGACGGAAATCAGCAGCCTTCTCAACTCTGATCGCCTCAACTCCATAACCCTCCGCAACTTTTGCCCAGTTCGGTGAATATTCTGCGCCGTCTGGTGTACGGAATTCCGTTCCGAATTTTGTGTGATAATTTGCATTTTCGAGTCCTGCGATCGTTCCGAATGCTTTATTATTCATTACGACCCAAGTGCAGGCGATGGATTTTTCTACAGCTGTAGCCATGCAGGTCGGATTAACTCCAAAGCCGCCGTCTCCAACCAACGCAATACAAATTTTATCAGGTGCCGCGATCTTTCCGCCTAAAACTGCAGAAGCTCCAAATCCCATCGTTGCAAGTCCTGAAGAATGATGAACCGTTCCGGGAATCGTGATCTCAAACTGTTGAGCAACTCCGTTTTTATTCCAGCCTACATCAGTGAAAATTAATGCATCTTCCGGGATGGCCTCTTTTAAATCTTTTAAAATTCTTTGCGGTGTCATTGGGAATCTGTCATCGTTGGAAATTGCTACGTTTGAAGCTTTAAATTCATCTTTTGCCTTCTGAATTTTTTCACGGAGTCCAGCTCTCTTAATTCCTTCCGGCTTAATCTTCTTAGCTTCTTCCAAAATTTGAGCCAACGCTAATTTAAGATCTGCAACTGCTCCGATCTCAACAGGATAATTTCTGCCGATCTCAGACGGATCAATGTCTATCTGTAAAAATTTCGTTACTGAAGGATCAAACGTTACACCCTGATACCAGCTCGATGAATCAGCTTCTGCGAATCTCGTCCCAAGCGCAAGAATTACATCAGCATTTAACGTAAATTCATGAGTGCTGGCCAATCCCCAGAAACCTGTTTGACCGACCATTAAAGGATGTCTATCACTTAAGCAGCCCTGCCCCATTAACGTCCTTGAAACTGGAATATCTAAAAATTCAACGAGTGCCGCTAATTCTTTCGAAGCTTGTGCTAATAAAATCCCTCCGCCTGCATGAATTACGGGATTTTTAGCGTTAATTAATTTTTCTGCGATCGCTTTAGCTGCTGCAGGATCGAGTGCCGGTTTAATTGTTATATGGCTGTCCTGGTAAGTTCTTGCAAATAAATCCTCTTCAATTTCGCGTGACCAAATATCCATCGGCATATCAATTAATACAGGTCCGGGACGACCAGATTCAGCAAGCCTGAAAGCTTTATCCAAAATGTCGGGCAATGCTTCAGGATCATCAACTCGCCAGCAACGTTTACAAACTGGTTCAAGCATTCTATACTGTGTAGCATCTCCGTGCATGTTTACTTCTTGGTGAGGATGTTTGCCATAATAATAGCTCGGTACATCGCCGGCAAATACCACCATAGGAATAGAATCAAATGCAGCATTTGCGACTCCTGTTAATACGTTTGTGATTCCTGGTCCTAAATGGCACATTACTACGGACGCTTTGTGAGTAACTCTTGCGTAACCATCGGCAGCTGTTGAGGCGACTGCTTCATGACGGTTTGAAATATATTTGATCTTGTTACTTCTTGAAAGCGCATCAAGCATTCCGATTACAGTATGTCCGCATAATCCAAAAATATATTTTACATCCCTGCGTTCAAGATAATCGGTTACAAGTTCTGATACTAATTTTTTGCTCATACTTTGAAAAATCCTCCCTTGTTTGAAAAATTTGGGACTTGCAGATCAATAAATTAATTATTTTGTATGCATTAAAAATAATACAAAGAAAAAATTAAATCAATCAGATAAATTACGCTGTTAAATTTAATAAAAATTATTTGCTGTTAAATAAAAATGGTTGACAGGTGATTTAAAATTTTTATAATTTACAAACATGAGCACTGAAGAATTTGAACAGCGTATAAGTTTTAATTTGTTGTATGATTTTTATTCGCCGTTATTGACCGAACGACAACGGAAAATTTATGAGGCTGTATGTTTTTCGGATTTGAGTTTAACCGAAGCCGCTGAAAAATTAGGAATTAGCAGACAAGCAGTTTCAAGAATAAGGCAGCGCGTGGAAAATAAACTTAAATTGCTGGAGAAAAATTTATGTTTTGCTCGAAGTATCAAGAGGCTCGAAAATAAAATTAATGAACTTGAAGCAGAAATATTAAAATTAAAATCGAAAGGAGGATATTAAATTTAAAATGTTTGAATCTCTGAAAGAAAAATTATCCGCAGCACTCTCAAAATTAAGCAGCAAAGGAAAATTATCAGAAGCGGACGTAGATAACGCGTTACGAGAAATCCGAAGGTCTTTGCTTGAGGCTGACGTTGATTTTAGAGTCGTGAAAGATTTGATCGCAAAAGTTCGCGAAAAATCCATAACGCTCGATGTGTTAAACTCGATCACCGCAAATGATAGAATCGCCGCAGTTTTGTATGAAGAGCTTGTAAATTTAATGGGTAAAAATGTGCAGGGGATCAACATTTCATCAAAACCTCCAACGGTTATTTTAATGGCGGGTCTTCAAGGTTCAGGAAAAACTACGGGCACGGTGAAACTCGCAAAACATTTAAAAAATTCGGCTCATAATCCTCTGGTTGTTGCTTGTGATTTGAGGCGACCTGCAGCAATTGAACAGTTGCGCATTTTGGCTGAAGCATCGAAAATTCCATTTTACGGACCGGAAAATAATAAAGTTAATGTTTTAGATGTCGTGAAAAATTCCAAGATTTACGCAGATTCTCACATGAACGATGTAATTATTTTGGATACTGCCGGAAGACTTCAGATTGATGAAGATTTGATGACGGAATTAAAAAATATCGAGAAAATAATTGCTCCCCATGAAAAATTATTAGTCGTTGATGCGATGATGGGTCAGGAAGCTGTGAACGTCGCAAAATCGTTTCATGAACTTTTGAATTTAACGGGATTATTTTTGACGAAAATGGACGGCGATGCTCGCGGGGGAAGTGCTTTAGCTATCCGGGCGGTTACTGGAGTGCCGGTGAAATTTATAGGAGTAGGCGAAGCGACCGATGCGCTGGAAATTTATAATCCCGAACGTCTGGCCGGGCGTATTATGGGGATGGGCGATTTACAGGGACTCGTCGAAAAAATAAATTCAGCAGGTTTAAACGAAAATTTAAAGGAAGTAACACCCGGAAAATTAGGCAAGCAGTTTAATCTTGAGATGCTTTTATCTCAGTTTGAACAAATAGAAAAATTAGGTCCGATCGAGAAATTAGCCGGAATGATTCCCGGATTTGATAGACTTAATTTAAAGGCGGAAAACGCTGACGTTAAAATTCTGAAACATAATAAAGCAATAATCCAGTCAATGACACCCGAAGAAAGGCGAAACCCTAAAATTATAAAAGGTTCTAGACGGCGGAGAATTGCTCAAGGTTCAGGCACGTCGGTTCAACAAGTTAACCAGCTTTTAGCCCAGTACGAGCAGATGAAGAAATTATTTAAAAATTTTTCTGGTTCTCGTTCGGGTTTTGGAATGGGTCAAAAGTTGCGTAATTTATTCGGAAGATAGTGGGTTTTAAAAAATTCAGACATGGAGGTGTAAATTAAAGAATGGCGGTAAGAATTCGTTTGTCGCGTCAGGGTCGGAAAAAAGCTCCGTTTTACAGGTTGGTTGTAGCGGATTCGCGTTCGCCGAGAGATGGAAAATTTATAGAATTAATCGGAACATATAATCCTATGACTGATCCTGCTTCGGTTAATATTAATGAGGAACGTGCATTATATTGGCTTGGAGTCGGAGCGCTGCCTTCTGAGACGGCACGTGGATTGTTAAAGAAGCAGGGAATTTGGGATAAATTTAAGAACGACAAAACAGAATAACGTCGTGAATAATAGCTTTGTAAACTTCATCGAAAGACTGCGAAACAGGCTGAAGACGCTTCTGTCTGAATATAAGGCGTATAAAAATTTTGAAAGGAGGTGTCGTCTGCTTCAGTTTTTTAATTTTATTTAATCTGGAGCAGATCCGAAATGGTCGATTATAAAGAGCTGGTAGAGTTCATCGTCAAACACCTTGTAACGCAGCCGGAGTCGGTCAGCGTGGAGAGTGATACTGGAGATAATACCAATAAAATACTTATCCGTGTAGCTCATGAAGATGTAGGACGCGTTATCGGCAAGAGAGGCGCAACAATTAACGCAGTACGTTTACTCGCTAAAGCTGCTGCAGTGAAAGCCGGCGAACGTGTTGACGTTGATATAGTCGAGGATTAAGCGATAATTAATGTTATTACGGCCTTCCCGGAAATATTTGAAAATTTTTTATCATCCGGAATTACTGGGCGGGCTGTTAAATCTGGATTACTTGATATTAATGTAATAAATTTTCGAGATTTCGGCACGGGAAATTATAGACAGCTTGATGATTATGTATTTGGTTCGGGCGGGATGTTATTTGCGGCTCCGCAGTTGGAAAAAGCTTTAAATTCTGTCTGGAACGGAGATAAAAAAAATTTTGTTATATATCCTTCGCCTCAAGGGGTTTTATTAAATCAGGAATTAATTGAGAGTTTAGCTCTTCAGGAAAATTTAATAATAATCTGCGGACATTATGAAGGCATCGATGAAAGATTTATAAAAAAATATGTTGATCTCGAATTTTCTGTAGGAGATTGCGTTTTAACCGGCGGTGAAATTCCTGCAATGACTGTAATAGATTCAGTATCAAGATTAATACCCGGAGTAATAGGACGATCAAGATCAGTGATCGAAGATTCATTTTACAGGGGGATGCTTGACAATCCGAATTATACGAGGCCGGCCGAATGGAATAATTTAAAAGTTCCAGAAGTATTATTAAGTGGCAATGCCGGAGATATTTCAAAATGGAGAAGGAGCGAAGCCGTTAAAAGGACTTTAACACGGAGACCTGATTTAATTTCAAGAGCGAGCATAAGCGAATATATTTCAGGAAAAATTTATTTATGTGTAATCGCCCGTGATGTAATTTTAAACGATGATATTAATAAAATTTGCGTTGCTTATGGAATTTCGAGGCCGTATATAATTGCAGAAGATCATAAATTACGAGATAAATTAAAAAATTCCGGCGTTGATGCGAAAATTATCGGGAATGTTTTTAAGTTGCTGGATAATAAAAATATAAATAACGCTTTGATTATAAAAATTTATCCCGGAATTATAAAAAATTCTTTGCATTGTCTCGAAGTTAAACGCAAGTGCCTCGAACATTCAGGCGATATAATATTTTTATTTGCTGATAACTCGGAAGATTTAAATAATATAAATATAAATATAAATATTGATTATAAAAATTTATCGGCATATATATTTGAAAGTGAAATCAGCATTAATTTAAATAATTTAATAGCTATATCACTCGACAGATTTTTAGGTAAACGTTGAATTTTAACAGGAGGATTTTTTAAATTGGACGCAGTAGATTTTGTTCAGAAAAAATATTTCAGGGCTGAACCTTTACCAGATTTTAGACCCGGAGATACATTGCGCGTTCATGTGAAAATTAAAGAAGGAACTCGCGAACGTATACAGATTTTTGAAGGTATAGTAATAGCCAAACAGCATGGCGGACTTGATGAGACATTTACTGTCAGGAAAATTTCGAACGGTGTAGGAGTTGAAAGAATTTTCCCGGTGCATTGTCCATCAGTTGCAAAAATAGAAGTACAGCGCAAAGGAAAAGTAAGACGCGCGAAATTATATTATTTGAGAAAATTAAGCGGAAAAGCTGCAAGAATAAAAGAGCGCAGAGAATTTAATTAACTTGAAAATTTATTTATTGCCCTCGTTTGAGATTTTTAACAAAAATAAAAATTTTGAGCGGGGGAATTTTTTATTATCTTTTATAATATACTTCAGGTGGTTTCAAATTAAGCGGTAATTTAAATTTAAATAACGAAATGACGCAGAAATAATTTTTATAATACCGGCCATGACGTGAAAATTTATTTAATTTTTGAGAGGTGTTGAAATTTGCAGTATAAAAAATTTGGTGATGATTTTATTTTAAGGATTGACAGGGGCGAAGAGGTTTTACAGGAAATAAAAAAGGTTTGTGAGGCTGAAAATATTTTACTTGGGAGCGTTCAAGGTTTGGGAGCAACGTGGGATGTGTCGCTTGGTGTTTTTAATCATGAAGCGTTCAAATATGAATCAAAAAAATTTACTGGAGATTTTGAAATAGCATCATGTTCCGGGAATATTTCGACCATAAACGGAGAAAATCGGATTAAATTTAATAAAATTTTAAGGACAAAAAATAAAATGAGGATAGCAAATTTAAATTTTATGCCGTCCTCTTGATTTAATTAATTAATTAATTTTAATTTTTACGCGCCAATTAATTTTTTTACGATTCGTTTACACTTTCTTAAAATTCTCCTTAATAGACTCGGCTTGTAAATATTTCGTGAATAGGTGTTTATATAAATTTCGTTCCATATTCCTAAAGGTCTGCGGACTGCATCGTGAATATTTTGCGTGAAAATGTTATCAATAAATTTTTCGTAGTCATCTGACAATTTTAAAATTTTGGCTTCCTGTTCAGGTGTCATCCATGACTGCGTGACCATTTTTAAATATTTTTCGTCATCGTTGTCGAGTTCTTTTATAATTTCTACTATGTCGCCAATATTTTTATAATTATTGCAGTTTATGAACGCTTCGGGGTTATAAAATTCTTCAATGGCAGGGTCGCCCCAATAAATTGGAATAGTGTGCGCTCTGAAACTTGAAATAATTTTTTCAGTGTTATAGCCCCTAAATTCTGCGTTTTCCATTGCGATGCTGAATTTATAATTTAATTTTAGTTCTATGCTCAAATTAAACCAATCAGAATTACTGCGCGATTCTGGAATATCAACATTATGGAGGTGAGGGCCTAAGGAGTCAACCTGTTTATATTTTGAAATTTCGTGAAAAAATTCATCTCTCGGAAGTTGAGCGTGAGAATAAATAAAATTGCAGAACTTTAAATTTTTTAATCTCGCTTTAGCTTCATCGTAAGTTAAATTATTTCTGAAAATGTTTTTATTCTCAAAATCCAAAATTGACGGGCAAACCCCGTAAGCTGCTCTGTCTTTGCTTTTTAAATCTACATCATACGTTATGACGTAATCGAACAAACTTAAATCAGCGTCAACGCATTCCCCAGTATGAAAAATAAATATTTTGTCCCGTTTTTTCTCGTTCAAATATTTTTTAAATTTCTCGTAAAACTCTTTAGACGTGAAGACACGCTCTGTAGAAATAATATAATCCGGATCTTTTTCATCCCATATGAATTTATCTGTTAAATCTTTTTTATTTTGCAGACTCATTCTGCGGATCATTGAGGGTAAATCTCTGCATCCATCGCTTAAAAACACAACTTTATAATTCTGTGCATAATCCGGCTTCGGTGAGGTGAGGTGAGGTGAGGTGAGGTGAGGTGAGGTGAGGTGAGGTGAGG
>CALCEM010000044.1 GCA_937900285.1 uncultured Fretibacterium sp. | reverse complement strand
AAATTTTAAATGAGTCTGAATCTGAAATTACTCCGGAAATAGTAAATGAGCCTAAAATTATTAACGAGTCGGAAAATATTACTGAACCGAGTATTACACCTGAAAATAAAATTACTTCTGAGCCTGAAAATATTCCTGAAACAGTTAATGAGCCGGAAAAAGAAATTTTAAATGAGTCTGAATCTGAAATTACTCCGGAAATAGTAAATGAGCCTAAAATTATTAACGAGTCGGAAAATATTACTGAACCGAGTATTACACCTGAAAATAAAATTACTTCTGAGCCTGAAAATATTCCTGAAACAGTTAATGAGCCGGAAAAAGAAATTTTAAACGAGCCTGAAAATGAAATTACTCCAGAAGTGATCGCTGAACCTGAAATTATCAATGAGCAGGAAAATATTTCTGAAACGATTAATGAGCCGGAACAAAAAATTTCAAATGAGCCTGAAAATGAAATTACTCCCGAAGTGATCGCTGAACCTGAAATTATCAATGAACCAGAAAATATTACAGAGCCGGTTGTTACTCCGGAAATAGTCGACGAAAATAAAATTATTAACGAGCCTGAAATTCAAGGGGATTTTTTGCCAGAACCCGAAGCAGATTTAACAATCAGTGTCGATGAAAATTTTCCAGAATCAGAACCAGAAATTAAAAACCAAGACCCCGAAAATATTCCAGCTCCGGTAACTGTCGCAATGCCCGAATCTACTAAAACCGCCGAAGATAAATTACTCGCTGACATCGCAGAAGCTATGACCGGAAACGCTCCGAATATTAGCCCAATAACTCCAGAACCTTATAATTTGCCGGAAAATTTTTTGAAAAACGATGACGAAAATAATTTAACCGAACCTGAATTAAAAACCGCCGAAGATAAATTATTAGCAGATATCGCCAGCGCTATGAATTTGCCGGAAAATTTGACGCTCAACCCGGAAAATAATAATAATAACGACATAGTTGACGAAATTTATAACGAACTCGACGAAGAATCAGAAAATTTAAACGAAAATACACAAATTGAAACCGAAAATATTATTAATAATGACGTGCCTAAAACTCAAGATGAAAATTTAAATTCTGAAACCGATCCAGAAAATGAAACTTGGGGTGACGAATTTAATAATAATGAACCCGATATTAATACCGATAAAACCGAAGATGTTAAAATTAATCCTGAAAATGATTTAAATTCTGAAGTTCAGCCCGAACAAAATATTATTACGCCTGTTACGCAGGAAAGTAATTCTGATGAAAATTTAAATCCTGAAATCAAAACTGAATCCGAACCCGAAAACGAAAATAAAAACGAAAATAAAAATGAAGCTGAAAATGAAAATATAACTGAAATTGAAACTGAAACTGAAATTGAAAATAAAAATGAAAACGAAAATGAAATTAATGCTGAACAAAATTCAGAAATAAATAATGAAACTCAAACTGATATTATTACCCCTGAAATTAATGTCCAGGAATCAAAACCAGATTTAAATTTAAATTTACAACCGGAAATTAAACCGGAAATCCAGGACAATTTAAATATTAACGTTAATTCTGAAGAGGAGGCTACTGAAAATCCAAAAATGCCCGAAGAAATTAGAAAAGTAGATTTAGATCTAAATTTACCGGAAGATACCCCAAACCCTACACCGCCTAATAATCAGGAAAATATTATTAACGATGACGATGATGACGAAGATTGGGACATCTCTTCGCTCGGTGCTATTACTTCGATTGAAGACCCTGACGAAAATGAAATTAATCCTACTCAGGAAATCGCTTCAGGACCGGAATTAAATTTAAATACCGTTCCCGTTATTAATCCAGGAGAAGAAAATTTTAAGGAGACTACTATGAGTTTACGTGATAAATTAAGCGGAAATAAAAAATCTTTTAACGTGTCGAATAATTCAAATGAAACTAAATCTAAAACTAGTTTATTAACTCCATTTTTATTATTGATGCTGACAATTTTGGGAGGAGCTGGAGTTTTTCAGCTTAAAGCACTTAACGACACTTTAACAATGGCTCAAAATCCTGAAATGCTCGAATTAAACGGAAATAATAATAATTCTCAGGTTATTCCGTCTTATGAGTATTCAATTGATTTTATTCTCGATCCAAATTTAAACGAGGTCATGACATCAAGAGGCCGCGAAGGTTGGCAGGTTGTAGGTTCAAGACGCACCCAAGATACTACCAGCGGACATTACGGCTATGAAATTATTTTTATGCGCAGACTGCCGAAATAATTTTAAGTTTTAGACATGGCGTTATTTTCTAAAATTTTTAACAAATGGACCAAATCCGTAGCAAAATTATTTAAATCAAATAGTTTTGATGATGCGTTTTGGGACGAACTCGAAGAAATTTTAATTACTGGCGATACCGGCTTAAGTTTTGCTGAGGAAACTATTATATTTTTAAAACAGGAAGCAAAATCCAAAAAAATTAAAAATCCCGACGAGCTTAAAAATATTTTCGTTGATAAAATCGTCAATGAATTAAATTCAGTTCCAGGCATGGGAGAAGATTTTAATTTAAATTCAAAGCCTTATATTTTGTTAATGATCGGCGTAAACGGAAGCGGAAAAACTACAAGCGCGGGAAAACTGGCAAAAAAATTTAAATCTCAAGGCAAAAAAATTATTATGTCAGCTTCGGATACTTTCAGGGCTGCAGCAGTCGAACAGCTTAAAATTTGGGGCGAAAATTCCGGCGTTAGAGTTATAGCGCATTCTCAAGGAGGAGACCCGGCCGCCGTAGCTTTTGATTCATGGCAGGCAGCAAAAAGCTCAAACGCTGATGTTTTAATTGTCGATACCGCCGGACGTTTGCACGATAAACATAATTTAATGCAGGAATTAAATAAAATTCATCGGGTATTGTTGCGCGAAGCTGGAGAAAAAAATTTAAATACGGTTTTAGTTTTAGATTCAATGCTCGGACAAAATTCAATCATGCAGGCAAAAACTTTTAATGAAATTATTCCGGTGAACTCGATAATTTTAACTAAATATGATAACACTTCAAAAGGCGGCGTAATTATTTCGATCGCTAGAGATTTAAAAATCCCGGTGCGTTATATTGGATTGGGCGAAAAAGCAGAAGATTTACAAAATTTTTCACCTGAAGATTTTGCGCAGGCATTAATAAAAATTTAAATCAAATTGAAACGTATTTTAAATATTTCCCGCGAATCGACTTTATTATTTTTGCTTAGAAATTTATTTGAGAGCATGACGGAATACTGTGTATATGTTCCAGATAATGGAAGCCCGGTAATTTTGTCAAAGGGTCAATTAGTTTCGCTCGTTGAAAGAGGTTGCGCTGATTCGTTAATAAAAACTTTGCCGGAAATTATTTCACGTAATATCATCATCCCGACTGATATAGAAGAATTTGAAACACCTGAAGATATTCAAGCGTTGTTTATTGAGACCGGCGGAGCATTTGTCGCGAAATTATCCCGCGCTCTGAATCCCGATGAACCTCAATTCCCGGAATGGTGGGAAGCTCCTGTAGCTTTTGCTATGAGTGCACGGGGAAAATTAATTTTAAATCCTGAAGCAATTAAATTATTTGGAAATGGCCCGGAAAAATTGAACGCTAATGAATTACCTGAACGAGATGAATTTATTGTGAGAATTGAAACTCCGGAGCAATCGCGGTTTTTATCGTTTAAGAAATTGCAGGACGGAATTTTTTCGCTTGATGATTGTACGGATGATTTGCTTGAAGCTCAGGATATTACGTGGTGGGCTGCGGCTGGACAGGCTTGGATCAAAAAACTTGAATCAGAGGGCATAAAATGGCAGAGATTAAATTCAATTCCTGATGATGTTCGAGACGAAAAAAATTATTATGCTTGCGAATGGCAGGGACAATTCAGAGGTTATATTTATGTTGATGATGCTAACATGAATTTAAATTCAGAATCTAAAATTACAAAGCCTAATAAAAAACGTAAACGCCGTAAACGCAAAAAAAATATTAATCTTGAACAGATTCCGGAGCAAAATAAATCCAGTGATGTAATTGACAATATTGGGCCTCAAGCTATGGGACTTTTAACAGCTGGTCAGGAACGAGATAATAATTTTAATTATACAAATGGGAGTGATTTTTCATTTTGATACAGCCTAAAGTAAAATTAATTTCCGGGTTGTTATATCCAGACGAAAAATTTTTAAACTGGTCAATCGAAAAATTAAAAAATTTATGGGGCGAACCTGAAATTATTAGTAAACCCGTGCCGTTTAACAAGACAAATTATTATGATTACATAAGCCCGAATTTAACGAGAATATTTTTAAGTTTTCCGGATTTGAGGGACCCTGCGGATTTGGTTGACTGGAAAAAATCAGCGATCGAACTCGAAGCGGAAAGCCGTCAGCCTATAAGAGCCGTAAATATTGATCCCGGATATTTGGATGGAGCGCGGATAATTTTAGCTTCAACGAAGGATCATGCGCATAGAATTTATTTACATGACGGAATATTTGCGGAAGTTACGATGAGATATAGATTTAAAAAATGGCAGAGTTTTGATTACACGTTTCCGGATTTTGCGAGCGGAGTATACGATGAATTTTTATCAGAAGTCAGAAGATCATGGCTAAAAGAATCAAAGCCGGATGCGTAATTTTATTTTTAATTTTGATGTCGGGAATTTTATGCGCGAACGATTTTGATTTTAATTTTAATCTGCCAGAAAATTTTAACGGCTGGAATTTAAAACGCGAATACGTAAAAAATTTAATACTTGATGTAAATTCCGAAGATTTAGGAAAAATTATTTACAGGACGTACGCAAATAAAAATAATAAAGATCTCGAAATAATTTTAATGATCGGATCAGCTTCCGGAGAATTTAACATCCCGAACGAAAAAAATTTAAATCCCGGAATTATGCGCAGTGATTCGGAATATAAATTAATAAATATTTTTGATCACCCTGCAATAATTGAACGGGTTAATTTTTTACCTGCAGCCCTCTCAATCAAGATCAGTGCGGATTGCACGTTAATATTTGAGAGCGATTTAAACGATGAGCAATTAATTAATTTAGCCGAAGAATTTTTATTAACGCTGAAATAGTTTATAATTTCACTCTGAAAAATTTTTTATTTCGCGGAGTGTTTTTGTTCGTAATGTTAAATTATAAAATTCCTTTAATTCCCGGCCCGGTTAAAATTCCTCTGAAAATACGAGAAGCATATTTAAACGATTTTGGAAGCGCTGATCTTGAAGATGAATTTTTTGAGCTTTACGCCGAAAATCAGAATTTAATACAAAAATTATTACACACAAAAAATAAAATTGTAATTACTTCGGGTGAAGCGATGTCAATTTTGTGGGGAGCGTTAAAAAGTACGCTTAAGCCTGGAAATAAATTATTAGCTGTATCGTCCGGGATATTTGGCGAAGGATTTGCTGACATGGCCGAAAGTTTTGGGGTAAATTCTGAAATTGTAAAATTTAATTATGATGAAGTTCCAGAACCCGAAAAAGTTTATAACGCCGTTAAAAAATTTCGTCCTGATGTAATTACCGCTGTACATTGTGAAACGCCTTCGGGAACTTTAACGCAATGCCTTGAAGAAATTGGAAATATAGCGCGGGAGTTTGGAGCGTTATTTATAGTGGATTTTGTTTCATCAGCTGGCGGAGCAAATTTAAACGTGGACAAATATAAAATTGATATTGGATTATTGGGCAGTCAAAAAGTTTTGTCGATGACTTCAAATATTTCAGTTACGAGTATTTCGCCTAGAGCTTGGGAAATAATTAGGCGCGTGAAATATTCAGGTTATGATGCTTATTCTAATTGGGAAAAAGTTCCGGAAATAAAATTTACTCCGTATACACATGACTGGCACGGGTTGAAGGCTTTAAATATTTCGCTGAATGAAATCATAAACGTTGAAGGCTTGGAAAATTGTATAAATCGACACTCGCAAGCCGCTGAATTATGTCGCGATCTCGGCCATGAAATAGGTTTAAAATTATTTCCTAAGAGTGAAAAAATTTGTTCACCGACTGTTACGGCGTTTTATGTTCCGGAAAATTTGAGCTGGGAAAAATTTAATTTTGAATTACGTAAAAGGGGGCTGGCAGTTGGTGGTAATTATGGAATTTTAGCCGGTAAAGTTTTCAGAATCGGACACATGGGATCGCAAGCCGATAAAAATTTAATACGTGAAGGAATGAGCATTATAAAAGAGGTATTAAATTAAAATTTTGGTATTTTCGCGATGATATAATTTTCAAGCGTTGAAATAAAGTAATAAAATAAATTTGAAAGGTGGCAAAAAATTTTGGAGAAGTATAAGATTGCTTTTATAGTTCCGTATTATGGGAAATTCCCGAATTATTTTCCGTTGTGGC
>CALCEM010000043.1 GCA_937900285.1 uncultured Fretibacterium sp. | reverse complement strand
AATTTGCCGAGATAATTTACAAGAATGTTGACGCAATGACGCTTGACGATTACAGAAAACTTTATAATTCCCGAACGAAAAATCAACAGTTATTTGCGTGTTTCGTAATCAGTGTACCTGACAGCATTGAAGGAATATTCGAGAGTGTGAAGAATGCCAGCATAATAAGTAAATTCGGCGGAGGAGTCGGCGGAAATTTTGGACATTTACGGGAGCAGAGTTCAGAAATAGCCGGCGGGACTGGAGGAAAAGCATCCGGACCTGTTTCATTTATGGAAACTTGGAACACAATGGGCGCGGTAGTTGTTCAAGGAGGAAAGCGCCGGGCTGCGTTAATGGGAATGTTATTCGATGATCACCCGGATATTTATGATTTTATAGACTGCAAAACAGAAGACGGGAAGCTATCATATTTTAATATTTCCGTAGCAATTTCAGACAAATTAATAAACGCAGTGGAAAAAGATGAAGATTTTGAATTAAAATCCAGAGTTGACGGCCATGTCGCAAAAAAAATAAAAGCTCGCGATTTAATGGATCACATTTGCGAATCAGCATGGAAGCGCGGAGATCCCGGAGTATTTTTTATAGATCGTGCGCGGCAAGATAATATTTTAAAATTAAGTTCGGATTGGGATATAGAATCTACGAACCCATGCGGTGAACAGCCTTTGCCGAATTTTACGAGCTGTAATTTAGGTTCGGTGAATGTAGAAGTATTTGTAAAGGATAAAAAATTTTTATGGGATGAATTTGAGGCGCAAATATTCAGGTCGATGTATTATTTGGATTTAGTAATTGATGCGTGCAGTTATCCTCTTGAAAAAATTGGCGAGCGTACGAAATTAATACGCCCCGTTGGACTTGGAATAATGGGACTTGCGGATGCTTCGATATTACAAAATATAATTTACGGTTCAGATGAGTTTAATAATTTCTGCGAAAATTTAGGCAGTTTAATGGCTCGATCTGCTTTAACTGCGAGTATAAAACTTGTGACGGATGTAAATAAAAATCCATTTCCAGAACATGAATTAATAAAAAAATTATTTGAAAATTATCATGACGGAAATTTAAAGAGAATGCGCGATGAAAAATTAATACCGAATACTCTTTTAAACACTCTCGAAGAATTTAAGAACAATGAAGAATTAGAATTTATATTAAATAATTTATATGCTGGAAATTTGCGTAATTCTCGCCGTCTTTCGATTGCTCCGACTGGATCTATATCGATGATACTTGATGCTAGTTCCGGGATTGAGCCTAATTTTGCGTGGTCGTGGAGTCGTAAAATTTCAAAATCTGATGGCTCCGGTTTTGAGGATCGTGACTTTTGGCACAAATTAATAAAAGATTCTCAGCGCGAAGAGTATAAATTATCAGGCGGGAAAATTTCTGATCCGGTTTATGTAACGGCTTATGATATTACGACACAGCAGCATGTAAAAGTAACCGGGATATTTGCGCAATATATTGACAGCGGAATAAGCAAGACGGTAAATTTAAAAAATTCTGCAACAGTTGAAGATGTTAAGAACGTTTATAAAGAATGTTACGAGCTTGGGTGCAAAGGAATAACGGTTTACAGAGATGGCTCGAGATCGTTTCAGCCTGTTGAAGTGAAGAAAACTGAAAATGAAAATGCCCCGGCTCCTTCTTCTTCTGAACCTGAAAAAAATTATTCTCATAAAGTTAAGGAGCGTCCCGGGCTTGTAGTATTTGGCAAGACCATAAAAGATAAAACTCCTTGGGGCAGCATATATATAACATTAAATTTTGATGGGCATGATCCGTTTGAGACGTTTATAAACATTGGGAAAAGCGGTTCAGAAATGAAAGCAATGACCGAAGCATTATCGCGAGTAATTTCGATTGGACTGCGTTCGGGTTGCAGCATAGAAGATTTTATAGACACGTTAAAAGGTTTATCGGGTAAAGAATTTTGGATGCTCGAATGTGATGATGAACACGTAGTGCGTTCAGTGCCTGAAGCGATTGCGTTATTACTTGAAAAATTAATTGACCGTAAAAATTCCGAAGAGCTTGCGAAAAATTCAAAAGGATTCTGCCCTGATTGTGGTGCGCCACTTGAATTAATTTCAGGCTGTGAATATTGTTTCAGCTGCGGTTACAGCCCGTGCAAATAATAAAATAAAAAATAAAAAATAAAAAAAATCCTCTCCCGAAAATTAAAGGAGAGGAATTAAATTAAAAAATTAAAATTTATTTCTCAACTTTCACCGCGATAATTGGCTCGTAAATCGTTCCAGCCTCCAAATATACCGACACCGTTATAAAATGACTTTCCGGAACTTCTGTAACTTCTTCGCCGGATTCATCGTAAAATTCTGCAATGTCGCTTTCGTTTTCGTCGTCGGCTTCGGCTTCAGCTTCATCGTCATCATAAACTGGGAATGATTTCCAAACAAGTTCAAGACCTTCCGGAATTTCTTCGTCAAGTTCAACAGGAATTTCATAAAATCCCGATTCAGTCACGCTGATTTCTGGTAACACCGCAGCTATTAAATATTCATCGCTCTGTGCTAAATTCACCATTTCAGGCGTTAAACCTTCGCGAGTATTTTCGATTAATTCACCGCTGAAACCTGTCGAAGCTGTAGTTGTTGCTGTTGCTGTTGAAAATTCATAAGGCGCAGAAGTATCAGAAGCAGAACCAGCAATAATTAACGTGAAACTTTTTGAAGCAGAACCAGCCGAATTTTTAGCCTTTATTTTGACTTTATAATTTTTTGCTTTCGTTGGCGTTCCTGAAATTAATCCTGATTCGCTTATCGTCAACCCCGCAGGCTTCGTACCAGACCATGACCACGTAATATTTACGCCCTGTGAAACTTGCATTTGTGCACTGTATGAACTCCCAACAGTTCCATCGGGAAGGCTCGCGGTATCGATTACGGGTTTTTCTGGCTTTATTACGAGTTTATAAGTTTTTTCGGCGGTCTCTCCTGCTGCATTCGTCGCAACTATCGTTAAACTAAATTCTCCGGCTTCGGTTGGTGTTCCGCTTAAAGTTCCCTCGCTGGCATCAAGCGTTAAACCTGCCGGCAAAGTGCTCGAAGTGCTCCAGGTGATTGGCGCAGTGCCTTTTGAAGCTTTTAATTTTGCGGAATAATTTGCGTTCATAGTTCCTTTTTTGAGGCTCGAAGTTGAAATTTTTGGAGGAACTGCATTTATTTTTATTGTCACATCCGCTGTAGCATCTCCCGCAACCGTCGAAGCCTTGACGTTAAATGTATATGTCCCGAATCCCGTCGGCTTGCCTTTTATAGTCGCAGTCTTCTCAACAAATGTTAAACCATCCGGCAATGTCGCCCCGTCGCTTAAACTCCAAGTTACAGATTTTGGTCCGGCTGATAATGTTAATTTTGCGCTGTAACTTTTTCCGGTCGTGCCTTCTTTAATTTTTGCGGTCGATATTACAGGCTTATCATATATAACAATTTTTATACTCTTCGTTACGTAACCTGTATCGTTCGTCGCTTTAAATTTCACGCTGTAATTTCCCGATTTTGTTGGAGTCCCGGAAATTTCTCCAGTGCTCGACACGCTCAAACCATCCGGCAATTTTTCGGCGGTTATAGTTACGGTTTCAGTCCCGGTGTATTCAAGAGTTCCGGAATATGACTCGCCTACAACTCCGGCGCTGAAATCTTTTGCAACTGAAGCAATTTTAGGTTTTACGCCTTTTATCGTCAATGTTACAGTTTTTTCTGCGCTTCCCACATCATTCGAAGCTATAAACGTTAATTCAAGTCCCGAACATGTTTCAGTCGGAGTCCCGGAAACTTGCCCGGTCTCGCCGTTAAATTCCAAACCTGCAGGCAGCGTCCCATTAGTTAAAGCCCATGTAACAGGACTTCCAGCACTTACAGCGAGTTTTGAAGAATATTTTTTATTGATCGTTCCATTTAATAGAGATTTTGTGCTGATGACCGGCACTTCTGTTATTGTTATGCTAAATTCTGCCGTGTCTGATCCGTAATCGTTTTCAGCTTTTACCGTAAATGTATACGTTCCTTTTTTTGTTGGAGTCCCGGAAATTTCTCCGGTGTCAGAATCAATTTTTAACCCAGTCGGCAAACTTCCAGACGAAATTTTAAAAGTTATAGTATCTTCTCCATCAGCCGTAACAGTTTCGCTGTAACTATTTTTCAAAATTCCTGAGCTTAATGAACTCGTCGTAATTGAAGGTTTTTTATTTTCTTCAACTGTTACTTCAATAGTGTACGTAACTTTATCAGAGTCGACACGGTTCGAAGCTTCGATCGTAAATTCAAATGTTCCGCCCTTCGTTGGAGTTCCAGAAATTTCGCCGGTGCTCGCGTTAAATGTTAAACCATCTGGTAATGTGCCACTCGATAAACTTAAATTTATTGGCTGCGTTCCAGTTGCTGTAATTGTCACGCTGTATGCTTCTCCGAACGCCGCAGCATCAAGGCTCAAAGCTCCGAGCGTTAATACTGGTGCTACTGCAGGAATTTTTAAATTAAATTCTTTTGCGTCCGACCCGTAACTATTTGTCGCAACTATTCCAAATTTAAAATTACCGTAGCTCGTTGGAGTTCCGGAAATTTCTCCCGTGTCCTCGTCAAGTTCTAAACCATCCGGTAAACTGTCATCACCGCTCACTGTCCAAACTATAGAAGCAGCTCCAGTCGCCTCAAGTGTAAAACTATATGAATCATTAGCGTTTATATCATCGACCGTTATATTTTCAAGTTCTGATGTCAATATCACAGGCGAATTTGAAGCGGTTAAAGTTACGCCCATCAATGTAGATGTTTTATAACCAGTATCATAATTATATGTAACGCTCTCCGGAAGCTCATCAAATGTCGCAACACCGTCAGAATATGTAACAGTTATTGAATTATTCGATGAATCTTTTGCCGTAACACTGTTAATTTTTGAAACATCATCAACATAATTATTTAAATCAACATAATACGTGCTTTGATCACTGCTCTTTATAATTATCAGATTATCTATATTTTGCCCGCTGATATTTCTAGTACTTAAAGCAGTCTGCGCACTCAAATCCAATTCAGCTAAATTATTATTTGTACAGTAAAGCGCGGTAAGAGCGGTGTTATTAGTTACATCGAGTTCTGATAATTTATTACTCTGACATCTCAACTGTGTTAAAGCCGTGTTATTGCTGATGTCAAGTTCTGAAATTTGATTGCTATGACACATAAATATTTGAAGTTTTGTCAGTTTTCTCACATCAATTTCAGTTAAATTATTATTGTGCACTTTTAAGGTTGTGAGATTCGTAAAATTTTCCACTCCGCTTAAATCCGTGAGACCTTTAGAACTTACGTCAATTTCTGTAATATCTGCAATTTCTTCATCGTCAAGATATCCATCTGAATCAGAATCAAAATTTTCGCTTACATATTCTCTGAAATTTTCATCCGGGAAATTCGTTGCGTTTATCATCAAATCGGATCTATATGTTAAAGTTACGTCCATATATTCAGAATTATAACCGGTTGAGTAATTATATTTCATGTATGCCGGTTTCTCTTTAAATGTCGCAAGAGCTTTACTCGCGTTATAAGTCGTTGAAACTTTTTGATCGGCACTGTCATAACCTAAAACGCTCGAAGTTATTACATATGCTTTTGAAATTCCGGTGAAAAAATTTGACAAATCCGCCGTATATTTTCCGCCCGACTCTTCAACAACTAAACCGGCAATATTTTGAGCACCAACTGAAACGCTTTCTAAATTTGAATTTGAACGCAAATCTAACCCGTTTAAATTATTATTAGTGCATTCTAGAATTTCAAGAGCGTCATTATTTCCCAAATCCAACGCATCTAAATCGTTATAGCTGCAATATAATTCAGTTAATGCGGTGTTATTGCTGAGATCGAGGTCAGTTAAATTATTGTCCGAACAATCGAGCCAGGTGATGCTTTTATTATAGCTCAAATCTAAATCGGTCATGCCGTTAGAACTGCATTTCAGCCAAGTAAGAGCGGTATTTTTTGTTATGTCGAGTTCTGCGATGTTACACCCATAACATGAAACGCGAGTTAAACTGGTGTTCTTCGTTAAATCCAGTTCGCTTAAATTACGGTTATTAAAACAAAATAAAATTTCAAGTTCGGTATTTTTTGAAATATCCAGCTTACTTAAATTATTATTTTGGCAATAAAGCTCCGTCAGGCTCTCAAAACATTCAATCCCGGTTAAATCGCTTATGCCCTTGCCGCTTACGTTGATCATTTCAATATTTTCGTATTCGGCTATATCAAGCTGATTATTATTATTTGTGTCGTAATTCTGCTTCACAAAATTTCTGAAAGTTGCATCGGGAAATCTTGTTTCATTAATCGAGTAATTATAAGTGGCAGCCTCAACTTGAACGGGCAAAAGAAAAATAAACGCCAGAAAACTTAAAAAAATTTTCCTATACATCTTAATAAACAACCTCCTTTTAAATTCGGGTATCAGTTTGTATTATTATCGGAAGTTTTATATATTTTTCAATTAATAATTTAATGTAAAATATTTTCTGAATTGATTTAATTTTATTTAATTTAATTTAAGGGGGAGTTTAATTTGAGGCATAAAAAATTTTTTTCGCTGTCGTTCATTTTAATATTTATCCTGTCTTCATCCTGCCAATTTAAAATTTACGCGCAAGATCAAAATATTTTAAATTCCGAAGCCGTAATAGCTTGGGGGACAAAAGGTACTACAGATATATTATTCAGAACCCTGCTGAAATATGTCGATGGATCAAAATATAATTTGAAAATTACACCTGTTAATAAAACCGGTTTTGCAGGAGCTTACGCAACAAATTACGTAAATAATCAGGAATCAAACGGAAAATATTTATTAATAAATGCCGAAAATCCTCCGTTATATGAATTTTTAGGTTATGGAAATCTCGATTATGATAATTTTGAATGTATTTTACTCATTGCCACAGACATCGTAGCAATAATTTCGCCTGTAGATTCCGAGTGGCATACGTTCAGTGAAATAGTCGAAGCATCAAGAGCAGGACGAAAAATAACAATGTCAATTACGAACGTTGGGGGATTATCATGGAACGCTGTATCAGTTTTACAGCCTTATACGAAAACTTATTTTATTCAGGAATGGTATCAGACTGACAGTTTAGCAGTGAGTGCAGTATTTGAAAATGAAGCTGATTTTACATTCTCAAAAATACAGCTGGCACGAGAAGCAACCCGAAACGGAAGAGCTAAAATTTTGGCGATACTCTCAGATAAAGAATTTCCAGGCGTAAAAGCGAGATTAATAACTGAAGATTTCCCGGAATTTAAAAAATGTTTGCCGTGGGGGCCATTCTACGGAATATTTATAAAAAAGGGCACTGACCCGGAAATTATTTCACGATATAAACAGGCATTCAAAGAAGCTTACGAAAATGAAGAATATCAAAAATATTTAAAGTCCTGTTTTACTATTCCTTTAGGTTTGCAAGGCGAAGAAGCTAACGAATATATAAACAAATGGAAATCAAACACGCTCTCAATATTAAAAAATAGTATGCTTAATATGAACTTTAAATTTAATAGAATAGGGAAGTGAATTTAAATTCATGAAAAATATAAAACTTGAAAATTTAGATGTTAATATCTCAATGATTATTTTGGCGTTAATTTGTCTGCTCGAAATAATGGACTTAATTCCGGATTTATATTTGTCGTCATTGAGTTTGAAACTTTACGGGATTTTAACGATCTTAAGCATTTTGCACCGCGCTAAAAGCAAACATCACACAAATTTAAGATTTATGACTCATGGAGAAAAAATTATGAAACTTTACATGATCGTATCATTATTTAATTTGATATTTCTGGAAGTCGTATTAATTTGGGGCTTGAAAGATTTTATATCCAGAATGAGTTTTACTGAGGAATATGTCTGGAATGGAATTTTATATTTAATTTCGCTCATAGTTTATCCGGTTTCAATTTTTTACGTGATCATCGGGAGAAATTCATAACATGATAATAATTATAATTCTTGCGATGTTATTTATTTTATCTTTAACTGGGCTTTCGTTATTTTCGAGTATATTCGCAGCATCATGGATAACTTTTTTTGACGGCCTTGTAACAGCTTCTGAGCTTTCATATTATGCTGTAACGCGGACAATTCACGAAGATGGAATACCGATATTATTATTTATAATAGCTGGCAAAATAATTTTTTCCGGCGGACTCGCGATGAAAATCAGCGATTTATTAAATTATTTCATAGGCAGATTAAAAATTTTTATGCCGTTATCTGCGGTGCTTGTGACTGTTCTTTTTTCGTCTGTTTCGGATTCTTCGGCTTCAGTTGTTGCGGCTGCCGGGAGTTTATGTTATCCGTTATTAGTTTCAGCCGGTTATGATAAAGCTTTCAGCGCGTCAATAATAATGTGTGCAGGAATCTTAACTTATTTAATACCGCCCAGCACTCCATTAAAAATTATGACTGGACTTTCATATTTAAACGCTGGAATATGTCAGCGGGTTGGTTTATTCTTAGGTATAATTTTGACGGTTGCGCTAATAATTTATATATATGTATATTGCTCTGTAACTTCGGACGGAGATCAGAAAAAACTTTCAGAGCGTCACGAGAAAATTAAATCTCAGGGATTTTTTGCAACGTTATTTGATGGATTTTGGGTTTTTGCAATGTTAGTTGTTGTAAGCATTGGACTAATGACAAAATTTTTAACTCCATCGAGAGCTGGAGCGGTTTGCGTTTTACTTGGGAGTTTTTTAACTTTACGAATTTACAAAACTTTAACGCTGGAAAAAATTATAAATTTAATTCGTGATACCATGTTGAATATTATGGCGTTGTTAATAGTTTTATTTGCTGCGAATTTTTTATCGTCATGTATTGAAGAACTTGGAATATTAAATATTATTACGGAAATAGTTGAGGGTTTTGACAGTAATTTTCAGACTGCGACGCTTTTAACTTTAGGCATGTTAATAATTCTTGGAATGTTCGCGGAATCTTTAAATAGCGTGTACATGTTAGTGCTTGTAATAGTTCCGATGGCGTTCAGACTGGGCGGAGAACCTTATCACGCATTAGCCGGAATGTTAGGAATAAGATCGATCGGGCTTTTAACTCCGCCTGTTGGAGTTGGATTATTTGCGATGATGAATATTTCAGGCTTAACGATGATAGAAATTTTAAAAAAATCATGGGTGCCGTTAATAATTTATATTATTATATGTTTCATGTTTGCATTATTTCCGGGTTTAACGGGTTTTATAGTTTAAATATTAAATAAATTTCAAATGGCGGGGTCTTCATAAATTTTACAGCATGCCCTGCCGCAATCTTTAGCCTGATATAAAGCAATATCACTCTCCGCTATGACCTGCTCAAAAGTTTTGGGAACATCAAAAGTTGACTGCGAAACACCCGCGCTGATCGAAAGCATTTTTAATCCGGGATTAGAGCTGTAATTTTTTGAAAGCGATTTTATAAACGAGCTTACACGCTTCTCAATTTCATACGTTGAAACTTTTTTGAATAACACTACAACAAATTCATCGCCCCCCAATCTGGCAGAAAATCCATCGTGAAATTCTTTCATAATCAACTGCGCCGTTAATACAAGAGCTTCATCGCCGGCTAAATGTCCGTAAGTGTCGTTTAAAATTTTCAAGTGGTCTAAATCTAAATATATGCACGTAATATTAATTTCATCGCGGTTTGCTTCGATGTATTCATTTAAATACCAGCGTGTAGCCAGCCCCGTTAAAAAATCATAATGCGCCATATTAAAAATTTTCTGGTGATATTCCGTGTCGTGAAGATCAGATGAAATTAATTTTTGTAATTTCGTGAAATAAAATTTAACCGTCTCAACGTTCAAAGGACAAGCCCATAAATCAATTAAACAATCAAGGTCATGCAAATTTAATTTTTCTGGATGAGATGTGCATAAAATATATTTGTGAGGATGACCCGTAAAAATTTTTTCATGGGAAATTATTATTTTTGCGTCTGCTTCTACATTTAAATTTTCATCAGCCTCGCAAAACTCATAAATAAAACCTTCAGGAGGCGGAATATTTTTCATTGCATCAACCAAAATTTTATTAATGTTTACAGTTTCAATTATTATTTTCATTTCCATAACAATATCACCGACATATATTCATGAATATTTTTTAACGCTTCAGAACCCGTAAAAATTTTTTCGTCATCAAATCCTGCATGATCAACACGTATAATTTTTTTAAAATTCTTAATATTAATTATCTCACTTAAATTTTTAATTGCACTAGGTTTATAAATCGCAATAACATCAGAATTATTTATAACGTTTAAAATTTTATCATGATTTGCTGTGCCGGGAATTATGCTTAAAATTTCGTCGTCCATCGCTAAAAATTTTTTTGCACACGAAGCCGCCAAAGAATGCGCGGAAATTCCCGGAATTAATTCAAGTTCAATATCAGGGTTAATTTTTTTCCAGATTTCATATAAATATTTTCCAGTCGAATATAAAACGCTGTCACCAATTACGGGGAATAAAATATTTTTTTCGCTATTAATTTGAGCGTTAATTTTTATAATTTGTTCGTAAATAATTTTGTCACGCAAATTAAAATCCCGTGTCATTGGGAAATATACCGGCATTAAAATTTTATTTTTATCAGGGAAATAATTTAAAATTATATTTTCAGCGATGCCGGGCTTATTAATATTTGCGCGCGGAATTATAATTAATTCAGAATCGCGAATTAATTTTAAAGCTCGTTCAGTTATTAAATCGGGGTTCGAAGGTCCGACACCTGTAATAATTATTTTTATTTTGCGTGTATTCATTTTAAATTTATAATATCACAAAGCCCGAAAGGAGGAATTTAAAAATGTTAATGTTTATATCGTTTATAGCAATGACGGTTTTCATGTTTGGGTTATGGTCGTGGGCGCAATCTGGTTCGACGTTATGGCAAATATTTAGGATCAAACGCAATTCAGATTTTATGACTTACGATGAAAAACAGAAGGCCGAAGCGGAAATAAAAAAACTTGAAACTTTTACTGATAGGGCTTTGAGAACGAGTTTAAAATTAATTGGATTTATGGCGTTATTTGTCTGGTTATTTTTGGGAGTTACGACTGTGCTTAATATGTTCGGAGTAGATTTAATTGGAAGTTTAACGGCTCGTGCTCAAAAATATTGGGCTTCGCCTGAAGTTGCTTCAAAGAATGCTGCGAAAAATCGTAACAGCACTTTAAAGGCGTTAAGTTCAGGGGTAAGAAAGTGATCAAGTTATTAATATTCGACCATGATATGACGATTGTGGATTCAAGTTACGCGATCATGGCCGGGTTTAATTACGTTGCGAGAAAAAATAATATTCCTGAAGTCGATCACGATAAAGTAATGAAATATATTGCGTGTCCGATTAATGAATATTGCAAAAATTTGTTGGGTGATTTTAAACCCGAATGGATTCAAATGTATCGCGACAATAACGCAGAATATGAACGCAAATTAATTAAGCCGTTTGATGACACGATCCCAACGCTTGAGAAATTAAAATCGATGGGGATAATTTTAGCGATGGCTTCAAATCGTGAACTGCCTTCAAGAGTGTGCGAGCGTACAGGATTAAATAAATATTTTAATTTGATCGTTGGAGCTTTAGAACCTTTTGGGAAAATTCCGTATAAGCCTGATCCCGTGATGCTGAATAAAATTCTCGAATATTTTAAAATTTCTCGTGAGAATGCTATTTATATAGGAGATGCCGAAATTGATATTAAAACCGCAATTAATTCAAATATGCGCGGGATCGGAATAACAAAAGGAAATTTAACGGCCGAAGAATTTATTAAAATAGGCGCATGGAAATCTATAAATAATTTGAGCGAATTAATCGAAATAGTGAACAGTGAAAATATATGAGTGATTTAGGGCCATTATCATCATACGGGGAATATATCGAAGAAAATAAAGCTATCGCCGAACGCAAAAAAAATATTTTTGTTCCGGAGAATCAATTATCTGAAGAGATAAGCCCGTATTTATTACAGCATAAGGACAGCACAGTCGGCTGGTATGCTTGGGGGGATGAAGCGTTTAATATTGCACGCCGCGAAGATAAGCCGATATTTTTATCGATTGGATATTCAACGAGTCACTGGTGCAGCGTCATGGATAAAGAATGTTTTAACGATCCCGAAGTCGCCGAAATGTTAAACGATACTTGCATACCCGTAAAAGTTGACAGGGAGGAGCGTCCGGATTTAGATGCTTTATTTATGGAGGTCTGTATTGCTCAAAACGGGAGCGGAGGGTGGCCGTTAAATATTTTTTTGACACCTGAAGGACTTCCGTTTTTTTGTACGACGTGGCTGCCGAAAAGAACCAGAGGCCAAATGCCCGGCATGACTGATATATTACCGCGAGTAAAATGGCTGTGGTTGATGCAGCGTGAAGACATTGACCGAACAGCAGAAGAATTAACGAAACAGGTGAAGGAAAGATTTAATATTTTTGCTGGTTCAAAATTTGGCGGAAAAATCGGATCGATTCCTGCACATGAGGCGTTTATAAATTTGAGAAATAATTTTGATGTTCAGTGGGGAGGTTTTGGGAAAAGTCCTAAATATCCAGATTTCACGAAATTATTATTTTTATTGAGATTTGCTGATGAAAAATCCGGATTTCACACGACAGGTTATGAACGTTACGATGCTTTCACTATGGTAGATATTACACTGCGTAGGATGTGGCGCGGAGGGATTCATGATCATTTGGGCGGAGGATTTTCGGTATATTCGGTAGATAGTCATTGGCTTGTGCCGCATTTTGAAAAATTTTTGTGTGATCAGGCCATGTTGTTATTAATTTCGTCTATAGCGCAGGATTTAAAGGGGAGTCCGTTTCATCATTTGATGGCAGAGGACATTGTATTTTGTATAAAGCGTGATTTTTGCAACGATGAATCATACTCTCAAGGTTTTAGGTCAGCGATTGGAGGCGATACTGACGAGGGCGAGGGACGTTATTATTTATGGACGGAGGATGAGATCAGAAATATTTTACATGAAAACACCGGTTTATTTTGTACGGCTTATGCTGTTTTGCCTAGCGGAAATTTTGCGGGCGAATTAGCAGGTTCTCACATAGGCTGTAATATTTTGTACGAGGCTTCAACGGTTACGGAATTGGCGCGGCGTTACGGAATAAAGGGCAGCGAAGTAGGTTACAAATTATCTGAGTGCAGAAAATTATTATTGAATGCCAGAGACAAAAGGGTTTCAGGATTTCGCGACGATAAAGTTTTAACGGACTGGAACGGCCTAATAATTGGAGCATTGGCAAAAGCATCAGTAAGTTTTAATAAATCCGAATGGAAGGACATTGCGGAACGTACAGCATTATTTATACAGAGAAATTTGCGTGTGAAAGAAAAATTTTTTCATGTCTGGACTTCCGGAAATGTTACAGTTGAAGCGATGGCTGGGGATTATGCTGAATTATTATGGGGCTTAATGGAATTATATAAAGCCTGTAAAAATTTTAACACCGGCGAAAAGCAATTAAACGACATTTTAAAATTTGCGCAGGAAACGGCGGACGAGATGATAAATAAATTTTATGATGAAAAATCTGGCGGAATAAATTTAATACCGGAAAATTCACCAAATATTTTTACATCGTTTAGGTCTGCTGCTGATAGATATTTGCCTTCGGTTAATGCTTTTGCTGTTGTTGGATTAAACGAGCTGGGTCAAATTTTGGATGAAAAAAAATATTCTGATTATGCCAAAAAAATTATTGAATGTTTTGCTCGTATAGCGTTGGAAGTTCCGATTAAATATTTATCGTTGATGGTAGCGGAATCATTATGGAAGCCGGTAAAGCCTAAAAAAATAATTGCGCAACCTGTAAAGATTCCGACAAATGAAGAATTAGACAACGAAAATAATTTAAATATTCAGGAGCAGGGTAATTCTGAAAATAATAACGAAAGTAAAAATATATCTTCGAGAAGGACGAGGCCGGAACGTTCAGCGAGGGCGGCGAGATCTCACAGGGCTTCACGAACTAGAAAATAAATAATTTTCAACTTTAGGAGGTAATTTATATTTTGAAATTTTTTCGTGTGATCACGGGCTTAATAATGCTTGTGACAATTTTTTTATTTAATTCACCTGTTGTTAATGCTAATTATCAATTTGATGACGTTTACGGATCGAGTGGCTCTGGTGCTCAATGGATAGTAATTACCGGCTCACGTCAAACTAAGGGCGGTGATGCGGATTCCGTTTCAATGGATGTTAAAGGCGATATCGTTTCGGATAGAAATTCTTTAACAATTGAGAGCGGTGAAACAAATGAGGAAGTATCTAACACTGACATATATAATATTTTATTGGTGCTTCCCGAAACTACAACGGATTTGACTATAAATTACGCTTCAACATTTGATGGCGAACCCACAACGCCTGATCTAGTTTTTAGCGATGGAAATTATATTACGTTAAAAAATTCCAGCGGTTCACCAGTCGGAACAGGTTACGATGATAACTGGAAACAATATGTATTTACGATAAATAAAACAAATTCTAACAGCAAGTACGACAGCGTTAAACAATATTTAGGTTTTGGACAAAATCCGTCTGACAAACCTTCGCAGGCTTTAAATATTCCGTTTGTTATTGCGAATGTTTATAATTACACTGCTACTGATAAAACTGCGCCGTTAGTTTTCAGAACGATATTAAGAGACCAAGCATCAAGGGGCAACATAGTAGCATATAATAAATTTAATTGGGGTGTTACAGCTGATACTACACAAGGCGAAAATCAATGGGTATTTTTGGCTTTAGATTCTGAGTCAGATATGTACGACAGCAACCCGGAATATTATTTTTTAACAGCTGAAATTACAAATAATTGCGGAATTAGATACGCCGTTCAGCGTTATGACACTTATACGACTGCAAATCCTCAGCCGAGTTATTGGAAATTTGATTTACCGAGAAATTTATATACTGATGATTTATACCCCCAGTTTTATTTAAATGAATTGAGCCATATTGCTCCCGGTTTAACGAGCGTATACACTGGATTAAGGTTTAACATAAAGGCCGGAAATAAACGCGTAATTCCTTTATATCGTCCGGATCCAAATGATCCTAATCCGTATAATTTAATTTTGAATCATAAAATTATATTTGGTAAAAATTTGGGCGAGGCCACCGGCGAATTAACAGGAAATGTAAAAGCATACCCATATAAAATTACCGGTTTCAGATTGCTGGGCACGAATGATAATTTTTTACCCAATGTCCAAAGAAATTTAAAATCTTCATATACTCCCAGTATGCCTGATGTAGCGACGATTAGTAACGGCTCTGTAGAAGTTACGACCGTTGGTGATGCAAATTCAGTCCTGCATTCCGTAAGATTAAGACAACAAATTACAGGAAATTACAGGCATTCAAAATCTGTTGATGGAATTCTCCCGGTGCATATCACATTTAATATTCCAAAAGATAATTTATTGTTAAGCAAATATTGGGACGCACTTGTCGATGAATGGTATTCAAAAGGCAATATAGATAATTTATTCTCAAAATATTTCAGTATAAATTTATTGTCTTTTGCGACTGACAGCAGTTATATAAATCAACATCTCGATTTAACGGACACTCTCGACAAATTAGGATATTACAAAGATCAAGTAAAAGTATTTGTCGATGAAGATCGCGGAGTTTTGACGGTGAGTTTTATATTATTGCTTTTAGATGGAATTTCTGACGGTGTAAAACCTTCGGTCACAGTTGTTCCGGATGAAATAGATGACGTTTCAAATGAATATATAGTCGTTCGCGATGGCTACGAGGATGATAAATGGGATTTAGGTATATATATAGCTCGCGTAGGATATGAATCAAATATTTATTCCGGTTCGTCTGATGTTTCACCTTCTGCGACTGCTTCAGGAAGTGGCGGAGGCGGTGGCGGATGTAATTCGGGATTTTGGGCGTTAAGTTTTGTATTAATTTTGATATTTGCACTTTCATATAAAAAGTTGAGGTACGAGATTTAACATGAAAAAATTTATTTTATTGGCATTCGTATTATTATTATTTTGTTCTTGTGCTTACGCTGATGTTAAGTACAATGGAACTAATTTCGATAGTTTTGCCGAAGCTGTTGAAGAAGCTAAACGAGTGGACGACGAAGAAGGAAAAACAGCCGACACCGAACCAGTTTTTACGATCAGCGGGACTCATGTATTCGATGAAGAAGACCCCGTGACATTTGACAGCACATTCTCTAATGTTACAGTTGAAGGCGGAACGATCAGAGCATCCAGCGCGATCAGATTTTTTAAAGTCAGCACGACCGTAATTTTTAATAATGTAACTTTTGATGGTAGCAGCATCGGCGGAGGAGTTGAAATAAATTCCGGCGGTAACGCAACATTTTCAAATTGTACATTTAATTCAAATAAGACTACCGGGAACGGAGGAGCTGTATATAATTCCGGCGGTACAGTAACATTTGAAGGCGGTACATTTAGTTCAAACTCTGCTGCTAACGGAGGAGCTATCGCTACAAATGCCGGCGTAACTTTCAACGGGACAGGGACATTTACATCAAATACAGCAACTGAAAACGGTGGAGCAATTTACGTCAACAGCGGAGTAACATTTTCATTTGCAGGTGCGCCAATTTTTACGAGCAATACCGCTGCAACTAATGGAGGCGCAATTTTTTCGGCTGGTACGTTGAGCATGGCCGGAGGAACTTTCAACACTAATACATCAGGCGGAAGCGGAGGAGCTGTATATAATTCCGGGACTTTAACATTTTCCGCTGAACCAACCTTCAACAAAAATATTTCAGAAGGAAGCGGAGGAGCTGTATACTCCACATCAGATTTAACGTTTGCCGGCGGAACTTTTTCAGATAATAAATCGAGTTCGGGTTCGGGCGGAGCGTTATATATTTCTGGAGGAAATTCAACATTTAACGGAGGCGCTGAATTTTCATCTAATAGTGCCGCAATAAACGGAGGTGGCATATATATCGGAGGTGCTACTACTTTTTCAGCCGGAAGCAATACAACATTTATTTTAAAATCTAATTCAGCCGGAACAATGGGAAGCACTGAAGAATATGCATATACAAACGGACTCGGAGGCGCAATTTATTCCGGAAGCAGTAGCACCGTAAGTTTTGGAAGTTTGAGCATTGACGGCGAATCGGCTTATATAGGCAACTGGGGAGCATTTTACATCAGCACCGGTTCAGTAAATATAAACGGGACTTTAAATGTTACGAATAATATGACATCTTGCGGTGGAGGTTTATATATTACTACTGGAAATTTGATGGTCAGCAATACAGCTACTTTTACAAATAACAGAGCCAGAGATCACGGCGGTGCTGTTTACGTAATGTCGACGGGAGTTGTTACATTTAATTCAGGAGCAACGTTCACGAATAATATTGCAAATTCCGACAGCTTGAGCGCAGGAGACGGCGGAGCAATTTGGGCCGGAACTTCTGAAAGTTTTAAAACTTCTGGAAATATGGTTTTTACGCAAAATCAAACTGAGGGCGGCAGCGGAAGTTCAAATATAAATTATGCTGATGGCGGCGCAATATTTATCGCTGGAGGTTCACCGGCTTTTAAAATTACTTCGTCATATAGTTTTACTGATAATGTTTCATACGGAGCAGGCGGAGCAGTTTACGTAATTGGTGAAGTTCAAATAACAAATTACGAGCTGTCAAATAAAAACTCTTCTGAAAATGGCGACGGCGGTTTTGTTTATGCTTCCGGTAACGTAAATATTTCCGGGTCAACTATAAGTAACCAAGAATCCGGAATTTCTGGCGGAGTAGTTTTTTCAGAGGGTAATGTAACAATAAACAATTCAAATTTTAATAAAAACGTTGCAGAAGAATCCGGCGGAGCAATTTACGCAGAAGGTTATATAACTGTCGATAATTCAACATTTGGAAACGCCGAAGGAAATACAGCAGAAGCAAACGGAGGCGCAATTTATTCAGAGAAATATATCAGAATATCGCTCTCTCAATTTAACGATAATGAAGCAGGAGAATCCGGTGGAGCTGTTTATGCTGTTGGAACGTTGACGATCACTAATTCAAGTTTTGGAGCGTTCGGCAAAAATATGGCAAATTCCGGTTCAGGTGGCGCTGTATTTTCGAGTTCTGATGTTACGATCGGTGGAAATTCAGAATTTTTATATAACGAAGTAACATGCGAATCCGGAACAGCTAACGCGAAAGAGGGAGGCGGAGCAGTTTTCTGCGGAGGAGCTTTAACGCTGACCGACTCAACTTTCAGACAAAATCACTCAATTGGAAGAACCAGCACTCAAGGCGGAGGAGCTGTAATGGTTTGGGGGTCAGGCTCGACCATCACCAATTGTACATTTGTAAGCAATGATCACGACAGTTCAGGCCAAGCAAATAACGGAGGCGGAGCAGTTTTTTCAACGGGTTCTCTCACTGTAACGGGTTCGACATTCGGCGAGAACAAAGCCAAAAATAATTCTGCAATAGGCGGAGCAATTGTCGCACATGGAAGCGCCTTAACTTTGGAAAATTGCTATTTATACGAAAATTCAGCGTATAGAAACGGCGGAGGTGTTTACGCAAATTCCGGAATTACTACGAATCAAACAACTTTCAGAGATAATCAGACGACTAACGGAGCAGGCGGAGCAATTTTTGCAATGAGTAATTTAGAATCATCGCTTTCTTATTATTTGAGCAATAGAGCTAACACTGACGGCGGAGCGATTTATTTTAACAATTACAACAGCAGCACGCTCGTAACTGTAACTACTTCGATGTTTGTTTATAATAAAGCAAACGGTGGCTCAGGCGGAGCAATTTACACGTGGTGCGACAAAGCCGACATAAACCGGAGCACATTTGATAACAATCAGGCACAAAATTCCGGCAAAGATACTAAAGGCGGAGCAGGTTATATACGTGTTGAAAGTTCTTCCAGTATAGAAAATTGCACATTTGTCAGAAATGAAGTTTACGGCGGAGAAAATAATTACGGCGGAGCACTTACATTATATGGCGGAATTACAATGAGAAGCTGCACCGTTGCTCTTGAAAATACTGCGAGTCCCGGACGCGGAGGCGGAGTTTATGTTGAGAGTGATACATTAACTTTGGTAGCGAGCATAATCGTGGGCAATAAAGCGACTTTAGGGGCTGATATTCATGTGTCGAGCAGTGCCAGCGCAAGTTCAAGCGGTTATAACAGAATCGGAGTAAACGGAAACGCTGATGCAAATTCACCGATGATGACAAACTGGGGAAATTCTGATGCAGGCGACAAGGAAAACGCGGACTGGGTTACATCTGATTTCTTTGGTGAAAACAATATCGCCGCAAATAATCCCGGTTCAGGTTATGGCTCAACTCCAACGGTCGGATCAAGTTTATATGATACTGTTCCGTTAAAAACGTTAGCGATCGATGATGATGATTTAGATACAGAATACAGAATACTTGACGCTATACGAGGTAACAGGACGGGTTTTGCAGCTGAAACAGATGAGCGCGGAGTGTCGAGGCCGATCCCTTCGTATAATCCGTCAAAAAATATTTATTACGGTTATGACATCGGAGCTATTGAAATGATTCAGGACGGTTACAGATCTGACTCAACTGAAGAAGGTTATACGATCGCAAGCGTTACAATAAGCGGAGTGCCAAATACTTTAATGACGGTCGGACAGACTACGAGCCTCGTTGCAATGGTGAAATATTCAAACGGCAGAACAGCAACCGAAGAAGATATTAACGACCCTGTAACCTGGTCAAGCTCAAATACTGCAGCTGTTACGGTTGATCAATCAGGGAATATCACTGCTGTGGGATATGGATTTGCAAAAATAGAAATTGTGTCTCAACGCGATGCAGCAAAAACTGATTCAGTTATGATTATGGTTTCTGACGCAGATATATATACAAATATCGATCCTGAAATTGCTAACAGATTAGGAGTATTTGTTGAATCTGTAAGCGATCAATATAATACATATTTCAGTTTTGCAGGTGGAGCAACTGACGAGGATATGGAATCAGTAAAGAGCAGTTTTGCAAATCTTTGGTCTGAAACTCCTGCACTAGTTGAAAATATTGATGATAATGACTGCAAATTTACATCTCGTAATTCTGGTTATTCAACGGCAGGTTTTTCATTTGTAAAGCCGGCTTATCAACTTGATATATATAACTGTGATACGGGTAATTTAATACCTATGCTATATCAATGGCAATTTACGGGTGATGAAATAAAAAAATTAATCGGCCATGATTTAAGCGCGGTTAGCATAAACAGTAAGACGACAGTAGATGAAATTTTCAGTGCGTTACGTCCTGATTTTCAAGGTGCAAATAATAAAAGCTTAGTTATATTAGGTGATGGAGGCGAGAGCATTTCGGAAGCAATTTCAGACAAAATATTAAAATTAAGTAAATGCGATTCAAATAAAGGCGTACAAATCGATTTAACTGTTTATATTGCAAATGTCGGAACTTCTACAACTTCGGGAGCTTATTCAGCGTCAGTATCTTCAAATAATAAAGCCGTAATATTATCTGGAGCTGGAAGTAATAAATTGCTTGTTGTACCTGATGGCTCTGATGACGGGAAAATTTCCGGAGCTGTTTGGATGGTCGGGAGGGCATCTGATTCTGGCTCAGGTTCCAGCGGTGGTGGCGGAGGCGGTTGCAACGTCTTCAGCTCAAGTTTAATAATTTTGTTGGCCGGTTTTATTTTCAGACGCAAATATTAAATTTTTTAATTTTATTTTAAGTTTTAAATTTTATTTTGGCGGATTCCTGATTTAAATTTTTATTTTTATTTTTATTTCAGTTCGAGTCCGTCAAATTTTTTTTAATTTCTTTCTCGCAGTTTTACAAAAAAAAAATACGTGATAAACTTAAAGTCAAATAAAGTTAATTAATTATTTGGAGCGTGATTGAAAATGCAATATAAAGATTATTATAAAATTTTGGGAGTTGATAAAAATTCAAGTCCCGATGAAATTAGAAAGGCGTACAGAAATTTAGCAAAAAAATATCACCCGGATGTCTCAAAAGAAAAAAACGCCGAAGAAAAATATAAAGAAATTAACGAAGCATATGAAGTCCTAAAAGACCCGGCCAAAAAACAAAAATATGATAATTTCGGCATGAATTATAATTCCGGGCAAGATTTTACACCGCCTCCAGGATGGCAACATGTCGAATTTAACGGCCAAGATTTAGGCGGAAATTTTAGCGACTTCTTTAATAATTTATTTGGTTCAGGCTTCGGAGGGTTTAACGATGTTTTTAACTCAAGACATCAACAACCGGTTAAAAGCGATTCCGAAGTCGATTTAAATTTAACGCTCGAACAAATTATTACAGGTGGCACACGCGAATTAATTTTAAAAAATTCAAACGGAACTAAACGAAATTTAAAAGTGAATCTGCCTAAAGGAATTACAGAAGGCTCAAGAATTAAATTGCCCGGAAAATCCGAAGGAGGCGGAGATATTTACGTAAATATTCATGTCGCGCCACATAAAATTTATAAGGTCGACGGATATAATTTAACACGGGAAATAAAAGTAAATGCTTGGGACGCTGTTCTGGGAAAAGATTTTAATACGGAAACTTTAAACGGAGCTGTAACCGTCAAAATGCCTCCAGGAATACAAGACGGACAAAAATTAAGACTGCGCGGAAAAGGTTTGCCCGGACGCAACGGAATTGACGGAGATATGTTCATTGAAATTAAAATTGAAATTCCAAGACATGTAAACTCAAGACAAAAAGCTTTATGGGAAGAGCTTGCGCGTTTAGGCTAAATGTTATAACTGCAAAATTTCAGATTTAAAATTTAGAATTTAAAGTAAAGTAAACAAAATAAATTTAAATTAAATAAAAAAATTCTGGAGATGAATTTTAAAATTGCGACCTCATAAAATTTTTAATGTGCCTAATACTTTAAGTTTAATCAGAGTATTTTTGTCTCCGCTTGTATTATTATTTTTATCGCTGAGAATTGACACGCCGATTCCTTTTTTGCCTCAGGTAAGTTACGGCGATGCATTGGCCTCAATAGTTTTTATTATCGCAGGTGTAACGGATTCTCTCGACGGTTATATCGCTCGAAAACATAAATTAATTACGACAATGGGAAAATTTATTGATTCTCTCGCCGATAAAGTTTTAGTAATCGCTGCGATGTTGGCATTAATTGAATTAAATCGTTTACCGGCATGGATCGCAATGGTAATTATTACGCGTGAATTTGTCGTGACGGGTTTAAGGCTCGTGGCGGCCGCTCAAAATGTTATTATTTCAGCTTCAAAAGGCGGCAAAATAAAAACAGTCGTTCAAATTATCGCGCTAACAATGTTAATTTTAAATATTCCGTATGGTATGCACGTCATGTGGCTCGCAATGATCTTAACTGTTTGGAGCGGAATGGATTATTTGATAAAGGGCAGTAAAATTCTAAAAGAAGAATAATTCATTTTTATTTATACGGCGGGTTAAATAAAATAAATTTTTTAGCTCACCGTATTTTTTTTATTTATTTATATTCCGGAACTAGTTCACGTAATAAATTTAATGCTTCGTTCGGATTATTCACAGCTCGTTCAAGCGTCTTGTTTATGTCTGGAATTTTATTATTGCCGATTTGATTAGCTTTTATTTTGCTCTCAAAAATTTTTGGGTGCAGCGTCCCTCTCACTGCATTCTCATCGTAAAATAATGCTTCCTCTAATTTTTCACCGGGCCTGATTCCAGTATAAATAATATCAATGTCCTTATATGGTTCGTAACCGCATAATTTTATTAATAATTCCGCCATCTCCTTTATTACAACTGGTTCACCCATGTTCAACACAAAAATTTCTCCGCCATGCCCTAAAGCTCCAGCTTGTATTACTAAACTTACAGCCTCAGGAATTAACATAAAATATCTTTTCATATCAGGGTGCGTAACTGTTACAGGACCGCCTGAAGCAATTTGTTCCTCAAATTTCGGAATTACACTGCCTCGACTTCCCAAAACATTCCCAAATCTTACAGCCATAAATTTAGTTTCAGGATATTCGCTCTGAACATTCTCCAAAATTTTTTCTGCAAGCCTTTTCGTTGCTCCCATTACGCTCGAAGGATGTACAGCTTTGTCAGTCGAAATTAATACCATCCGTTCACAGTTAAATTTTCCTGCAGCCCTCGCAAGTGTCCGCGTCCCAATGTCATTAACTCTCATTGCTTCACGCGCTGAAAATTCCATTAACGGCACGTGCTTATGTGCAGCAGCATGAAATATTACATCCGGTTTTTTGTTCTCAAATAAATTATTTATCGCAATCTCATCAGCCACATCCGCTATAACCGGATAAACCGGAATATTTATTTTTAATTTCGCGAGGCTCTCCATTAATAAATATATTGACTGCTCACCATGTCCAAGCGCATAAATTTCAGCTGGATTATTATGCAGAACCTGCCGGACTATTTCGCTGCCAATCGAACCGCCTGCACCTGTGATTAAAATTTTTTTGCCGGCTATGTAATTCGATTCAGGAGCTAAATTTATTTTTACCGGTTCACGCCCAAGCAAATCCTCAAGTTTTACATTGCGCAATCTCGATACTGACACCTGACCATCTGCTAATTCCCTTAAGCTCGGCAGAATTCTCACGTTAACATTTAAATTTGACAGCGCGTTATAAATTTCTTTTATTTTCGTCCCGTTCGCTGACGGTATAGCGATTAATACAACTTCAAAATTTTTTGTTTTTACTATGTCGCGTAAATTTTCAGTGTTGCCTATAACGTCCAAACCTGAAACATGCCGCCCCAATTTTTGCGGGTCATCATCAACAAAAGCACACGGCATTAATTCCGAAACATTCCGCATTAAATCACGCGCCAAAAATGCACCCGCTTCTCCTGCTCCGACAATTAAAGTTTTTAAACGCCTCGAACTTTTTGCGTGAATCGATTTCGTTACCAGCCACGAAAATCTTAAGCCGCCACATAAAATTATCCCGGCGAAAAAACTTATTGCAAATGAAGTCCTAGGGAAAACAGAAATTTTAAAAATATTATTCGCCAGCAAAAATATTAAAACCGAAATTATATAAAGCCATATAAATTTAATATAATCTTCCGTGCCGGCGTGTATCCAAATAGTTTTATACTGTCCAGCTAACGCAAAAATTATCACTGTAACTGAAGGCAATGAAATAGTTACGTGTAACCAGTCGTCTATATAACGCGGAATTATTAAACCCAGCCTTATCGCATATCCTAAATATACAGCTAACGCCAATAATATAAAGTCCAGTATAAATATTAAAATTCCATTGCTCGAAACTTTCCGCCACATTAACATTAAAGGAAATTCCTTCATGATCGCAAATTATAAAATTATTTTTCTGCCGGAATTATTATTATTTCCTCCTAATCTGTCCAATTCGTTTAAAATTCCAGCTGGAGCTACATCAATTTTTGGTGAATTATTTTGACGTGCTGCTTCTTCGATTTGTTTTTGATATTTTTCGATTGATTTTTTTATCTCTGCTTGGTCGCCTTTAATCCAGAGTAATAAATTTTCTGCGGCAGCTTTTAGAGCATTTTCATCAGGTAAATTTTTTATCATTCCGAGTTCAAGTAAAATTTTATTTTCAGCTCTTAAAGATTCAATTACATCGGCTTCGTTAAATAAACCTTTTTTGTATAAAATTCTCATCATGATGTTAAATTTGCTTTTCTGGTTTTCGCCATCGAGCGTAATATCGTCCATTCTTCCCACTAACATCGATAATAATTCTTCAAGCCCAATCTGCATAGGCATAATAATAAAACCTCCGATTTAAATTTTAAATAATTATTAAATTAATTAATTTTTGCTGAAATTCTAGCATATTTAATATTTCGACCTTTACAACCTGCAAAATAAATTTTTTTTCAAGTTCAGCGTAAATATTTTATTTAAATCCGCGCAATCACCTTCAATCAAGATATTAAAAATAATAATCCGCAACTCTAAAATTTTTATTACAACATGGCCGGGAAAAATAATTTTTTCAGGTATAATTTCACGATAAAAATTTTTATTCACGAGGTTCCATTTTACAAATTATGAGTTTGTCTTTATATCGTAAATACCGCCCTCAAGATTTTAAAAGCGTCGTCGGTCAAAAATCTGCCGTCAACGTTATTTTAACTTCGCTACAAAAATCTAGAATTGGTCACGCTTATTTATTTTCAGGCTCAAGAGGCTGCGGAAAAACTTCGGTCGCTAGAATTTTCGCTAAAGCTCTAAATTGTAAACAGCCGGAAAATTTCGAACCCTGCGGACATTGTAAAAACTGTTTGGATATTACAGAAGGTGGAAGCCTCGATGTTGTAGAAATCGATGGAGCTTCTAATAATGGCGTGGACGAAATAAGAGAATTAAAATCTCACGTAAATTTAGCCCCGTTCAATTCCAAATATAAAATTTATATAATTGATGAAGTTCATATGTTGACGACTGCCGCATTTAACGCGCTGTTAAAAACTCTCGAAGAACCGCCGGAACATGTAGTATTTATTTTAGCCACAACCGAACCCCATAAAGTTCCCGTTACAATTCGTTCGCGCTGTCAACACATCCCATTTCATAGCATTTCAGCAGAAGATATTTTTAACAGGTTAAAAGAAATCTGCAACCTGGAAAATGTAAATTTTGAAAATGATGCGTTATGGGAAATTTCAAGGCAGGCAGACGGAGCTTTACGCGATGCACTTTCGATTTTAGAGCAGCTGATCTCATCGGGAAATATTACGCTTGAAAACGTCGAAAATATTTTAGGCGCAGGAAGCAGACCAACTTTTGAACGCTGGATAAAAAATTTTAGGGAAAACCCTGAAGATGCTTACATAAATTTAAAATCAATGCTCGAAGCCGGCGCAAGTTCAGCACGAATTTTTGAGGAGTTATTCTCACTAGTAAAAGATTTATGGCTCGTGAACAAATGGCCCAAAATTATTAACTCGCTCGGAAGTTCTGAACAGGACAAAAATTTTTTAAAGTCCGAAGCCCCAAACTGGAAAGCCGAAAAATTACACGCCGTTTTAAACGCCCTAATAAAAATTTTAACGCAGTCACGTGCAGGTGTTAGAGCTGATATTTTAACGGGGTTATTTATTTTGGAACTCGAAAAGCCCGAAGAAACACCGGAAATTAATAATAATTATAATTCGCGCAGTAATATTAATACTCCTTTTAGATTTCAACGGCAAAACCAGGAAATTAAAGCGGCAGAACACCCCGAAAAAATTCAAAGTTCTGAGACGGATATGACGGATATAACTCAGGAAATTATTAACAGTGCACACGAAAAAAATTTTTTAATTTACTGCGGCCTCCTAAACTCCAAAATTTTTAAGCAGAATAATAATTTAATTATCGTGTTCAATAATATATATTGTTACAGCGTCATGCTCGCACCTTTAAAAATATCTGACATCGGAAAAATTTTCCAGGAATACGAAATTATTACGCTCAAATACAAAAATTTACACGTTGACTACAAAAACGAAAATAATTTTAAACCTGATATTACTCAAAATAGGCCGGGAGAAAAAAATTTACAGAACGACACAAATATTAAAACTGAAAATAATATATTGAATTTTAACGAGTTTATAAACGCCTTGAAAAATTACGGAACTACAGCAAATTTAATTGTATCGTTCAGAAAAGAAAATGAAAATGAAAATGATAATGATAACGACGAAAATATTATTTTAAATGGCGATAACGATAACGAAGGAGACAACGATTAAATAAAATGGGGTGCGAATTTGTACATTTACACGTTCATTCTGAATACAGTTTACTTGATGGAGCTATCAGAACTAAAAAACTCGCTGAAAAAATTTCAACATGGCCAAATAAATCAATTGCTTTAACTGATCACGGCGTTTTATATGGTGCTGTCGAATTTTACGAAAATTGCAAAAACGCAGGAGTAAAACCTATTTTAGGCTGCGAAACTTATATTGATTACGACGGAATAGACACACCGGGACGAAAAGGCAGAAACCATTTAATTTTATTGGCCGAAAATAATACGGGTTGGCATAATCTAATTAAATTAATTTCAATCGCTAATACTGACGGATTTTATTACAAGCCCAGAATTGATTTTGAATTACTGAAAAAATATCACGATGGGTTAATTGTTTCGTCAGCATGCATGTCCGGAGATATTGCAAAATTTATTTTGGCCGGCGAAGATGATAAGGCATTACAGCGCGCAATTTCTTACAGGGATGCTGTAGGCGAAAATAATTTTTTTCTGGAAATCATGCCCCATAAAATGCAGGAACAAAAATTAATAAATCAAAAATTAATCGAAATTCATAAAAAAACAGGCATCCCAATTATCGCGACTGGTGACGCACATTATTTAAACGCTGAGGATTACGAATGGCATAAAATATTTAAAAAAATTAGTACTCATTCAAGCAAAGATGACAGCGATGATTTTGGATTTAAGGACAATGATTTTTATTTGAAATCTCCGGGAGAATTTTGGGATGCTTTTGGCGATGATGTACCGGAAGCATTAAATAACACTCTCGAAATTGCTGAACGCTGCAACGTAGAATTAAATTTAAAACACGAAAAATATTTACTGCCAAATTTAAAGCTTGATGAAAATATTACGCCGGAACAAGAATTAAATAAACAAGCTCACGAAGGATTAATTTTAAGATTTTCCGGCCATGAAGTTCCAGAAGAATATTTAACGCGCCTCGAATATGAATTAAACGTAATAAATAAAATGGGGTTCGCCGCATATTTCTTAATAGTTTCAGGAATAATAAAGGCCGCTAAAAATAAAAATATTCCGATTGGTCCGGGCAGAGGTTCGGCGGCTGGTTCGGTTGTAGCTTGGAGCTTGAGAATTACGGAATTAAATCCGCTTAAATATAATTTGCTGTTCGAGAGATTTTTAAACCCTGAGAGAATTTCAATGCCCGATATTGACACAGATGTTTCAGATAAGGGGCGCGATGAATTATTAAAATATATTTCGGATCATTACGGAAGCGATCACGTTGCGCAAATAATTACTTTTGGACGAATGAAAGCGCGTCAATCAGTTAAGGATGTCGGAAGGGCTTTAAAATTGGATTTCGAAATTACGAATAATCTCGCGAAATTAGTACCAGCTGACGCAAAAAATTTAAATGAAGCTTTAGAACGTTCAACCGAATTAAAAAATTATGTTACGAATGATTTAACAGGGAAAAATATTTTTGAGAAGGCCGTAAATATTGAAGGTTTAGCACGCCACACAAGCCAGCACGCTGCCGGAGTTGTTATTACTCCAGTTCCTATAACTGATATTGCTCCAGTCAAAAGATTAAGCACAGATAAAAATAACCAGAGCACCACTGATCAAGTTGTTACGCAATTTACGATGGAGCCAGTCGAAAAATTAGGACTCGTCAAAATGGATTTTTTAGGATTAATAACGCTGTCGATAATCGAGGAAGCTTTAAATAATATCGAATTAAATACGGGTAAACGCCCAAACATGGAAGAAATTACGCAGGATATGAACGACCCCGAAGCCCTGAAAATTTTGCGTGAAGCCGACACAATTGGAGTATTTCAGCTCGAATCTGATGGAATTAGATCAATGTTGCGAAAATTAAAAATTGACCGCTTCGAAGATTTAGTAGCAGCCCTCGCGATGTATCGTCCCGGCCCTCTTGATAGCGGAATGGTCGACCAGTATATTAAATGCAAGAACGGCGAAGCTAAACCGGAATACCCTCATAAATTATTGGAAAATGTTTTAAAAGAAACTTACGGTGTAATTTTATATCAAGAACAGGTAATGCAATGCGCTTCAGTTTTGGCCGGTTATAGTTTGGGTGAAGCTGATATTTTACGGCGGGCAATGGGAAAAAAGAAAGTTGAAGTAATGCAGCAACAGCGCGAAAAATTTTTAAAGGGTGCTGAAAAAAATAACATCGATCCCAAAACAGCCGGCGCAATTTTTGACAACATCGAGAAATTTGCAGGTTACGGCTTTAATAAATCTCATAGTGCCGCATATGCTTTAATTTCGTATGAAACTGCCTGGCTGAAAGCTCATTACAGATCCGAATACATGGCCGCATATTTATCAAGCCAAATGAAAGCAAAAAAAGAAATTTTAGGGAATTACGTGCGGGAAGTTCGGCAGGACGGAATAAAAGTTTTAGCACCGGACATAAATAAATCTAACGAAAATTTTACAGCTAACAACGGGACTATATTATTCGGATTGGGCGCAGTCTCTCGAATTGGACATAACGCAGTCGAAAATGTTATTGAAACTCGTAAAGCCGGCGGAAAATTTAAAAGTTTTTGGGATTTTATTAAGCGTGTTGACTTAAGCACAATGAATAAAACAGCAATTGAAAATTTAATCAAGGCCGGAGCTTTTGACGGGATCGAAAAAAACCGCGCTAAATTAATTAACAGAGTTTCGGATTATGTGGACGCATTCCAGAAAATTAATATAAATAAAAATCAGCTCGGATTATTCGGGATTGATGAAATACAAGAACCCGGCATGATCGAAACTGAAGATTTTGACGAAAGGACTAAGCTCGAAAACGAACGCGAAGTAATGGGCTTATATATTTCCGGGCATCCGTATGATAAATACTCCGAAAAAATTAATATTTATGCAAATTGTAATATTTCTGAAATTCCTTCATGGAAAGATCGCGATATTAAATTTAAATTTGGTGGCCTGATCAGTTCGATTACAAATAAAACGACTAAGAAGGGCGATCCAATGTTAAATATTTTGGTTGAGGATGCTGAAAATAATATACAATGCACAATATTTAATAACGTGCTCGAAAAAATGGAACGCAGTTTAATTTTGGGGTCGGCGTGTTTATTTGAGGGTAAATATAACGATAAAGGATTATTTAATATTACAAAAATTTATATGTATGATGAACTGGATAATTTAAATAAAAAATTTGTCCGGGTGAAATTAAAAAAAGTTATTGACCCCAAAAAATTTTACGCGATCTTAAAAAATTGTAGAGGCAAATCACAGGTTTTACTAGAATACGAAGACTCCGGGATTTTTAACAGGGTGCTTTTGGGTGAAAATGTTGATCCCGATAAATTTCGAGATGGATTATTAAAAATTTTGAACGACGGTGAATTTAAAATCACTGCGGGGTAATTAAAATTATTTTATTTTATTTTATTTTGAGGAGGAATATAAAAAAATGTTCGTAAAAATAGTTTGTACGATCGGACCTGCCAGCGAAAATTACGAAACTTTAAAGGCAATGGCAGAAGCTGGGATGAATGTAGCGCGCTTGAATTTTTCTCACGGAGATTACGAAGGTCACGAAAAGAAATTAAAATTAATCCGCAGAGTTGAACGGGCTGTAAAAAAACCTATAGCCGCATTACTTGACACGAAAGGCCCTGAAATTCGTACGGGACATATGCAGGACGGAGAAATTAATTTAATTCCCGGCCATGAGATAATTTTATCAGCATGCGATGAGCCTTTTATTGGAACGCCGGAAAAAATTTTTGTGAATTATAAATTATTATCGAAAGAAGTAACGCCAGGCCAAAATATTTTTATTGATGACGGCACGTTAAATCTCGAAGTCGTTAAAGTTAATGGCGATGATGTAACTTGTAAAATAATTGTCGGCGGACCTTTACGCGATACAAAAGGCATAAATATTCCCGGCGCAGATTTAACGCTCCCGGCACTTTCGGATAAAGATAAAAGCGACATCGCTTGGGGGATTCAGCACGGTATGGAATATTTAGCGGTGTCGTTCGTGAAAACCCGACAGGATATTATACAAGTCCGCAGGCTCGTGAGAACTTTGGGCGGTAATATGAAAATTCTCTCAAAAATTGAAACTCGTCAAGCAGTTGATAATATTTCGGAAATTATTGACGTTGTTGATGGCGTAATGATCGCGCGCGGAGATTTAGGTGTGGAAATGCCAACCGAAGATGTGCCGTTAATTCAGAAAAAAATTATTGACATGTGCAGACTTCAGGGTAAAGTCGTTATAGTTGCTACTCAGATGTTAGATTCGATGATACGAAATCCAAGACCAACAAGAGCAGAAGCCAGCGATGTAGCTAACGCAGTTTTAGACGGAACTGATGCGGTGATGTTATCGGGTGAAACAGCTTCGGGAAATTATCCGGTTCAAGCAGTCGCAACAATGCGCAAAATTGTAGACAGAGCCGAACAAGATTTAAATATCTGGGGAAATCATAAATACGATAAAGAAAATTATAATTTAAATTCAAATGATAATAATATTATTCCAGTTCCAGATGCAGTAAGCGGAGCAGCTGTTTTAATTTCGTGCCAGGTGAAAGCGCCCGGAATAATTTGTTTAACGAGAAGCGGATTAACTGCAAAAATGATAAGCAAACACCGTCCGGAATGTCCGATTTTAGGTTTAACGCCTTCGCAACAAACTTGGAGGGAGTTAGCTTTATGGTGGGGAGTTCAGCCTGTTAGATTATCTGAAATGAGCGACATAAATGTAGCAGCACGCGAAGCAATTAACACCTGCGTAAATAAAAATTTATTGCCTGAAGGTGAATTAGTCGTAATAACTGCGGGTTTACCAGTTGGGCGGCCTGGTTCTACGAATTTAGTAGAAGTTTTGACGACCGGGACAATTTTATTAAGCGGGACACCGTTATCACATAAAAACGCAGTCGGAAAAGTCTGCATAGCTCACACGCCGGAAGAAGCTTTAAATAAAGTTACGCCTGGTTGCATTTTAGTAGTTCGGCAGTTAAGCGAGGAATATAGGCCGGTTTTGGAAAAAGTTGGAGGCGTATTATTTGAGAGCGGTTTATTATTTGCTGAGGGGAACAGTTTAGCGATTGATTATAATTTGCCGTGCATAGTTGGAGTAGCAGATGCATTTTCTACGTTAATGGACGATGATTTAATTTCAGTTGATGGGACTCGCGGATTAATTTACAAAGGCAACGTAAGGCTGGTAATTTAAAATAATGCTCTCAAATTTTCGCAATGTAATAGATATAGCGATCGTCTCATTTTTAATTTACAGGATACTAGTATTATTAACGGGGACTCGTGCTGTCCAACTAGTAAAGGGAGTATTTATTTTAATAATAATTTCATTGGCTGCGAATTTTTTACAAATGAGGTTATTGACGTGGTTTTTAAATAATTCGTTATGGGCTTTAGGTTTTGCTATTCCGATAGTATTTCAGCCTGAATTAAGAAAGATGCTTGAAGAATTAGGGCGCGGACAATTTTATTTATTGAAGCGTCAAATGTCGGAAGATGAAGCGGAAATCAGAGTGAATCAAATAGCAGGTGCATTAAGTTATTTGAAAGCTCATAAAATAGGCGCGTTATTAGTTTTTCAGCAGGATGTCGCGCTTGGAGAATATTCTGACACCGCTATACATTTACATTCAAATATTACGCAGGAATTATTAATTTCAATATTTTGGAAGGATAATCCGTTACATGACGGCGCAATAATTTTAAATCGTCGTGAAATTATAGCTGGAGGGTGTTATCTGCCGTTAGCTGATGCTCCGGAAATTTCGAGATGGTACGGGACGAGACATCGGGCGGCGTTGGGAATTTCTGAAGTTTCTGATGCTATGGTAATGATCGTTTCAGAGGAGCGCGGAGATATTTCACTGGCAAAGCGGGGCCATTTGCAAAAAGATATAAGCGATGAACAAGTAAGAAAATTATTAATGTTATATTTTTCAGGCATTCAACGAGTAAAAGGCTGGGCGAAATTTTTAAAAATACTTCAGGATTTATTCTGGGTTACTAAAACAAAAAGTGAATCCGGAGGGCTGGTGAAATAAAATGACGTATTGGAATTTCAGACATAAATTTAATTTAGATTTTGACACGATATTTTCTTCGCCTTTATCTTTATGGATTATAGCAATAATTTCGGCTGTAATGATGTGGGTTCATGTTACGAGCACTGATGAGGAAAATTTTTTAACTCGTAAATTTTCGTGTCCCATTGAGTACAGGTCTTTAGATCCTCAAGCTATTTTGCGCGGCAGAACATCGGAAGTTGATTTGGAAATTAAAGGCCCGGAAAAATTGATGTTAAATTTAAATTACGATCAAATAAAAGTATATGTCGATGCAAGAAATTTAATTCCCGGCAAAAAGTACAGCCAAAATATAAGCGTTGAACTTCCGGATAATTTAAAATTTGTTTCGTGCACGCCGTCTCAAGTTACGTTAGATTTGGTTCGGCAGGTTACGCGATTGATGCAGGTTGAAATTGTTTTACCGCAGAATATTCCTGAAGGTCAGTATATTGAGGATGTCGAAATTATCCCGAAGGAAGTCGGAATTAAAGGAGCGGAGGATGATGTGGCGAAGGTTGGAGCTTTGAGAATTACGCCGTCATTTGAGGAATTGCAATCTGGCCGCGAGCTTTTGATGGCCGTAAAATTTTCTCAGTCTGAACCGTTTGAGGGCAGTGTAAATATTGAACCTGCTCAAGTGAGATTTAAAGCTAATATAGCGCGCGGACTGCCGAGAAAAAAAATCCCGGTAAATGTAAAATTAACCGGCGAATTAAATGGAGATTTTGAAATACGTTCAATTGTTACAGAGCCTTCAGAAATTCAAATTGAAGGTAACACTGAAGATCTTGCGAAAATTGAAGCGGTTGAAACTGAGAATATAGATGTATCAAATTTTGTGAGCGATCAAATTATAGTCGCGCCGTTAAAATCTTTTGATGTTGCTGGAATTTCTGTTTTAAATAATAAATCAATCAGATTAAATATAAAACTCGGAGAAGTTCGTGCAGAAAAAAATTTTTCAAATATTCCGGTTGAGTTAAAAAATATTTCTGATGCTTCTAAAAATTGGAGCGTTACTCCTCCCAGTGTTAATTTAGTAGTTGAGGGTCGTCCGTCGTTAATTGAGAAATTCACGGTTGAAAATTCCGGCTTAAAAGTTTATGTCGATATGAGCAATATATTTATTACGCCGGTGGTTTTGCCTGTTAGGAGTGAAATTATTTCGGAAGATGCTTTTAAAATTACCAGGATTGAGCCAAGTAATATAACGGTGAACATGAACGAGTAGCGCCGGTATTTTTAAAATATAAATAATATTTATTCCTTCGGATGAATTAATAAATTTCTTCGGATGAATTAATAAATTTTATAATTTGTTCGGGGGAATTTTTTTTAATTTTTAAGTCGTTATAATTATCAAGAGTTAAGAGAAGATATAAAAATAATTTAGGAGCGTAAATAAAAAAAATTGGACAGACAAATAAAATATTTTGGGACTGATGGAGTAAGGGATTTAGCGAACTCCGGGAACATGACTCCAGAAATGGCCATGAAGTTAGGCCGGGCTTTCGTGAGATTTTCAGGAGCTAGGAAAATTATTTTAGGTCGCGACACCCGTTTAAGCTGCAAAATGCTGGAGGGCGCATTATATTCCGGAATGAGTTCAGAAGGTGCGGACGTTTATTTAACTGGAATAATTCCAACGCCTGGAGTGAGCTGGGCCATAAAAAATTATAATGCTGATGGCGGTGCAGTCATAAGTGCTTCACATAATCCAGCAGAATATAACGGAATAAAATTTTTAGGTCGCGACGGCTGCAAATTAAGCGATGAAGATGAATTAAAGATCGAAGAAATATTATTAACCGGCGAAAAAAATACTTCGGGCAATATCGGAAATATTTCAGACATGCGCACCGATTCAGTAAATAAATACGCCGAACATTTAGCAAAATTATTAAATAACCGTCATCATGGTTTTATAGCTTTTGACTGCGCTTTTGGTGCTGCCAGCGTAGTAGTCCCGTTATTAATGGAGATAACTGGTTTAACCGGGAAAATAATTTCATCAGGGTTTAACGGCTTAGATATAAATAAAAATGCTGGAGTTATGCACATGGAAAATTTAACGAGCTGCGTAACTCAAAATAAAATGTCTTTAGGTTTTGCTTTTGACGGAGATGCCGACAGGGTTTTAATAAGTGATGCGAAGGGCAGAATTATTGACGGCGATATTATTTTATGGGTGTTAGCGCGTTGGCTGAAATTTAAAAATTTTCCCGGTAATAATAGAATTGTCGTTACAGTTATGAGCAATATGGCTCTCGAAAGTCATTTATTACGCGAAAATATAAAGACTCTGCGCTGTCAAGTTGGAGATCGTTACGTTTTGGATGCAATGAGAAACACCGGCGCAGCTTTAGGCGGAGAACAGTCCGGGCATATTATAGTAAACGAATTTACATCGACAGGTGATGGAATTTGTACGGCGATGTTATTTTTGAATGCCATTGAAGATTTACACGAAGATATAAATACTTTAATAGATCGTTTTGGGAGATATGCGCAGAAATTAACGAATTTAAAATTAAAAAGACCTCGCGAAGAAATAAATATTAACGAAATAAATAATATTGCAGAAGATTATAAAAATAAATTGAACAATGACGGCCGGATTTTTATAAGGACTTCCGGGACCGAGCCACTTTTAAGAATTTTGGTTGAAGCTAAAAACCCCGATACAGTCGAAGAATTGTCGGGAATATTGTCGCGGAAAATGTCGGAGCTTATTTAAATCATGCAGAAAATTTTAAAAGTTCATGAGGCTTATTCAGGGGATGCCCTAAAAAATTTAGCTCGAATACACCCGGACGACATGGCCGAATTAAATTTAACTGACGGCGATTTAATAGAAATTATCGGGAAAAAAATTACACCTGCACGAATCAGAACAGGTGATCGCGAAATTGGACGCGGAATAATTCAAATTGACGGCTTGATCCGAGAAAATGCAGCGGTCTCGCTCGACGATAATATTACACTTGAAAGCAGCATAAAATACCATTTTGCAGGAAGCGCAACAATTCAACCGATGGGCGATGTAAAATTAAGCGATCGTGAAAACGATTCACAATATATTTTATCGTTATTGGAAGGTCAAAGCGTTCGGGCTGGGGATCGGGTGAGATTAAATTTATTTGGTACGCGCATATGTGATTTTTTAGTGACTGACACGACACCGGACGGAACTGTAATAATAAATCATTCGACATATTTAAATATTTTAAAGCCCATTGAAATAAAATCAGCTCATAAAATTTCATACGAAGATATAGGCGGATTAAATTCCCAAATTAGAAAAGTCCGTGAAATGATCGAGCTGCCTTTAAGATTTCCGCAAATATTTGAGCGTTTAGGGATTCAGCCACCTCGCGGGGTTTTATTATACGGGCCTCCCGGAACTGGTAAAACAGTTATTGCGCGAGCTGTAGCAAATGAAACTGATGCATGGTTCACGCATATTTCAGGGCCGGAGATAATCGGAAAATTTTACGGTGAAAGCGAAGAGAGATTAAGAAATATTTTTGAGGAAGCTCAATCGCGTGCGCCATCAATAATTTTTATAGACGAAATAGATGCAATAGCCCCGAAGCGTGAGGACATGGGCGGGGAAAAACAAGTAGAACGCAGAGTCGTAGCGCAGTTATTAGCTTTAATGGACGGATTAAAATCGCGTGGGCAGTTAATAGTAATTGGAGCGACAAATATACCTAATTCATTAGATCCAGCGTTAAGGAGGCCGGGAAGATTTGATCGTGAAATTTCTGTACCGATTCCGGATCGTAAAGGCAGGCTAGAAATTTTAAAAATTCATACTCGTGGGATGCCGTTAGCTTGTGATGTAGATTTAAAGAGGATTGCTGATATAACGCACGGATTTGTCGGAGCGGATTTGGAGGCGTTAGCGAAGGAGGCGGCGATGTCATGTGTTCGGGATATATTGCCGTATGTAAATTTTAATTCTGATTCTGGGCAGATACCGTATGAAAAAATTTTGCATCTTGAAGTCAGCATGAAACATTTTTTAAACGCGTTACTTGAGATAGAACCTTCAGCGGTTCGCGAGGTATTTGTAGAAATTTCGGATGTTAGTTTTAACGATATTGGCGGGCTTGACGAAATAAAAAATGAATTGATCGAGGCTGTAACATGGCCGATGAAATACGCTGAAATTTTTGAGAAGTATAAATTAAAGTCGGTTCGGGGGATTTTATTGCACGGAAAATCCGGGACAGGAAAAACTTTAATTGCGAAGGCATTAGCGCATGAGAGCGGAGTAAATTTTATAAATGTTCCTGTTGTGAATATAAATTCAGGTTCAGCGCTTCATAATATTTTCAGGGTAGCGAGGCAGGCGGCACCATCAATAATATATTTTGACGATGTAGATTTATTATTTTACGAGGGCAGCGAGCTTGTTGGGAAATTTATAAACGAGATGCGGGGAATTGAAGAATTGAACGGCGTTACAGTTTTAGCGACGACGAATAAAATAAATATTTTGGATGGGAGTATTTTAACGCCTGGAGTATTTGATATGCAGCGAGAAATAATTATGCCTGATTTGAGGGCACGTGAAGAAATTTTTAAAATTCAGCTGCGCAATAAGCCATGTGGCGAAATAAATTTGAAGGAGCTTGCGGAATTAACGGAAAATTATACCGGCGGAGATATAGTTTTAACATGTGAACGCGCGTGCATGAGAGCATTAAAACGTGGCATAAATAATTTTAAGATTACCCGTGAAGATTTTAATTTTAATTTAAATGTAAATGCCCAAAATAACAGCTGAAGATAATTGTAATCGTCTTGATATATTTTTAAGTTCGGAATTAAATATAACTCGTTCATACGCGAATAAATTAATTAAATCTGGAAATGTTACGGGTGAAGGCGGAAATTTAAATTTAAAACCTGCCAGCAAGATAAGAGCGGGCGAAGAGTTTAATATAAATATTCCGGGATCTGAAAATTTGAATTTAAAGCCTGAAAAAATAAATTTTGATGTTATATATCAGGACGAATATTTATTAATAATAAACAAGCCTTCCGGATTAGTTGTGCATCCTGCGCCTGGAAATTATGAGCACACGCTTGTAAACGGTTTAATATATTACTTTCCTGAAATAAAAAATTTACGTGACAAAATGCGGCCTGGAATAGTTCACCGATTAGATTCCGGAACATCTGGTTTAATGGTGGCAGCACGAGATCAGAAGACAAGTGAAATTTTAAAGAGAATGTTTGCAGATCGTGAAATAAATAAAAATTATTTGGCTTTAACACATAACGCGCCGTCAAGACGGGAAGGAATTTTATCCGGGCCGATAGCTCATGATCCGGATAATTATTTAAAAATGTGCGTAATCGAAAACGGAAGACCGGCCATGACTGGTTATAAAGTTTTATGGAGTCAGGATAAAAATAAAAATAAAAATAAATTTTCGCTGATTGAATGTAAATTATTTACTGGTCGGACGCATCAAATCAGGGTGCATTTATCGGCTTTAGGCTGTCCGATTTACGGAGATGTGTTATACGGTTCGAGCGTAAAAAATTCTCGTGTAATGTTACATTCTTGGAAGCTGGAATTTCTGCACCCGGTTACAAAAATAAAAATGTCTTTCACGCAAAATATACCGGAAGATTTTAAATTATGTCTGAGTGATATATTAAGATAAGGTCATTAATATATTTTTATATTTGTTAAGATTATTTGGAAGAGAGCGCAATTAATTTAAATTAAGTATGATCCCCTTCATAAACTGGAGGGGATTTTTTATTATTTCATTCCGAGTAAAAGCAATTTTAAAATTTTGGATCTTCGAATTATGAAACGCGATATTACAACGGGCAAAATTACACCAGCTGCAAAAAGAATTAACGTGCAGACATAAAAATTTATTTTCATGATCGAATATAAAGGAATTCTAAACATGACCATTACAATTACGTGAAATATATAAATGTCCATAGAATATTTACCGGCAATACATAACGGACGCAACGGAAATTTACCAGCTATAAATATAACGCTTAATATTCCAGTGAATGCGCAGAGCTGATTTAAAGGCAGTATTTTTGAGAGTGTTAATATTTCAGAAATTATAAATATCGGTATATATACGTAACGGGGGGGGGGGGCAATTCTGTTTACCGAACCAAATACCAAGCATAAAGAACGGACAATTTATAAAAGCATTCGAAATACTATATAAATTTATGCCTGTTTTATTCGTGAAAGCATTCATTACGCTCAATATGATGGGACTGATAAAAATCATAAGCGGTAAATTATTTTCATTGGCAAATTTTCCTGCGAAAGCCTGAATCAAAAATAACGAATATGAAAACCATAATACACCGTAAGGACTTTGACCGAGCAAAACCAACGGAAATTTTTTTATATCATACGGTGAGTTTGCAAATTTTGACAGAAACAAAATAAACGGCGTGTACAATAAAGTAACGATAATATACGGGATCATTAATCTTATAAAACGCGATTTAATATAATTATGCCTATGCTCCCGATCGAAATTTAAAATTTTCAACGAGACTACACCAGATATAAAAAATATTAACGGCATATGAAACGAGTATAAAAAATCATCAAGCGTTTTAAAAATTACATTTTCGCTCAAATGACTCCCTGCCATGCCTCTTATACAATGTCCTAACACTACGAGAATTATTCCTACACCTCGCGCAGCATCAATTTCTTTTGAACGCCCTTTTTTAATCATCATTGCCTGAAACCATCTCCCAAAAATTTATTTACATTAAGCAATTAAAAAATTATATTCCTGCTCACAATATATAAAAATTTATAAGCTCATTCCTGCAATAAATCAAACAATTATATATAATTTCTGCAAGTTGAATATTAAATTACTGAATTTAAGAGCATAAAATAAAATAAAAATATAAATTCAAAAATTTTATAAACAGGAGGAATTAAACTTTTGAACGAAAAAAATATTAATAAACCACACCGAAGACACGCAAATTTTTCGCTTAAAGAACGTTTAAATTTTATTGCTCTCGGCGGACTCGGCGAAATAGGAAAAAATATGTACGTCCTGGAATATAAAAATGAAATGATCGTGATCGATTGCGGTTTAAAATTTCCTGACAGCGATTTACCTGGAATTGATTATATTGTCCCGGATATTTCGTATTTGGAGGCCAATAAAAATAAAATTCTAGCGATCATAATAACTCACGGCCATGAAGATCATACTGGAGCATTACCCTATGTTATGCCAAAAATTGACGCTCCCATTTACGCGACTAAATTAACGATCGGATTAATTAAAAATAAATTTCTTGAGGACTGCCCGGAATGTTCACCAGATTTTAACGAGATAAGAGCAGGGGAAATTATCGAAATTGGATCATTCAGAATAAGATTTATTGCCGTAGCTCATTCAATTCCGGACTGTGTAGCGCTTTCAATCGAAACACCTTTAGGCAGAATTATTCACACTGGAGATTTTAAACTTGACAGCACTCCGGTTGATGGACGAATGACAGATTACGGAGCATTTGCAGAAGAAGGAGACAAAGGAATTTTATTATTATGTTCCGACAGCACTAACGCAGAAAAAAAAGGTTTTACTCAATCAGAAAAAATTATTTCTTTAACGCTTGAAAATTTATTCAGAAATTATAAATCGCGCCGCATAATAGTTTCATCGTTCGCTACAAATATACACAGAATACAACAGGTCGCAGATGCCGCAAGTAAATTTAATCGTAAAATCGCCTTCATGGGCCGGAGCATGATCCGTAATGTAGAATTATCGCGGGATTTAGGATATTTGAAAATTGACCCTAAAATTTTAATTCAAATCGAAGACATTTGGCGTTATCCTAATAACCAGCTCGTAATAATGACAACTGGAAGTCAGGGCGAACCATTTTCAGGACTCGTAACAATGAGTAAAGGCGAAAATAAATTAATTACTTTGGGTGAACATGACGTAGTATTTTTATTAGCTTCGATTATTCCGGGAAATGAAAAATTAGTTTACGGGACTATTAACAGATTATTTGAAACCGGCTGCGAAGTAGTTTACGAACGAGATAAAAATATACATGTTTCCGGCCATGCTTCGAGCGAAGAATTAAAAATTATTTTGAATTTAGTCAGGCCACAATATTTTATACCAGTTCACGGCGAATACAGACATATGATCAGACATTCTCAATTAGCTCAAGAAGTCGGGATGAATGCGAGAAATATTTTTATATTGTCAAATGGTGAAGTTTTAACTTTTACTCGCGGAAATTTTCCCAAACGCCGGGAGCATGTTCAATCTGGTGCGGTTTTAGTTGACGGCAATGCAGTAAGCGGAATAAAATCCGAAATTATGAAAGAACGCCGGGAAATTTCAGAGGATGGAATTTTAATGATCGGTGTGGCAATTGACGACAGAGGAAATTTATTATCGCCTGTAGCAATCGAAACGCAAGGAGTATTTATAGCTGATGACATTCACGAAGTTTATAACGAACTTTATGCAGCAGCAGAAAACGCAATAAAAGAATTTGCAGGAAGCCGCGTAAATATAGACTCGCTGAAAAAAAATATTAAATCTAAAATCCGGGACGTATTAAGAAAACGTAATTCATCGTTTGCAGTTGTGATGCCCGTAATTTCCGTAAAGCGTCCGGGATATTATTATGATAATTCGGATTACGAGAAAGAATTTTTTTAATTTTTTTTATTTTTAAGGAGTGTTATAAAAATTGGAATATGATTTAAATACTTTAATTTTGGGAGCGGTTCAAGGAATTTGTGAATTTTTGCCGGTGAGCAGTTCCGGACATTTAGCAATTTTGCAGAATTTTTTTAATTTGAACAGTGAAAATTTAGTGACGTTTGATTTATTTTTACATTGCGCGACCGTTCTAGTAATTTTAATATTTTTCGCGAAAGATGTTTTTATGATTATTTCCGACTGGTTTAAAGGCTGGTTTAAATCTAAATCTAAAAAGGAAGCTGGCTGGACATACGGCTGGATGATAATAATAGCAACGGTTATAACTGGATTAATCGGCCTTCCGTTGAGAAAAATTGTTGAAGAAATGATGAGTTCTACATTACTGGTCGGGAGCGGGTTAATTTTCACTGGTATAATTTTGGCTTTTGTTCCGTTAATTTCGCGTGAGAATAAAAATTTTTCACCGTATTTAATAGCTGTTGTGATTGGGATTGCTCAAGGTGTAGCAGTTTTGCCGGGCGTATCTCGTTCAGGTTTAACGATGGCTGCGGGGCTGTTAATGGGAATGGAAATAATTGAGGCGTTCAGTTTTTCATTTGTAATTTCTGTTCCTGCAGTTTTGGGAGCGAGTTTGCTCGAGGCGATAAAAATTTTTAAATCCGATGAAATAATTTATCTGCCATCCGGTTGGGTAATTGGTTTAATTGTAGCGTTTGTATTTGGACTTTTGGCACTGAATTTAATGCGTAAGCTCGTAATTTCTGGTAAATGGCCGTATTTCGGATTATATTGCTTAATAATCGGAGCTGTAACGGTGTTAATGTCATTGAGGATTTTTTAAAATGCCCGTGAAAATAATTTTAGCTTCGGGAAGTCCCAGACGAAAAGAATTATTAAAAAGTTTGGGGATCGAGTTTGAAATAATAAAGCCCAATGCGGACGAAAAAATTTTAAATGATGAGTCTCCTGAAAATTTATGTAAGAGGCTCGCGGAATTAAAAGCCAATTCGATAAACATAAGCAATAAAATAATTTTAGCGGCTGACACGATCGTAGTAATTGAAAATGAAATTTTAGGCAAACCAAAAAACCGTGATGACGCTTTCAGAATGTTAAATTTATTGCAGGGTCGTGAGCATAAAGTTTTAACGGGGATAGCGTTGCGCGAAAATAATAAATTAATTTCTGATGTCGAAATCTCATGCGTAAAATTCCGTGAATTAAATCAAGCTCAAATTAAAGCTTATATATCATCCGGAGAATGTGACGATAAAGCTGGGGCTTATGCTGTTCAGGGTTTAGGCTCGTTATTAATTGAATATATCAAAGGCGATTATTATAACGTTGTTGGCCTGCCGTTGTGCAAATTTGGGAAAATGCTAAACAATTTTAATATTACGCTGGAAAATTTATTAAACGCGTAAAAAAAATTCATTGTCCCGGAATAGATCATAAAAAATATTTCGTAACGCTCTGAAATCTATTCCAGGATAATATAAATTATTTATTTTGTGTTTCCATTACGTATTCTGAGGCTGCATTAATCATTATTTTTCCGGCTCCCTGATCTCTTATTTCGGTTATTGGCGATTTTCCTTCGTAATTTCTAGCGTGAAGATCAGCTCCGGAACGCGCCAAAATTCTTAAAACTTCGAGATTTTTCCCGCCATGACTATTATAATTAATCACAGCCCACATTAAAGCACTTTCGCCGTAATTATCTTTTAAATTAATTTCTGCTCCGGAATTTATCAGAGTTTTTATAATTTCAGGATCATTATTGCCGGCAGCAGCAAACATTAAAGCCGTTACGCCTTCCTGATCTTTAGCGTTTACATCAATTCCAGCTTCAACCAAAATTTTTATAACTTCGGGATATTTTGTTTTTTCAGCAGCTCGCATTAAATTTGTAAAATCCTTTTTAGTTTTAGCTTGAACATCTGCACCGGAATCAATGAGAATTTTTATTATTTCAGGTTTAGCATTATTTTTTAAGGCCAACATTAAAACGGTTAAGCCCTTTTTATCTTTAGCGTTAACTTTTGCGCCGGATTTTATTAATTTAGTTATTTGCGCTGGTGTAGCTTTTGGATTTTTGACGGCCTTCAATAAATCAGTGTCGCGATTCGCAAAAACACTCGACGCAAAAATAATAATTATCGAAAAAGCCAACGCAAATTTTAATTTAAATAATTTCATAAATTAAACCCCCTTTATAAATTCCCAAGCGCAAATTTATTACACGTTAGTTGTAGCTACTTCGCATTTTAAGTCTTCGCCGTCTAATTTTATATTGAGTTCAGAGCCTTCAGAAATTTTTTCACTCAGCATGAAATCTGCCAACCTGTCCTCAAGCATTGACTGAATTGCCCTGCGTAACGGCCTCGCTCCGTATTTTGGTTTAAAACCTTTTTCGAGAATTTTAGATTTAACTTCATCGTTAACATTTATTTTTAATCCTTGAGTGTCGAGCCTGTCAGATAATTCGTTTAACATCGTGTCAACTATCTTCAATAAATTATCTCGCGTTAAAGGTCTAAACACAGCAATTTCATCAATTCTGTTTAAAAATTCCGGCCTAAATAATTTATTTGCCTCATCTAAAATAATATTTTTCGATCTCTCAAAATCACGCTCGCTCATATTTTCGGCACTCGTCCCAAATCCTAAAGAATTACCCTGTTGAGCTTCTTTTGCTCCGACATTGCTCGTCATAATTATTACAGTGTTGCGAAAATCTATTTTACGGCCTTGACCGTCCGTTAATCTGCCGTCGTCCAAAATTTGCAGCAAAATATTAAAAACTTCGGGGTGAGCCTTTTCGATCTCGTCAAATAAAATTACGCTGTACGGTTTACGCCTGACTGATTCCGTTAATTTTCCGCCGTTATCAAATCCAACGTAACCGGGAGGCGCTCCGACTAATTTAGAAACTTCGTGACGTTCCATGAATTCGCTCATGTCAATGCGTATCATTGCGTCCTCTTTACCGAATAAAAATTTTGCCAGACATCTCGCAAGCTCAGTTTTACCTACACCAGTCGGACCCATAAATAAAAAACTTCCGATAGGTCTTCGCGGATCTCTTAAACCCGTTCTGGCTCGTCTTATTGCTCTTGATACTGCGCTGACTGCTTCATCTTGGCCGATTAATCTTTTTGAAATTTCAGCTTCCATTTTTAATAATCTTTCCGTTTCAGCTTCCGTTAATTGTTTTACCGGCACTCCAGTCTGTTCAGCTACAACTGAAGCAATATCTTCAGCAGTAATTTCAACTCGTTCAATTTTTTTATTTGTCTTCCAGTTGTTTAACTCCGTGTCTAATTCCTCGCTTAATTTGCGTTCTTTGTCCCGTAATTCTGTAGCGCGTTCGTATTTTTCGGAGTGTACTGCGTTTTCTTTTTGTTTGCGCACATCTTCAATTTGTTTCTCGATATTCTTAATATATTCCGGCGGTTCAAGCGATTTTAAACGAGTTCTCGCGCCGGCTTCATCAATTAAATCAATTCCTTTGTCCGGTAAAAATCTGTCGTTAATATATCTTGATGATAATTGAGCAGCCGCATTAATTGCAGAATCCGTAAAAATTACTTGATGATGATTTTCATATTTATCGCGCAAGCCTTTTAAAATTAACACTGCATCATCAACTGAAGGCTCATCAACGTGTACAGGCTGGAATCTGCGCTCAAGTGCTGCATCTTTTTCAACATATTTTCTGTATTCGTCATGTGTGGTCGCTCCGATTAATTGAAATATTCCGCGCGCTAAACTTGGTTTTAAAATATCTGCTGCATCGTTTGTACCTTCTGCGCTGCCTGCTCCGATTATCGTGTGAACTTCATCGACAAATAAAATTATTCCGCCTTCACTGTCCGTTAATTCCTTTATGATTTTCTTCAATCTCTCTTCAAATTCTCCGCGATATTTTGTGCCTGCCACTAACATGCCCATATTAAGCTGTATAATTCTTTTATCTTGAAGAGGTTCCGGGACATTTCCTGACGCTATTTGATTCGCTAAACCTTCGACAACCGCAGTTTTTCCGACTCCTGGATCGCCAATTAAAACGGGATTGCTTTTTGTTCGGCGGCATAAAACCTGCATAACTCTTTTAATTTCTTTTTCGCGTCCGATCACCGGATCTAATTCGCCATTTCTAGCAAGCTCCGTTAAATCCGTTCCGTGTTGATCAAGCGTTGGAGTTTTTATTTTACGGCGTTTATTTTGGCTGGAATTATTATTTTTAATCCCTTGAGAATTTTTATTATGTTCGTCGCTTAATTCGTTAATTTGTCTCAAAACTGCAAGCGGAGTTAAACCCATAGACAAAAATTGCTGAACTACTAAACCAGAATCATCCGCCAAAATTCCTAATAAAATATGTTCAGTGTCAACAAAATTAACGCCCAATTTTCTGGCTTCCATCATTGCGAGTTCCATTGCGCGCTTCATTCTTGGACTTATCGGGAGGTCTATATTTTTAGGCTGAACGTTATTTGAATGTCCTATTAAATCGCGGATTCTCGCTGATAAAATTTCAGGGTCAACGCCCAACTCAACAAGAGCCTGACACCCGATCCCTCCGCCTTCCTGCAAAATTCCAAGTAATAAATGTTCCGGCTCAACCATTGAGTGCCCCATCTGTAACGCTTCCTGATGAGCTAACTGAATAACACGCCTGCCTCGTTCTGTGAAAAATTGCCACATCAAATTTACATCTGCTCCTTTTGTTTTTAAATTAAATTAATCTTAATCATAACGGGTGAAATATAACACATAATGTCAATATTTGTTAAATTAAAAAAATTCTTGCATAAAAATTTAAAAATATTACACTTTACAAGTCAACACATTCTTAAACGATAAGGAGGAAAAATTTTTAATCATGATTACATTTTTTGCTGCTCTTGTAATGTTAGTTGTGGGCTATTTTATTTACGGTACATTTGTGGCGCATGTATTCGGGCCTGATGACCGTGAAACCCCGTGTACTAGATTACGCGATGGCGTTGATTACGTTCCAATTAGTCCGGGCAGAGCATTTTTGATCCAGTTATTAAACATTGCTGGACTCGGACCGATTTTCGGAGCTTTAACGGGAGCAATTTGGGGACCTCAAGTTTATTTATGGATAGTATTCGGGACAATTTTCGCCGGAGCTGTTCATGATTATTTAGTCGGAATGCTTTCGATGCGTAACGATGGCGCGAGCGTTTCAGAGATCACCGGGCGATATTTGGGCGGCTTCATGAAAAATATAATGAGAATTTTCTCAGTTGTATTGCTCGTAATGGTTGGAGTCGTCTTCATGGTTGGACCCGCCGGGCTTTTGGCCTTGATGGTAACTCAAGGAACTAGCGGAGCAGTTGGCGCAAGTTCTGGAGCTGCTTCACTTGTCTGGGGAATGGATGCTAAAAAGTGGACTGAAGTTTTAACAGTTGTAATTTTAATATATTATTTCTTAGCAACGTTATTGCCCATTGATAAAGTTATCGGGAAAATTTATCCGTTATTTGGATTATGTTTAATATTTATGGCGATTGGTACTGCAGGAGTAA
>CALCEM010000042.1 GCA_937900285.1 uncultured Fretibacterium sp. | reverse complement strand
TTGTTATTATTCTTGGATCTTTCCTCTCCCATTTTTCACAAATTTTCGAAGAGTTATCAGTTGAGCCATCATTTACTAAAATTATTTCGAGATTTTTATACGTTTGATTGATTATACTTGCAATACATCTATTTAAATATTTTTCACGATTATAAACAGGAACAATTACACTTATTAGAGGAGTATTATTGCTCTGACTCCTGACTCCTGACTCCTGACTCCTGACTCCTGACTCCTGACTCCTATTTTATTATTATGCTTATCACAAATTTCCAAAATTTTCAACCGCCTTTAAAATTATTTATATAAAAAAATAAAATCTGAGAGCCTTAAAATATTAAATATTAAAATTATTAAAATAAAAGTTAAAGCCCTCGAATTATAAATTAATTTTTAGTTTCGTGATATTCCTTTTCAGTGTTGACGCTCCAAATATTAGATTTATCGAAATTCCCAGCCAAAATATTTTTAACAGCTTCGAACGCCGTACACATCGAATGATCAATATTATTATAACGGTGCTGACCATTCCGGCCAATGCAAAATAAATTTTTTATGCCGTCTAAATAATTCCGCAGCTCGTTAATATTTTCGTAAGTGTCAAAATATGCGGGATATGCTTTTTTAACTCGTTCAACGTGAGAATCTAAAACGTCATTTAAATTATTAATCAAATTCATTTTTAATAACTCGTTAATGGCCATTTTCGCAAAATTTTCATTTGACATCGACCATAATTCATCGCCCTCGTTGCAAAAATATTCAAGTCCGATCCAAATCGTATTATTAATATCGTTTACCAAATACGGCGACCAATTATTAAAAATTTGAATGCGACCCATTTTCACGGTCTTATCATGCACATAAATCCAATTATCCGGCGTAATATTATTAATTGTTTTAATTTTTGTCTGATTCTTTAAATTTAAGTGCTTCAACAAAACTCCAGCCGTCATATAATCGCGATAAGGCAAACCGGCAGCAATTTTATAAATATTTTCCGGGACATCGTTCAGACCTGAAATTAAATCTTTTAAGGGCATCGATGAAATTACAAAATTTCCAGACTCGTTAAAAATATTTCCGTCCTTTTCGTATTCGAGTCCGATTAAAATATTTTGTTCGTTCTTAATTAATTTTATGACTTTAGCACCGGTTATAATTTTTCCGCCCATTTTCAAAATTTCATCTGCTGTGATCTCCCATAATTGGCCGGGTCCTAATTTTGGATAAGCGAACTCCTCAATTAAAGAAGTTTCGATTTTGCGGGATTTTACGTTAAAAATTTTTCCGAAAATATCTTTTATAATTGCGCTGATCGATAAACCTTTAACCCGTTGCGCGCCCCATTCCGGCGAAATATTACGAGGATGTCTGCCCCATAAATTAAACGTGTAATTTTCAAAGAACATTGAATATAATTTTTTACCGAATCTATTTATATAAAAATCCTCAAGAGAATTTTCAGGACGTTTAAAAATTGCGCTCTTGATATAACTTAAGCCGGCTATAAAAGTCGTAATTAATCCCATATTTTTAATTGTGTCGAGTTTCAGCGATACAGGATAATCAAAAAATTTCCCGTTAAATAAAATTCTTGACAATCTGTTACGGATTAACATGACGCGATCAATTTTATCGGGGTCTGGGCCTCCTGGATTTATGGTTGAAGTTCTGTTTAAAATTTTATCGTCCAAAGGTAAAGCGCCTTGTTTAGGCATTAAATTCTGCCACCAGTCGTTAACCTCCTGAACTTTTGAAAAAAATCTATGTCCGCCCATATCCATGCGATTATTTTTATAATTTACGGTTCTGGAAATTCCTCCCATGTAATTGCTTTCTTCAAAAATAGTAATTTCATAGTCGCGAGATTTTTTTAATAATTCGTAACCTGCTGTTAAACCTGCAGGGCCTGCACCGATGATTAAAATTTTTTTCATGAGATAGCCTCCTCATCACGCAATATTATAAATAATATAATCGGCATTACCAGGAATGAGCAATAAAAAAAACGTATATCATTTCCAGTCAATAATAACATCGTGCCGAAATTATACATATATAAAGGCAACACAAATATAAATTTTTTAAACGTAAATTTTGCAAGCAGAAAAATTAAAATGACAAGATTTATAAAACCTATGCTCCAAAAAGGGTATTTTATAAACGCAATAATTAATTTGTTATAAAAATTCATGATGCGATTTAAAATTTTAATTCCATGATATTCGATGCCCTGATCATTTTCGATTATTCCAGAGCTGAATGCTCCTTCTGAAGGTCCTAAAATCCCAAATACTAGATCAGTTAAACCTAATAAACCCATTAAAGAAGCCTTCGGAGCTTGTATAAAACATTTAAACATGACATTTAAAACTTTTTGCCAACCGGCTTGCTCTATAAATTTATTATTTGCGCCACGCCATTTGGTGGAGTTGTAACCGTCTTTGAATTTAAAATTTTTTTCCCACATATCTTGAGATAAAATTCTGTGTGCAAAATTTAAAACTTCATTTGATAATTTTTCGGGATTTCTTACCACCGCACTGCCTATAATTGAAAGTGGAAGCCCTGTAATTTCTACTACTCTGCCAGTTGGGAATTTAACATTTAATTTTTCATAAACTGGATAACGAATTAAAAATATTACGCTCAAGAACGCAGCAAATAATAAAATTACAAATCTTTTATTTACAAAATACGGCAGAATAAAAAATAATGGCAACGTGAATAAAATTGCGTTATGTCTGAAAATCGTGCACGCCGAAATAATTAAAATATATAAAATCGCGTTAAATAAATTTTTAAGCCACTCACCTCGCGTTAAATAAATTTCTGCGTTAAACGTAATTGCTAACATGGCCGTAATTGAGAATGATACATCTTTCCATGGATAAGTAATTATAGAGTGAGTAAAGGGATTCAGAATAATATATAAATATATCAAAATAATAAATTTTTTTGGAGCTGAATATTTAATAATTACGCTGAAAGTATATGAAATTGAAACCGCAAAAAATAATATTTGAAATAGAAATATTGAACCTAACCAACCGTTAAATAATTTGAGCGGCAAATAAAAAGCAAATAAAGTGTGTAAAACGGGATGATGGTCATTAAAATTTTCTGTTACAGCTTGTTTATATTGATTTACCGAATCTGGCGAAAAACTTCCCGGATAACGTGCTATATAAATTATTAATAAAATACTTAATGTGATTATGAAAATTTTCCAGAACGAAATATTTAAACTTGATTCCGAATGATTTATATTAATTTTGCGTGCTGATCTTAAAATTTTTGGTGAATAGTAAGCAGAGACAATCAGAAAAAATTCTAAAGCTGAAACAAAATATTTTTTATCAGAAACGTCAACATAAACGATAACATATGACATTAAAACAAATGACAAATATAAAATTAATGTTACACCTTTCCAGCCTTCGACATATTGAAATATTTTCCCTGATCCCTGATCCCTGATCCCTGATCCCTGATCCCTGATCCATTATGTCCGTGCGTCCGAAATTAAGACTCAAAATTTTTCAACCGCCTTTCAACTTAAAATTATACGAAAATTCCGAGAACTAATAAATTAATAAAAAATTATTAAAGCTCCCGGAAAATTTTTTTATTGTTTATACTGATTTAAAATTACTCTTTCATGCCCTGCCATTCAACCAATAAACCAGTCGCGACAAACATCGAACTCCATGTACCCGCAATAATTCCAATTAACATAGCGTAACTAAATGCCATTAAAACAGGCCCGCCCCATACACATAAAGCTATAACAGGAAATAATGTCGTTAATGTCGTGTTAATCGTCCTGGTTAAAGTTTGATTTAAAGATTTATTCACTAAAAGTTCAACACCATCGCGGTTAAGAGTGTGCCAATTTTCGCGAACACGATCCAAAATTATAATTGTGTTATTCAGCGAATATCCAACTATAGTCAAAATTGCCGCGATAAATGATGAAGAAATTTCCATCTGAGTAAGGCTGAAAAATCCTAACGCAATTATTACATCATGAACTAAAGGCACTACGCTGACAACTGCAAATCTAAATTGAAAACGTAACGTTATATAAATTAAAATCGCAATTAAAGCAATTGAAACGCCTATAAATGCCTGCCTCCGCAATTCTCCGCCAACAACCGGGCCAACTTTTTCAAAGCCTGTTACTTTCATGTCAGAAAAATTTTTATTTAATGCTGCTACAACTTTTTCGCGACTTTCTTCGGTGTCTTCGTTAGTGCGGATTATTATGCCTTTTTCGCCAAAATTCTGGATCATTGCTTCACGCGCTACTATTTTAGAAATTACGTCTCTCACCGTTGAAATTTCCGGACGTTTTTCAAATTCAATCTGTATAACATTTCCGCCGGTGAAATCAATTCCCAAATTTAAACCCTTCGTGAACAATAAATATAAACTCGCTATTACTAAAACACAGCTTATCAGGAGGGCTAATTTACGGCCTTTCATGAAATTAATATTTAAATTTAAACTTGCCATATTATTTTGCCCCTCCTTTAATTTTATTGCGTATGAATAATTGCAAAATAGCACGAGTCACAACGATATTTGCGAAGACGCTCGCCACAAGTCCGATCGATAAAGTTACGCCGAAACCCCTGACCGATCCAGAACCAAAATAAAATAATACTAACGCAGCAATTAAAGTCGTAATATTTGAGTCCAAAATTGTAACGAGAGCTTTTCTGAATCCTGATTCTAATGCAGCTGCCGGAGTTTTTCCAGCGTTACGTTCTTCGCGAACTCTTTCATAAATTAAAACGTTTCCATCGACCGCCATTCCGAGCGTTAAAATTATTCCTGCAATTCCCGGAAGTGTTAAGGTCGCTTTAAACGCAATCAGCCCGGCAAAAATTAATAATATCGTCACAATTAAAGCCAAATCCGCCGCCAAACCTCTGAACTGATAGTAAAGCAACATGAAAATTAAAACCATTCCTGCGCCAAATAATCCAGCTTCGAGACCTTGCCTGACTGAATCTGCTCCCAAACTCGGACCGACCGACCTATTTTCCGCAATTTCAACAGCAACAGGAAGAGCACCGGCTTTTAACATTATTGCTAATCTTGCGGCCTCATCATTTGAAAATCTTCCGGTTATTTGAGCCTGCCCGCCTGAAATTCTATCTTGAACAACCGGCGCAGAAATTACGACATTATCGAGCACGATTGCTATTTGTTTGCCGACTAATTTAGCCGTAGCCTCTTCAAATAATTTTGCTCCATTCGAATTAAACGACAATGAAACGCCCATGCGCCCTAAACTGTCCGGAGCGACTCCTGCGTTTTCTAGGTCTTTACCGGATAATAAAACTTCTCCCAGCAAATAAAATCTCCCTGACTCTTCTGCAGGTGCTACAATCGAACCGGGAATTTTTTCAGCCCGCGCAATATAATCAGCACTTGCGTTACTCAATTGATTTATTACATTTTGCCAACGTTCTTGAGCGTTCACAAATTGAATATCATCATCATAATTGCTTCTGATTGGAGGAGGCGGAGGTGTTCCGCTTGAATCAATTACCTCCCTAAAATCCATTTGAGCAGTACGCCCAATTAATTCGAGAGCTGCCGCAGGGTCCTGAATGCCGGGCAAATCTACTATAATCCGATCCGAACCGCTTTTTTGTATAATAGGTTCTGCGACTCCGTATTGATCTATTCTGTTACGTAAAACAGCGAGCAATCTGTCAATACTGTCATCGCGCAAAGGATTTTCCGGCGTGTCCTTAGCTTGCAAAACTATATGCGCTCCGCCCTTTAAATCCAAACCTAAATTTAATTTACCAACTATAGGCCAAGAATAAGCCAACGCTGCAGCCACGACTATTAACACTAGCCATAAGCGCAGCCTATCATTACGAATCATTTAAGCTGAAGCCCCCTGCTCAGGAGTTTTTTCAGAATTATTATTATTATTTTGCGGAAGTCGTTTTGTCTGGACAGCTGATTTTAAAATTCTTACTCTTACACCTTCGGCAATTTCAATTTGAAAAGTATCGTCGCGAACTTCTTTAACTGTTCCCAAAAATCCGCCGACCGTAACAATTTGATCACCGCGATTAATTCCAGCGATCATATTAGCGTGTTGTTTATCGCGTTTACGTTGTGGGCGAATGATGAAAAAATAAAATATTAAAACGAATATTGCAAGAGGGAAAATCATTCCCATAATTCCGCCTTGCGCTCCAGCTCCAGCTTCTGAGCCTGTTCCTCCGCTTCCTGAACTTGATCCGCTCGGAGCACTTCCACCGCATGGGGTTACTGCTGTAGTAGTTTCTGCCATATAATATTTTTACCTCCCTGAATTAAATTAAATTAATTATTTTAATTATTTTTAAAT
>CALCEM010000041.1 GCA_937900285.1 uncultured Fretibacterium sp. | reverse complement strand
TCAGTGATGCCGTAGGATTTGCATATAACAAATTTTTTATAACTGATTTACTCCGCAATACAATGGGCTTTAAAGGTTATATTAATTCTGATACCGGCATATTGGGTAATATGGCTTGGGGCATGACAGATTATAAAGACGACCCGGCACTTCAAGCAGCTTACGCCATAAACGCAGGGACGGACATTATCGGAGGTCTGACAAATACAACATCATTAAAAGAAGCATACGAGAGAAGTTTATCAGATGATTATACGGCAAATGCTGAAGATGAGAGATATTATTTAACTGAAGATCGCATTGACGAAGCTGCAGGGCGTTTGCTTAAAGAAGAATTTGAACTCGGTTTATTTGAAAATCCTTATCGCGATCCCGATGAAGCTACAGAAATAATTAATGAAGCACGCAATAAAGAAATTGTATATGAAGCTCATCAAAAATCCGTCGTACTCTTGAAAAATGTTAATAAAACTCTTCCATTGACCGAAAAGAAATTAGAAGGCAAAAAAGTTTATGTAGATTATTTTGACCAAGCCGGCGATACTGCTTCACTTTTGGCTCTTCGTTATGCTTTTAGTAGCGATCGGGGAATTGATGTAACTGAAGATTATACCGAAGCTGATTACGCAATATTTTTCATTAGTCCGTCATCCGGAAATTATTCAACAGCTACAGCAGGATTTTTGGAGCTTGATATTTGCGACGGGAAAACAGTTATTAATGTTGATCAGAGCACCGGACTTCCTTTAACAACTACGCACGAAGAAACTACAGTAAAGAATGCCGGAAATATTAAAGAAATTGCCGACACTGTACACGCTAACGGCGGATTTGTAATAGCTAACGTAAATATTACACTGCCTTGGCTGTTGGGAAATGTTGAGCCTTATGTTGATGCGTTGACGGTAGGTTTTGACACTTTCACCGATGCTACTATTGATGTTATTACTGGAAAATACAGCCCGACCGGAGTATTGCCGTTGACTTTGCCGAAAAACGACGCTGTTATATCCGTAGATCAGGATGGCGTATGCATTTCTCCTAATGATGTGCCGGGTTATGATAAAGATCAATATTTACCATCCAGTTTATTAGACGAAAATGAAAAGGGATATGCCTACCGTGACAGCGAAGGAAATTATTACGAGTCAAATTTTGGTCTGACAATTGCATCGGAAACTGATCCGGAACAAACTGCAGAAACTGATCCGAAAAAAACTAACGACACCACTCCGGAACAACCTGCAGACAGCGGAGAAGTTGAAATAATTAGTCTTTCGGATGAAGACATAGAAGATGTAAAAGGAGCTATCAAAGACAAGTACGGAATCGATGCAGGAGACGTTTATGAAATTAATGAAGACATGATAGGCGATTTAAACAGCGTTTCATCTCTCAAATCGGAAATTGAATCAAAACTCAACATCGAAAATGGATATGAAGCAAAATTGGCTCTTAATACCTTGACTTTTCCTCAGTCTGGTTATTATGTATTTGGCATTCCGATAGATAATCTTGAGGTCGGAGCTGTGCTTAAACTTTACATGCTCAGTGTTGATGGTGAAGTGTCAGTAAAATCTGTAAATTCTGCAGCTACAACTGGTGAGTTTGTATTTATGAATTCAAGCAACGAAAAAATTGAAACAGTTCCTGCAGAAGGTGAAGAAATTAGGGTTGCGGTTTATGTTGACACTACAGAAAATAGCAGTTACATTCCTATAGTTGCGACTACGACATCAAAACCTACTGCTGCTCGTCTTGAGGGCGGTTCAAGTGGCGGATGCAATACGGGGTTAAGTGCTTTGAGTTTGTTTGCAGTGCTTGGATTATTGGTTAATATTAAAAGACGTTAAATTATAAAATTTTACAGACGACTTATTTAATTTTAGGGGCTTGAGAGAAAATTTTTCTTTCAGGCTCTTTTTTTTTTCGTAATATCGTATTTTTACCAATCGAAAAAATTTATATGAAAATGCATAATAAACCAACTTTTTTTTTGAAAGGGTGATCTTTATGCTCAAGAAGTTTATAACGTTAATTGTTATCTGCTTAGTTCTGCCCGGAAGTGTCTACGCTGCTCAAGCTCCAGAAGGTCTCGAATCCCCTTTATTGTCGACTAATGATGTAAGTACTTGGTTATGTTGGCAACGTCCTCAAAAAGGCGACGATGTAATTTATTATAATATTTATCAGGACGGCATTAAAATAGGTTCCACTCAAACAGTTATTAATACTTTTGGAACTAACGCAATGAAAAAATTTCAAAAGGAAAACCCCGAACTTTGCGAAGATTTAATTATTTATCACAGCTATAAAGTTACAGGGCTTAAACCGGAACAAGAATACTCTTTCAGCGTTAGAGCAGTGGGAAAAGACGGAAAAGAATCTCCGGACAGCAATATTTTAAAAATAAAAACTGAAAAAACTCCGGAAATAATAAATGCTAAAAATTTCGGCGCAGTCGGTGACGGGAAAACTGTAGACACTGAAGCATTACAAAAAGCTATTAACGCTACACCAGAAGGCGGAGTTTTAAAAATTTCTGACGGCGTGTTTTTATCGGGAGCTTTATATTTAAAAAGTAATATGACCCTCTTAATCGAGAAAAATGCCACCCTGCTCGCAATTAATGAAGCCGAAGCCTATAAAATGTTAACCAGCGGAATTTATACGACAAATCGCTATAACGGATTATTAAACGGCGTGAATATCAAAAATTTACGTATCGTCGGCGAAGGTACTATTGATGGAAACGGCTGGATGAAAGACGGAAACGGCGATTACAGAAAAGCAGGCAGCAAAACACGTGAATCTGATGTCAGAAATTACGGAATTTTAGCAAAAACTCAGACATTATATTTAATGGAAAAAGAAGGACGCGAATTTAAAAAAGGTTATAACGGACGCGGCTCAACTTTAACGCTCGATCGCACTGATAATTTATACATCGAAGGCTTAACAATGTGCAACCCTTCTTTACACATGATAGTAATAGTCGGCGATAATGTTACGATTAATAATGTAAATTTCCTGACGTTCGATGCTAATAACGGCGATGTTGCAGATTACACAGGAAGAAATTATAAAGTTTTAAATTGTTACATGGACAGCGGAGATGATTCGGTTAATTTTAATGCAGGAATCGGCGAGGAAGCTATTGGAATGCAGCCGGTCGGAAACGCTTGGATATTTAATAATTATACTCGTCATGCACACGGCGGAATTACTCTCGGAAGTCATACAGCTTCATGGATTGAAAATATTTTGGGCGAAGATAATATTTACGAATTAACAGAAGTCCCATTCCGTTGCAAAACTTCGGAAATAACTGGCGGCGGCGGTCGTAATGTAACATTCCGTAATAATGTCATGAAAGATATTTTAATAAATGCGTTTCTTTTCACGACAAATTACACTGATATTTATGCAGTCGGAGAATTTAAAGCAACTAACGCAGGAATTTTTTATAACATGTTAGTTGAAGACTGCAACGTTCAGAACACGAAAAAAGCGACGTTTAAAATTGAAGGCATGGAAATAGCAAAACATCACGATATAACTTTACGCAACGTAAAAATTATTAACGGTGTCGATGAAGAAATTAAGAACGCCGAGAATATTACTCAAGAAAATGTAACTTACGTGAAATAGAAATAAATTTTAAATATCAAATTTTAATTTTTAAATTTATGACTGCGTGTAAATTTTATGCGCAGTTATTTTTATATTTATATTTATAATATTATTAGAGGAGAGTGAAAATTTTTAAAATGGAACTCGCAAAAAAATACGGTATGCAAAAAATTTCTGGAATGGTTCGAGTTTTTCAGGCCATCGAAAAAATGAACGACGTTTTAAATTTAAGCATTGGCGAACCAGATTTTATAACTGAACCAGATATAACGGAAGCTGGAGCTGAAGCAGCTAAAAAAGGATTTACGCATTATCCTCCGTTGCAGGGATTTTTAGATGTTCGGGAAGCTGCCTGCGCATATTGGGAGCGTCATCACAATTATAAAAATTCTCCCGATAACGTTTATATTTCTGTTGGAAGTTTACACGTGCCTTACTTAGCGTTTGCTGCTCTTTTGAATCCTGGAGATGAAATTTTATTATTTGAGCCTTATTTCACGCCGTATGCTTCACAAATTAGAAGTGCCGGAGGTGTTGCAGTTGGAATAAAAACACATGAAGAAAATAATTTTGCTCCGACAGTTGAAGAGCTTGAAAAATATTTAACGCCAAAAACTCGCGGAATAATTTTAAATTCTCCGTGCAACCCATCAGGACGAGTATTAAATTTAAAACAGCTTGAAGAAATTGCGGAATTTGTAATTAAACATGATTTATTTGTGTTAAGCGATGAGATTTACGAATCAATGATATTTAACGGCTCTCATAATTGTTTTGCAAATATTCCGGGAATGCATGAGCGTACTTTATTATGCGGTGGAGTTGCAAAAAGTCATTGTATGACGGGCTGGAGAATTGGTTATGTGTTTGCTCCTCAAAATGTAATTAACACAATGTGCGTTTTATCGTCTTTTCAAACTTACGGCGTGAACACTTTAGCACAAAAGGCAGCAGCTTATGCGATGAACACCCAAGATGAAAAAGTTAAAGAGCGCGCGAAAATCTTCGGTGAAAGAATGAAAGCAGTGCGAGAAAAATTAAACAACATGAAGGGCGTTAAATGTCATGAAGCCGAAGGAGCATTTTATTTATTTCCAGATATTTCCGGGACTGGTTTAACTAGCGAAGAATTTACATGGAAATTATTAAACGAGGCACATGTTGCAGTATTACCTGGCAGTGCGTTCGGTGAAACGGGTGAAGGATATATCAGGATCGCCTGCACGCAATCAATGGAAATATTATTAAACTCAATGGACAGAATGAAAAATTTTTGTGAGAGCTTATAAATTATTTTTTGTTTATTTAATGGGGGATTTTAAATTAAAACACTTATTTCCCCCAAAATTTTATTTATTGTTTCATTGTCTATCAATATAAATTCTTTTTAATAATTTCACAAGCATTTTTACAGCTCTTAATTTATCCTTAAAATACTTCGATGATAAAAGCTGTTTTATTGTAATTGAAATGTTAATGTTAAGTAATTTGTTATGTTGAAAATAATTTTCGTTGCTCAACTTTCTCATAATATACCCATATTTTGCTATTAAGGCATTGTGAGCCATTTCAGATAAATCAATACTTTGAAAAAAATTATATCTGTCGTTTATAGCGTAAATAAAATCATTAATATCACGTTCAAGCCCTATATTTCTTCTCAAATTTCCGCAAATACTGTTATCATGTTGGACATAATAATAAAATTCCTCGTGTAAAAATACGATCTTGCTACATAAGTCTAAAACATGATGTACGATGAACTGGTCTTCATTTGTTCTACCTTCAGGAAAACGCAGATTTTTAAAAATAGTTTTATGATATAACTTGGTCGCTGATGATTGAAAACATAAAAATTTTGAAATATACGAGAACGCATCTTCACGCGAAAGAATTTCAATTTTATCTTTGTATTGTCTTCGATTGTACATCAACTTTTTACCGCCGACATCAACTATTGAAATATCACAAATCCCTAAACTTGCTCCATTCTCTTTCATTAGTGTATACAAGGTATCGTACATCAATGGCGATATAAAATCATCAGCATCTATAAAACCTAATAGCTCTCCCCTCGCTAAATTAATTCCTAAATTTCTAGCACTAGCTGCACCTTCATTTTTTTTATTTATTGTTATTATTCTTGGAAGATCGGAAGAGCGTCGTGTAGGGAAAG
>CALCEM010000040.1 GCA_937900285.1 uncultured Fretibacterium sp. | reverse complement strand
CTTTACTTATAGGGGGGGGGGGTACAATCTGCGTTAATATTTAGTTTTCAAGGAGGTTTATATTTCATGTCTAAACCGAAAAAGTTTTTGGCCTTATTGTTTTTTATCATGATGTCTGCACCTGTTACTAATGTTTTTGCCACAGAGCAGAGACATCCTATTACTGAAGAGCCAGTTACAGACCAACCAGTTTCAGTTGCGCCAAGAGAAGAAGAAATTATAGAAACTGCTCCAACAGTAACGGTTACAAAAACAGTAACAGTTGTAAAATTAACTGCATCTGCCGTAATTACATTGGCCACTATTGCAGACGCTTCAACAGTTTCAAGCATGACAAAAGAAATTTCAACCGCTGCTAATGAGCTTATCACTGAGGCCGGTATAACGCTTACGGAGGCTCAACAAACGCAGTTAACTAACCTTACAGCAAGCACTAAGGCTACTTTGAACGCTGGCACTACACTGAGCAGAATCTCTCAGATGATTAATGCAGAGATTACAACTGTTACGACAATTGTGGAAACTCCTTCAATATCTATGACCGTTCGTGATGAAACAGTGATTGAACAAATGAGTTATGCTTCTTTGCTTCTCGCCAAAATTGCCGCTTCAACAGAAAAAACTGAATCTTCTCAAGTCCCTGTAGAAATGCTTCCAACAATGCACCCCACAACTAGCGGAGTTGCAATAATACCGTTACCAATTTTTAAACCTGCAACTTATGGCAAAAAATTAAGGGGTAATACATTTCAAAAAGGCAGAGTTTATAGCTCGACAACTAGTGCTGATTACGAAGGCGATGGAATATTTTTAAATAGTCTTGGGGAGGAAGTTGACACGATCCCTGATTTAAACGGTGAAGCAATTCCGGGATATTTGACATTTGTGACGTACATGGAGGCAGGAGAAAAATATGAACCAGTTATTTCTGTTCTAGAAAGCGAATTTAGGGTTGCAGGAGCTGAAGTTATAGCGAGTGAAGAAGTAGCAGAGATTACGATAGAAGTTGCGATAAATGAAGAGATCTCTCCAGAGACTTCCGAAATGTTGGTAGTTTCTTCCGATTCTTTTTATACTTACGTTCCAAGCAGGATAACCGAAGCGAATAACTTGAGCCTCATAGGTGGAGAGCTAGTAGGTGGTTTTTTTGGACTATCAGCTTCGGAGCAGGCAGCATGGGAGGTAATTCAAATAGACAATTTGTCTTTTGATCTGAAAATTGCTTGCATCCTTCCAGATATATATAATATTTCGGCTGGCAATTATATTTTAGGCGTAAATTTAAATTTCAATCAGGACATTAAGGATACAATAAACGAAAATTCAAGATTTTGGGTTTACATGAGAGGTTTTGATTCAAGTCCAGAATATAATTCACAATTTAGAATAGTACGAGAATCTGGAGCTTTGGATGGAAGCCTGAAAGATGTCACACCATATGACATAGCTAATGATGTTAATAACGGAGCGTATTTTATATTTTCAATTGTTGAGCCAAGTACGAATATTCTTCCGAGAATCGTAATAATTACTCCGAAAACTGCAAGTGAAATTAATTCCAATGATGTTTATCCTATTATCACCGATGAAGGCGATGAAGGTGATGAAGGTTCAAAAGATGTTCAGCCGGATTACATTAATAAAAACAGCGCTCCATCTAAAATTGATGAAACAAAAATTAATTTTGAGAATCCCACAATAAAAAATAATATCGTTAACACCTTCAGAAATTTAATCAATAATATTCCGGCAAATATTTCAGTTATAGAGCTTTCATCAGATTTAATACGAAATGAACGCACAATTTCAAACGTAAGCAATACAGATTTAAGGACTCTTTCGAACGATAACGCCGTCGTTGCGTATGTATTGCCGGAAATTAAGATTAGTGTATCTGCAATTTATATTTTTGGAATTGATGTGAGCAATTTAACTCCGGGAGCCTTAATTTTCTGGTATCCTATGCTTCAAGATAATGCTTCAGGCGTGTCAATTGCAGGGGCAAATTTAAAAATTTCAGATTCAGATTCGGACGCAGTATTTTACGATGATGAAGGCAACGAAATTACTACAGTTCCGGATAATCAACATGTAAACGTAGCTGCATATCTCGAAGCGGGTAATACATACGCTCCTATTATTGCAACAGCCGATGAAAATTCAAATTTGGCATCTGAACTGGGAGGAAGTTCAGGAGGTTGTGACGCTGGATTGTCCTCAATGGGAGTTTTGTTGCTTGTAACATTTTTCATTACAAAAAGGAAATTTTAATTTAATCAGCAAATTTATTTTAAAAAATTTTTTTATCCGGTGTTTATTCTCAAGACATCGGGAAATTTTTTTTATGATAGAATTTCAACACAAATTTTAAATCGAAAGGAGAATTTATTTTTTTATCATGGAATCAAATGTATATGATTATTACGTGATCGACTCGCATAACCAGCAAGTTCCAATAAAAAATTTTGCAGGTAAAGTAATTTTAATCGTCAATACTGCTACCGGTTGCGGATTTACTCCACAATATGAACCGCTCGAAAAAATGTATAAAGATTTACACGACAAAGGTCTCGAAATTATTGACGTTCCGTGCAACCAGTTCGGCGGACAGGCTCCAGGCTCTGATGAAGAAATTCACCAATTCTGCACGCTCAACTATGATACAACATTCCCGCAGATGAAAAAATCTGACGTAAACGGAGCAAACGAATTAAAATTATATACGTTCTTAAAATCTCAAAAAGGTTTTAACGGCTTCGACCAGGATAATAAATTAACAAAAGTACTGGAAGAAATGTTAAGCAAAGCCGACCCAGATTACGCAAAAAAATCCGACATCAAATGGAATTTTACAAAATTCGTGATCGACCGTAAAGGTAATGTCGTCGCAAGATTCGAACCTACTGCTGACATGAACAAAGTAAGAAAATGCATCGAGGAGTTAATTTAAATTGGTAAAAAAAATTTCTGATAACGATATAACTGAATTGAATAATGCTGAATTTGCTTTACTTGATATTTCTGCTACTTGGTGCGGGCCTTGTAAATTTGTCGCTCCAATAGTTGAAGATCTTTCAGAGGAATTTGAAGGACAAGTAGAATTTTTTAACGCCGATTCCGATGAAAATCCGGAACTCGCAAAAAATTTAAAAGTTATGAGCATCCCATGGCTCGGAATATTTCAAAAGGGCGAATTAATTTCTAAACAGGTCGGAGCACAACCGGCAGAAGTTTTACACGACTGGATCGAAGAAACTATAGCTCAGTAGTCACGCTGAAATTTAAATTTTTTATTCCGCGAACTTTTTTAAGGGTCTCAATACAATTTTTTATATCACTGGCGAGACCCTTCGTTATTAAACATTCAAGGCAGGTTTCATGATTTAAATGCACGTGCGTAGAACAAATTATTATTTTTCCAAAATCATGCTGAACCGCCGTCAAATTCCGCGATAATTCCGGCAAATGATGATCATATATTATCGTTATAGTTGCGTATAAAATTCCATCGTTAAATTTCCAGCGTTCACGGGAAATATATTCGCGCATTAAATCACGTAAAGCTTCAGAACGATTATTTTTTTCGGAATTATTCTCAAACTCGTTCAATAAATTTTTCGGAACTGTTACGCTGAATCTGATTAAATTTTCATGGCCGGACATTTTTTTATATTTATATTATTTTTTTATATCTTCAAATTTAACGTCAATTATTACGTCTTTCGGGTCAATATTATTACTATTACTGGAACCAAATTCACGCCCAGTAAAATATTTATAGCCGAATTTCCCAGCAAGCCCAAATAACGCCGTCAAAAATCCCCAGCCAAGCATACGAAATAAAAATAACGGCAGCACAAATAATATAAAATATACTACGCTCATTAACAGTCCGCACATCGCTATAAACATCGGAGCAAATACCAGCAATAAAATTATTTTTTCGCGCGAATCAGCTCCACGCCAAACAGACATAACATAATCCATTCCGCCCAAATAAGTCGAAGGCTTCAGCAAATATGATATATATTCAAGAATATTTTTTAACAATTTTAAATTTCACTCCAAAAATTTTTTTTACTTATTTTATTTACACGCAAAATTATAACAAGTTAAAATAATCACAACACCAATTAATTTTACATTCTTCGCATAACGGTTTTTTAGCTTTGCAAATTCTCCGGCCATGTTCAATTAAATTTATATGTCCGCCCAAAAATCTTTTTTTAGGGATAATTTTTTCAAGCATTACGGAAATTTCATCAGGCGTTAAATTTTTTTCGGATATTCCTGTGCGCTTCGTAATTCTCGTTATATGTGTGTCAACAGGAAAAGCAGCCAACCCAAAATCAAATAATAATACACAATTCGCAGTTTTTGCGCCGACACCTTTTAAATTTATTAAATAATTCCAGATATAATTTTTATCACGAAATTTTAATTTTTTTAATGAGTATTCGCCGAAATCTTTTTTTATAATTTCCAAAATATTTATTATTCTGATCGATTTTGTACGAGCTAAACCAGCATATTTTATAACTCGTTCAAGCTCACAAGCTCCAGCCGCGATAATTTCATCATAATTTTTAAATTCAGACTTCAAATTTTTAAAAGCTACATCGCGGTTTTTATCATTTGTGTTCTGCGACAATATAATTAAAATTAGACCGTCTAAAGGCTCATCATGTTTCAAAATCGGCGGATGTGTTTCGTTATTATAAATTTTCTCAAGCTCATCGAGAATTTTTATAATTTTAATTTCAATTTCAATTTTGCTGTTCACTTTTCTTTTTCTTGTTATTTCTGCGAGGTAAACGCCCGAATTTCTTTTCAAGCCTTATACTGTCGCCCAACATCTTTTTTAATCTCGCTTTAACTTTTCCGTGCACAGAATTTTCAGAATAACTCCCGTCCTTATGAACTTTCCCGGCAGTTACTCCCGTTAATAATTCGATGCCCTCATCAATTGAACTCACGGCCCAAATAGAAAATTTTTTATTTTTCACAGCCTCGATCACTTCGGGTTTTAACATTAAATGCCTAACATTTGAAGCCGGGATCATTACGCCCTGTTCATTGTTGAAGCCGGAAATTTTGCAATATTCAAAGAAGCCCTCAATTTTTTCGTTTACTCCTCCGATCGGCTGAACGTTTCCAAATTGATCTACTGAACCAGTTACGGCGATGCTCTGTTTTAAAGGCAGTCCGGATAAAGCTGACAATAAACAATATAATTCAGTGCTCGATGCGCTGTCGCCTTCAATTCCGGAATAATTTTGCTCAAAAGTTATGTGCGCACTCAAAGTTAACGGCATATCCTGAGCATATTTTTTTCCGAGATAACTCGATAAAATCATCATCCCTTTATTATGAATCGGCCCGGTCATTCTGACTTCACGTTCAATATTTATTACGCCTTCTTGTCCCATAAAAACATTTGCCGTAATTCTCGAAGGATGTCCGAACCTGTAATCATTTAAATCAATCACGCTCAACCCGTTAATTTGTCCAACAGCTTCGCCGGAAGTGTCAACGCGTATAATTCCATCGGTGAAAGCTCTCGTTAATTTTTCGTGATATAAATTTGATCTGTAATTTTTATGCTCAACGGCTTTTATTACGTCAGCACGAGTAACATTATTTTTTGCCCAAGCATTTGACTCGTTTAAAATTTCGCGCAACGGACCAACTTCAACGGATAATAAATTTTGATCTTCTGCTTCACGGCTGGACCATTCAACAATTTCAGAGAGCGCTTCAGCTTCAAAAGGTTTTAAATTTTCTCGCTTAATATATTCGGCTACATAACTCGCGAGCCAGCGTTCATTTTTTGCATTTCGCGGCATGTCCGTATCGAAACACGCTTTAATTTTAAATAATTTGCTGAACTCCTGATCATAATATTGCAGCAACTCATAAATATAAGGAGTTCCGATCATTATAATTTTTAAATTCGTCTTCACCGGCGAAGGTCTCAACGATGCGACAGGGACTGCACCATATTGATCGCCTAAATTTTCGATCGAAGCCTCTCCAGTCCGCAATAATCTTTTTATTGATTCCCATGACATGAAATTCATCAAAACTCTTTCAGCATCCAAAACCAAAAATCCGCCGTTAGCTTTGTGAAATGCTCCGGGCAAAATCTTTTTAAAATCAGTGTATAAATATCCTTGATGGCTTTCATATTCAACGCGGCCGGATAAATTATAATATGTCGGATTTGTTTCCCATATGACTGGCGCACCTTTTGAGGGATCGTTACTTATAAATAAATTTGCTCCATAACGCGTAAAATCAGTTTCGGAATTTTCATCACGGGCAGCACTCGCAAAAGCTGAAAAATTTTCTATAACATCTTCCGACATTTTATCGAGCCATTTTAAAAATATTTCGTTCTCTTTATATTTTTCTTTCAAGTCATTTATATAACTTTCAATGGCATTTTTTGCGATTTCGTTATCGAGCTTGCTTAATTTTTCCTGTAATTTTTTTTCCATGTCCCGGATTTCTCGCATTCCGCTTAAAGTCTGTTGCGAAACTATCACTGACATTTCATGATAAATTTTTTTATGAGCTTCATCTAAATCATCAAACTCTTCCGGCGTGACTTCTCTTGTGATTTCTTTTCCGTCTTCGTCAACATCAGTCATCAGCGGAATATTTATAAATCCTTGCGGCGTTCGTCTTAACGAAAAATTATTTTTTGCAGCTTGAGCGCGTAACTTGTCCATTATTGCGCTGGCCTTTGCCTGAAATTTTTTCACGTATTCTGCTTTTAAATCTTCATAGTCGCTCTGTTCAAATGCTTTACTTATTGCGGTCTTTAAATCGTTTAATAATTCTTCAAGCTCCTTAACTAATTTTTTGCCTTTACCTGCAGGAACGTTAACAGCTTGAGGGCGACCTGGCTCTTCAAAATTATATAAATATAAAATATCGTCAGGGGCTTTTAAATTTTTTGCTTTATCCTTCAATTTTTCCAGCGCGTAACCTGTTCTGCCGTTTCCCGGATTGCCGACTATAAAAATATTATAGCCTCGACCCAAAACATTTAAACCGAATTCCATAGCTTCAACCGCTCTATTTTGGCCGGGTAAAATTTGATTTGTGCGTGATTTAATTTCATCGGTGTTCTTAAATTTCCAGCTGTCAGAATTTTTAATCCTTCTTAATTTTTCAGGCTCTAATTTTAATTTATTATTTAACAATTTTTATGATCATGCTCCCATTTAAAATTTTTATTTTTAATTTTATTTTTAATTTATATTTTTATAATTCTAGTTCGATAAACATTTATGCGCAGCTAACATTTCTATAATTGCCCTGTCATCATTTTCTGTGATTAATTTTTTCATTTTGTTATATTCTTCGAGTCCTCCGAGTGTGTTTAAAATTTCGATCGCTGATTCTGAACCGTCATCTTCACCGTAAGTTCCAAAATCATTATTTAATCTTCCGCTCAATAATCCAAATAAAAGAACTCCGCGCGAAAACCACATAAAAAATTCTTCAGACACCGAAAATATATCATGAAATAATAACGCAAAATTAAATGCCCTTTTAGCTTCATCGCTTGAATCTTCGTCAGGCTCCTCAAAATATCCCAACATGTAAAACGGCGCATCAGGTGAAATTATCAGAGCATCCCAAAACATTTTTGAACAAAATTTTAAATTTCTAGACAGCATAAACGTCGCCAATAATCTCGAATATCCCCAAGCTAATTGGTGATTATTATCGCGCATCGTTTCAGTTAAAATTTTTTGCCACTCTGATTTATAAATTAAAACCCTGTAATATAATTCCCGCCCCGTTCCGAAGTCATCAAAATCTTCAAGCTCCACCAATTTTAAAACTGCTTCATATGCTCTGTTAATATCTCCGCATGAAATTGAAGTTAATGCTACCCTGTGATTTAAAACAAAAATCGTAAAATCTTTATCAGAACCAGAACCAGAAATATTTTCAGCAGATTTTAAAGCGCGTTCGAGAATTTTTAATCTTTGCTGATCGTCTGGTGTTAAATCTGCTTGGATTATTAATGCGTCCGGGTTTTCCGGATCTATTTCCAAAATTTGGCCGGCGTAATTCAGTGCTGATTCATCATCATGTGCGCCCCATGCCATTTCTAAAAGTCTGTTAATTCGTTCGGATTTATTTTTATTATTATTCGTCATGATCTCTCCTGAAAAAATTTGCGTTTAACGTTTAAAATTTATCGTTTAATAATTTTAATAATCCCATTGTCCATCAGTTGAATTATCGTTATTGCCTTTGCTGTTACTGTTTTCATTTTCAACTGTAGTCCCGGAACTTGATGAGCCTGAAGTTTCGTTATTTATGCTTTTACTGTCTCCATCAGCTCCGTATACTCCGTTAATATCACGTGCCGGGACAATTCTTCCGAGCCATAAAATTCCCCATTCTCTCGCGTATTCTGCAAGCTCAACGGGTTCAGCTGAATTATAATTTACACCGTTCTTAATTAAACTTTTTGAAACTCTTGGGCTAACTCTGTTTAACATTTCCGAAGCATATTCGCCGCCCATTTGACTAAAATACTGCCATTTTTTTCCGTTCCAGAGATATACTCCGCGACTGTAAACATTCCAAGCTATTGGCGTGCTGATTCTGCCGTCATCATACCAGCCTATACGATTGCAATTATATTTTTGAATTTTTATAAATTCTTTTTCGTTAAAGCCCGTTAAATTTATCCATGTCGATGCAATTCTAACAAGTCCGGGAACTCTTTCAGGCACAACCGACCCGACTAAAATATCAGTTGGAGCAATAACACCAAAATTATTATATTTTCCGTACACCCATCTATTTTCGGAAATCTGCGCAACGGGAAAACCGTCAAAAGTCGCGTACCATCCTGCCGGTAAACCTGAAGGCTTCCATATTTCAAAATTCATCGCGTAAGCATCTTGATAAGCGTTAATAGTTGCAGATTCTGAAGCAGCCGTAAAATTAAAAAATGCAATTATCAATAATATAAAAATTTTCGCAAACATTTTAAATTTTTTCCTCCGCCTGAAATTTTGTAATTATATCAGCGCAGAACATGCGTTTAATAAATTTTTTGCGAGAATTGATGTTGTTACCGATCCAACTCCTCCAGGAACCGGCGTAATACTTTTTACGATTTCTGACACCTCTTGAAAATTTACGTCTCCGCATAATTTATTATTATAAAAATTTATTCCTGCGTCGATTATTATTGAATTTTCGTTTACAAAACTTTTATTTATTAAATTTGCATGGCCGGCAGCGGTTATTATTAGGTCTGAATTTTTGCAAATCGTATTTAAATTTTTAGTTTTGGAATGACAAATTGTAACGGTAGCATTATATTTTAAAAGCATCATCGCTAAAGGTTTGCCTATAACCAAACTACGGCCAATTATCACGACATTTAAACCGGTTAAATCAATATTATAAAATTTTAAAATTTCGATTATTCCGGCAGGTGTACAAGGATAAAAACATTTTTCGCCGGCAAATAATTTTGCTAAATTAATATATCCCATGCAATCGACATCTTTTAACGGGTTAATATTTTTTCTGGCATATTCATCATTTAAATTTTTTGGCAACGGCCTGAACATTAAAATACCGTGAATATTATTATTTAAATTAATTTTGTCAAATTCCGAATTAAAATTATTTTGCGTAATATCTTCGGGAAATTCGAACAAGTTAATTTTTATATTCAGCTCCTGAAATTTTTTGCTAATGCCCTTTAAATAAGATGAATCGCTCTCATTATTTCCAACTCGAATTACACCGAGCGCGGGATTTTGATTTTTAATTTTTAATTCATCGCTTAATTTGACGAGGTCATTTTTTAAATTATTTGCAACTTCCGAACCCTTTAATAACAACATGAAAATATCTCACCGATCCTAAAAATAAAAATAATGAATTATTATAATGACTGAATTAAAATTTTTTTGAATGAGTATTTTTTATTAAGCGCGCAACACGAATTTATAAATATTTTTAATTTTGACGAATTTATTATATTATGCCCGAATGATTTTTTTAATTTTTAAGGAGTGAAGAAAAATAAAAACTGATATTGAGATCGCGCAATCCATAACACCAGAAAATATTATTAACATCGCGAAAAAATTAGGTTTAAACGAGGACGATTTAGAATTATACGGAAAATATAAAGCTAAGATCAGCCCTGAAGTTTTTAAACGTTTGCAAAATAATAAAGACGGCAAATTAATTTTGGTCACTGCCATTACTCCAACTCCTGCAGGCGAAGGAAAAACTACGGTGAGCATCGGTTTAACTGACGGCCTCAACAAAATCGGAAAAAATGCAGCCGTAGCTTTACGCGAACCTTCTCTCGGCCCTTCATTTGGATTAAAAGGCGGTGCAGCTGGCGGAGGTTATTCGCAGGTTGTTCCGATGGAAGATATTAATTTACATTTCACTGGGGATATTCATGCAATAACAACGGCTCATAATTTATGCGCGGCCATGTTAGATAATCATATACAGCAGGGCAATGAGTTAAATATTGATCCTCGTAAAATAGTTTTCCGTCGCGTAATGGATTTAAATGAGCGTGCATTGCGTAATATTATAATCGGACTTGGCGGAACTGCTAACGGTGTACCGCGTGAAAGCGGATTTGATATTACAGTCGCTTCTGAAGTTATGGCGATTTTGTGCCTCGCAAATAATTTAAGCGATTTAAAAACGAGACTCGGAAAAATTATTTTAGCTTACACTTACGACAATAAACCCGTTACAGCTGATGACATTCACGCGTCAGGATCGATGGCTGCATTATTGAAGGATGCAATTAAACCGAATTTAGTCCAGACTCTCGAAGGTTCACCGGCATTTATACACGGCGGGCCATTTGCGAACATTGCTCACGGCTGCAACAGTATTCAAGCTACAAAACTGGGATTGAAATTGAGCGATTATCTTGTGACTGAAGCGGGATTCGGTGCGGATTTGGGCGGAGAGAAATTTTTAGATATAAAATGCCGCGTTGCAAATTTAAAACCTTCTGCCGTTGTTGTAGTCGCTACGATTCGAGCATTAAAGATGCATGGAGGTTTACCAAAAAATAATTTAAGTTCCGAAAATATCGAAGCCCTTAAAAACGGACTCCCGAATTTAAATAAGCACATCGAGAATATAAAATCTTTTGGGCTTCCCGTCATCGTTGCAATAAATAAATTTCCAACTGATACGGAAAACGAAATTAAATTTTTAGAAACCGAGTGCGAAAAATCCGGCGCAGTATTTGCATTATCAGAAGGCTGGGCTAAAGGTGGAGAAGGCACTAAAATTTTGGCTCAAAAAGTTGTCGAGGCATGTGAACAGAAATCAGATTTTAAATTTACATACGAGACCGATCAAAATATTGAAACGAAAATTGAAGCGGTCGCAAAAAAAATTTACGGAGCTGACGGCGTAGACTATTCTCCGGAGGCTTTAAAAATGCTCGTTAGGGTTCATGAAATGGGGCTTGATAATTTACTTGTCTGCATGGCCAAGACTCAATACTCACTCAGCGATAAACCGGAATTATTAGGCCGACCGAAGAATTTTAAAATTTTGGTGCGTGAAATAAGAATTTCTGCCGGAGCTGGCTTCATAGTAGCAGTAACAGGAAATATTATGACGATGCCGGGACTTCCTAAAAAACCCGCTGCGTTAAATATTGACGTTGATGAAAATGGAAAGATCACAGGATTATTTTAATTTAAGCGTTACGGATTTCCTAAAAAAATTATCGTCCGAAAGTCCAACACCTGGAGGCGGATCGGCTGCTGCTGTAGCTGGTGCGATGGGGGCTGCTTTGGTCTCAATGGTCTGTAATTTGAGTTTAGGTAAAGAAAAATATTTGGAGCATGAAAATTTAATAAAAACATCACTCGAAAAAGCTAATTTACTGCTCGAAAATTTGTTACAATGCGCCCGCGATGATGTCAACGCATATAATGAAGTTATGAACGCTTTTAAATTGCCGAAGGATTCAACGCCTGATAAAAATTTAAAAATTGAGAACGCTTGCAAAAATGCAATTATTCCGCCTGAAAATACAATTAAGAACTGCGAAGAAATTATAAAGCTTGCAAAAAATTTATTTGGGAAATCAAATAAAAACGCTTCAAGTGATTTAAATTGCGCTCAAGTTTTGGCGGAAGCAGGGATAAAAAGCGCGCTCGAAAACGTCAAAATAAATTTAAATTTTATTGGAGACGAAAATTATATTAAACAAAAAAATTTATGGCTGGAGAATTTTTAAAATGATTTGTTTCGGAATTGGTTCAAATTTGGGGAATCGTTTACAGAATTTGCGTGATGCCGTTGAAAAATTAAAGACTATCGGCAAAATAATAAAAAAGAGCAATGTTTACGAGTCAGAGCCTTGGGGCGGGGTTGTTCAGCCTAATTATTTAAATGCGTGCCTCTCAATGGAAATTTATGACAGTGCTGAAAATATTTTAAAGCTCATAAAAAATTTTGAACGAGAGCTGGGCAGGGTTGAAAACGTGAGATGGGGTGCGCGTAAAATTGATATAGATATTTTATTGATGGACAATTCAATTATAAAATTACCCGGCTTGAAAATACCTCATGAAAATTTGCATAACCGGGATTTTGTTTTAGTGCCGTTAAACGAGATTTTACCCGATTGGATACATCCAGAAATAAATATTAAGATCAGCGACTTGGCAAAAAAATTTTATGGGAGCATGACCCGCATCACGGAATTATGAAATTATAAATTATAAATAAAACAGCCACTCTAAAATTAAATTTGTTATTGCTTAAAATGGAGTGGCTTAAAAATTTTAAAATTAAAAATTAATTGTCCCATTTTTCGTATTTATAAATTAAATGTACTGGCCGGTCATTCATTGAAGTGCCGGGAAATTTTATTGTAGCTTCGGGATTATAAGTTAATGTAATAGTCGTATATCTGTCAGGAGTCCAAATATTTCGCAGCATAATTTTCCCTGCTTTTCTTGTATTCATTACTGGTGATTCGTTTCCGGTGCCATAAATTGAATTATGAGCCTTTTGCAAATTTAAATATAAATTATTATCTTTTATTTTGTCGCCGGAACTTTGAATATATAACGCTTTAGATTTTAAACCCTTTTTTTTATGAAAACCAAATAAAAACCTCGCGGGAAATCCTTCAAAATATCCTTCCATCGAGAGCGTTAATTCTCTTGGAGTTAAAGTTTTTGCTCCGCTGTTTTCCATACGTTTTTTTGTGCGCGTAAAACTATGACCGAACGGCAAAGACATAAAAGCATCAGAACTATTTGAAAGGGCGTATAAATTTTCTGGAACAATTAAACAAAACAAAATCACAAATAAAAATATTTTTCGCATAAATTTAAACAGCCTCCGAAATTTTTTAAGTATAATAGCAAAAATATAATTACTTTTTCGGGGAGCTATGAAATTTACATGAACAAATTATTATCAGTTGCTCGCGGAGATTGCCCGGCGGATATAGTAATAAAAAATGCAAAAATCGCTAACGTTTATACAAAAGAATATGAATTAAATGATGTCGCTATATACGATGATAAAATCGCAGGCGTTGGGAAAAATTACGACGGGAAAATAATTTTTAATGCAGAAGGTGCTGTATTAATTCCCGGAATGATAGACGGCCACATACATATTGAAGACACGATGTTAACTCCTCCGGCTTTCGCACACGCAGTCGCAAAATTAGGAACTAGCGCAGTGATGGCAGACCCTCACGAAATTTCTAACGCTCTCGGAATTTCAGGGCTTGAATACATGTATAAATCTGGTTTAAATTTGCCGATTGATATTTTTTGGGGTGCTCCTTCCTGCGTGCCTGCTTCAAAATTTGAAACGCCCTTTGAAGAATTGGACATGTTGGATATAAAAAAAATGTTCGACAAAAATTTAGCGCAGCATTTAGGCGAAGTAATGAATTATCCCGCTTTAATTTCTGGCGATCCAGATATTTGGGGAAAAATTACAGCCGCCGGGAATGTTCCTTTAACTGGTCATGCTCCGGAAGTTACAGGGAAAAATTTGAACGCTTATTTAATTTCTGGAATTTCATCAGATCACGAATGCAACACACTCGAAGAAGCTCGCGAAAAATTACGGCGCGGAATGTGGATAATGATAAGAGAAGGAGCTTCATTCCCAAATTTAAAAATTTTGTTGCCGTTGATTTTTGAAAATGAATTAAATGCAGCTCGTTGCATGATAGTCAGCGATGATATTACTGCGAGATATTTACTTGAAACTGGACACATGGACGCAAAAATGAGAATTATGCTGCGCGAAGGTTTAAACCCTTTTACGGCGTTACGTATGGTTACATTGAGTCCGGCAGAATATTTCAGGTTATGGGATCGGGGCGGAATAGCTCCGGGAAAATTGGCGGACTTCTCGATTTTGGACAGCGATGAGATCGACGAGAGTTTTAAAATAAAACACGTTTGGAAAAATGGTAAAGCTATAGTCTTAGATGAAGATGTTTTCACGAAAAATATTAACGAGCATTTAGCTCCGGCCATGAGGACTATTATAAAAAATATTCCGACCAGCGAACAAATAAAAATAAAATTCGATGAGCATAAAAATAATTTAATAAACGTAATAGGCGTAACAGAAGGAACTGTGTTAACAAAAACTTTAAAAATTTCGCCGACGCTTGATAAAAATAATTATGTTGTGGCTGACAGTTCGCGGGATGTTTCAAAAATTGTTGTGCTCGAAAGACATCGCGACACCGGGAATTTTGGGAAGGGATTTGTGTCAGGTTTGGGAATTATGAGGGGTGCCATCGGTTCTTCAGTTGCTCATGACGCTCATAATTTTGTAGTTGCGGGAGCTGATGACGAATCAATTATAACGGCTTTAAAATGTTTATCTGAAATGGGTGGAGGTTTAGTAATTTCTGATGGCAATAAAATAATTAGATCGTTTGCTCTTCCGATTGGCGGTTTAATGAGTTATTTAGACGTTGATAATGTAGCGGTTGAACTTACAAAAATGGAATTATCAGCTGAAGGACTCGGAATAAAAATTAAACATCCTTTTATGGTTTTATCGTTTTTATGTTTATCAGTTATTCCAGAATTAAGAATTACGGATCAGGGCTATATAAATATAAATAATGGCGGAATTCAAAATATTTTTGTGCAATAATAATAAGCAACTTTTAAAATTTTTAGGAGGTTAGATTCCTGAATGTCTTTATTTAAAGTTCGTGAATCCGGCAGTAGTTTTGGAACTGAAATTTTAGCTGGGGTTACGACGTTCGTAACGATGAGTTATATAATTTTCGTGAACCCGAACATTTTAAGTGCAGCTGGGATGGATTTCAATGCTTTAGTTGTGGCGACGTGTTTAGCTTCAGCTTTGGGAACTTTTTTAATGGCGATCTTTGCAAATTATCCCGTAGCCCTTGCGCCTGGAATGGGATTAAATGCATTTTTTGCATACAGTGTAGTATTAAACATGAAAATAAACGGAAGTTCTGTAACTTGGCAAATGGCATTAGCTGCGATTTTTGTGGAGGGTGTAATTTTTGTATTATTGACGTTGACGAGCATACGGGAAAAAATCGTGAACACCATCCCGAAATCTTTAAAATTAGGAATATCTGCCGGCATAGGATTATTTATCGCGTTTATTGGACTTCAAGGGGCTGGAATAGTTGTAAAAAATGATGCTACGTTATTGGCTCTTGGAAATTTAAAAAATAATATTCCTGCGTTATTGGCGATTGCTGGAGTATTAATAATTGGAATTTTGACTGCGTTAAATATAAAAGGTGCGTTATTAATTGGAATTTTATTGATCACTGGAATTTCTGCGGGACTTGGATTAACGATTATACCGGAGAGTTTTATTTCAATGCCGCCATCGATAGAGCCGTTATTATTTAAATTAGATTTCTCGTTAATAAAGAGTCCGGATTTTTGGATAATAGTATTTACGTTTTTCTTTGTAGATTTTTTTGACACTGTTGGCACGTTAGTAGGAGTATGCAGCCGTAGCGGATTGCTTGATGAAAATGGAAATTTACCGCGTGCGAAGGGTGCATTAATGGCGGATGCTGTTGCGACTGTTGCGGGGGCTTTAATGGGGACTTCGACCGTAACATCATATGTAGAAAGTTCGAGCGGAGTTGCTCAAGGCGGCAAAACCGGATTAACTTCAATAGTGACAGCGATATTATTTGTATGTGCGATATTTTTCACGCCGTTAATCAAAATAGTTCCGGCATATGCTACAGCACCGGCGTTAATAATAGTTGGAGTATATATGATGATGAGTTTACGCGATATAAATTACGATGACTGGACGGAATTAATCCCGGCGTGTTTAGGATTTCTTATGATGCCGTTAGCTTATAGTGTTTCGGTTGGGATTGAATTTGCGATAGTTTCGTATGTCATTATAAAAATTTTCACCGGCAAATTTAGAGATTTAAATTTCTTAATGATCGTTTTAGCGGTTATATTTGCGGCGAAGGAATTATTAGCGTAAGAAAAATATAAAAATATAAAAAACTCCCGGAATAAAAATTTACTCCGGGAATTTAAAAAATTTAATTTCAGTTTCAATTTCTCAAAATATTTAATTTTCCAGAATTTGCGAATATAAAAACCGTATCATATTCAGGTAAAGCATCAGAACTGAAATTTATTTCACTGTAATTTTTAATCTGTTTTACAACGATCTCAGTGTCCCATCCCCAAATTTTTTTAAATGCTAATCCCCAAGATGATCCGTGCTGAATAGAATGACTGTAAATTGAAAAACCTTCCTCAGAAACATCCTGAATAGAATATACAAAAACTTTTGAAGGCTTATTTTTAAAATATTTACTGTGTTCTTGTATAAATTCTTCAATTTCGAAGCCGTATCTGCTAAGTGTTATAAATTTATGACAATCGACAAAAATCATACATACAAGGAAAGAAACTATTATTAATAAAATTTTATAATTCCATTTAATTTTTGATAATATTAAACTTGATATAAACGCAAAAATATATGCAAATTCGTAACCATTTGCCTCACGGACATGTCCCATTATCACATAGGGCACAACAATTAACATAGCACAAAAAAATATTAAAATGATGCTTACAAATAATTTTTTACTGTTCCTAAAAATTTTTATAAGTCCCGTTAATAATAGAACCAAAAATATAACGCTTATAACGCCAGAAATAATTAAAATTGTCCAATTGCGAGGTTTTAAAAATAAAGCTAAGTTATCAATTGCAGTAATTGAACCGCCAATAATAGACGTATAATTTTTTAAAATATTTTTCATTGTTAAATTTACAGAATATGCAGAACCTTCAACACCAATTGAATTACCCAGAGCTATTTTGCCCAATAGAGCAAATCTTATTGCAAAATATAATAATGCCACCAAAAGCCCCAAAATTATATAAAAAATATTTCCCTTTATTGCATCAAAAAATTTTTTATTTAAAATTACGTAATCATATACAACATAAAAAACTACAGGCATTACAAACCAAACTATTCCATTTTCTTTAAACAGGGTTGATAAAAAAGCAGAAATCATCCATAAAGTAAAATAAATTTTTTTATTAGTCAATTTAGCCTTAAAAAATAATACACCTGATAAAATTCCTGCTGTAAAGGCTAAGCATTGATTAAAAAAATCACTATTTGTTACAGTATGCACAATCGCAGGAGAAAGCCAAAATAGCAAGCATCCGATTAATATGCTTTTTTTATCTCTAACAAAATTTTTAAGCAGGAAATAAAGTACCGCACACGAAATAAAATGCCCTGTTAAATCAATAACGTGATTTAAATTTGGAAATAAAGACGGAAAATATCCTAAAATATATTCAACTAAGCGGTCAAATGGTCTCCACATAATTTGTCCAGGCATAAATACTTGACTTAAAGTTTTTCCCGGTTGCGGTTGAGCGTAATATAAATCATCGCATACAGGATAAATAAAATAAATTACGCTAAAAGTTAAAAACATAGCATAAATTAAAAATATCCATCTGAATTTAAAATTTTTCATTTTATATAAAAGTTCCCCCGTTTAAACGTTTAAAATAAAAAAATAAAATTCCTGACTAAAATTACATAAATTAAATAAATGCTCACTGTTAATAAAATTGGTTTTTCAATATATAGCGTTTTATCAGGTGAGCCTCCAGAATTTTTTACGCGGACTATATATAAATAATAAAATATTCCGTATAAAACTAATGGGACAGTTAAAGCCATTGCGTTATTATTTTTTGTTGTTGCGTCCATTGTGAAAAGTGCATACGAAATTATTACGCATGAAGTTACAATGTTTATCATTTGGTCTATTAATTCTATCGTGTAAAATTTCAAAACTTCGCGACCCGTTTTTAATCTTAATTCCTGAAGTTCCGTTAATTCGTGTCGCCTTTTCGATAATGCCAAAAACAACGATAAAAACATTATGCATAATATAAACCATGCAGTCATATTTATTTCAGTTGCGACAGCTCCAATTATTGCGCGTGCCACAAATCCATATGCAATTATCATTACATCAATTATTACAATATTTTTTAATTTGATCGTGTAAAAGATATTTAGAATTACATATGAAAATAAAATTAATAGGCATTTAAAATTAACAGCACTCGAAATTAAAAGACCGACAAATATAAATACTCCTGAAAATATTTTTCCAGTAAATAAATTTAATTTTCCCGAAGCTATTGGCCTGTTAAATTTTTCCGGATTTAATTTATCGTTATCATAGTCGAATATGTCATTAAAAAAATAAATTCCACTGCTGGCAATGCAAAACGATATAAAAATTAAACTAGCATTAAAAAATTTTTGAGGATTTAAAATACTCCCATTGAAAATTAACGCAGCATAAATTAATAAATTTTTTGTATATTGACTTATGCGCATTTCAGAAATTATTAATTTAAACATGATATTAAAAATTAACGACAATTATTTTATTTTCAAAAACTTTTATAGAACCATCATCAGGATAATGCCACATATTTTTTGTGAAATCTTTTATTTTATTTTTAGTTTCGGAATCAAGTTTTATAAGATCTCGTTCATTTTCAATTTCATAAATTACCGGGCTGTAACCATTCCAAAACTTCATAAAATTTTTATACGAATGGGAATTTATTACTTCGCTCCACATATAGGGAAATATTTTTATGTTTTGTAGTTCTTCTGTCAGAGTTATACTTTCAGTTGATTTTTTGTAAGATTCTCCGGCAAAAACTAATGGATACTTTTCACTGTAACCTTCTGTACTTTGTATTCTAGCTTGTAACACCGTAAAATAACTAATAGCTCTGCTTTTTAAATAATCTGCTTTAACGTAACACATATTTGCAAAATAAATATATATAAAGCATATAACACTTAAAATTATGACGATAAATTTAATATTATTTTTTCCAATCGAAACTTTACGTTCAAGACAAATTTCAGTTAGCATACATGGATACACGAACATAAAAAATAATGAAAACTCCATTAATGTATATACAAAAGAATTTACACCGCACATGATGTATATAAAATTTATCGACAAAGGAAGAACGAGCATCATAAATACATATTGCAAAAATTTTTTAGTACCTTTTAGACTGAGTAAAAATTTTAACGATATAAAAATTGAATATATGAGCAAAACATAATAAAAAAATATTGTTGACAACGGGTAAATATTTCCAATTTGATTCTTTGAAGGAACAAGGAGCATAAAATACGTTTTAGCAAAACGTTTACTCCAATCCAAAAAACCTCCAGTGCCTAATTTATCAAATCCCTGATAACTTGAAAACTCAATCCCCGTCAACGCTCTGAATATTAGAGTTAATGTTAAATATAATATTATCGGTATAACTGATAATATCGCCAAATATGTAAATTTCATAAAAAATTCTTTATGGGAGAGATCGTTTTTTATAAAATATTTCACAAAATGGAATGTTATTAATGATAAATATACTGGTATTACTGCCTGATATATTCCTATTGCAAATATTTCTGTTGCAAAAAATATAAAAACTTTTAAGCGAGAATTATTGCTATTTTCATTAGTGATTATATAAACACCTAAAACTGATAAAAAAACACCTATTGCGTAAGTATGCGACATAAATCTATAACCTAAAGCAGTTGTAACAACAGGAAATGACGTACACAAAGCCGCTAATATGCAATTGAGGAAATTATTTTTTAATTCTAATATGCGAATTATAAAAACTGCTGTTAAACTAATTACTATTATCGCAATTATGCCGTTAAAAAACGACATGCTTAAGGTATCACTCCAAAGAAATAAATTAAAAATTTTCCCTAAAATATAATTTGACCACCGACCTACTCTTAACGTTGGGCCTACACTGAAAGGGACAGCTACATCATCATGATACTGAAACTGATTAAGTAATGTATATCCATGAGCTAATATTCCCACTAACAAACCGCATAAAAATATACAAACATGGTTTCGGTGAGGTGAGGTGAGGTGAGGTGAGGTGAGGTGAGGTGAGGTGAGGTGAGGTATTGTACACGGTCATTTTATTTTGTCAAACTCCTTTATTAATATAATATTTTACAAAAATCCCACCATAAAAATTTACAGCGGGATTAAAAATTTTTATGCTATTGGCTTTAATGAATTTGTGTAAATAGTTTTAATTCTTTCAGGCGATGAAGCTACAGGTGCACAGCTCAATAACCCATCAAGTGAAGGCGTTGTCAATGCAAGTTTACATAATGGTTCAATATCATTTTCAGTGAAGCCTACATCAGTTAATTTTTGGGGAACTCCTACAGATGAGAGCCATTTCTCTACGCCAATAGCCGCAGCTTTAGCTTCATCAGGTTCACCTTTGAGTCCCGGCACAAGCGGAGCTAATAAATCCGCAAAAACTTTTGATCTGGCAGGATAACATTCAAGAATTACCGCAGGCAACAAAATAGCAAGCCCCAACCCGTGAGTTAATTCCGGTTTCATTCCGCTTAATGGATGTTCGAGAGCGTGCGTATAATGTAATAGTCCATTATCAAAACCGGCCCCCGCTATCATCGAAGCATATAACAACGCGTAACGAGCTTTAATATTTTCCGGGTCTTTTATTGCTTCGGGTAAATATTTCGCGACCAGTCTTATCGTTTCAACTCCGAAGGCAATCGATAAAGGATTCGCGACAACGCTCGTGGCAGCTTCAACAACGTGATTAATTGCGTCAATCGAAACGTAACGAGTCTGATCAGGTGATAATTTTGTCATTAAAGACGGGTCATCAATTGAATATTCAGGATAAATACAATCGTAAGCTATTGCAGGTTTAAAATTTAAATGCGGAATCGTAGCAACCGCAAACCTGTCGACTTCTGTGCCAGTACCATGAGTTAAATTAATTGCTATTATCGGTACAGCATGATCAGGCGTAAATTTAAAAGTATATAAATCTTCTGCAGTTTTATCGGGATATGCTAATAAAATGGCTGCGCTCTTACCAGATCGGAAGAGCGTC
>CALCEM010000039.1 GCA_937900285.1 uncultured Fretibacterium sp. | reverse complement strand
CTCCTCGTCGAGAACCCATGTGTAGGTCGTCGTGGCGTCCGTGACTGGACCTGGGGTTGGAGTGATGTTTTCGCCCGAAACGAGCGTAAGGACATTGCTTGAGCCAACGGTGAATGTGAGCGTATACGGAGTTACATCTTCAAGAGCAGTTCCGCCAGCATTCAGCTCTTTTGAGATTAATGCGGAAAGGGTTGTATCTGTGAGTGTCCATGTTCCGCTTGCGACAGCAGTCGTTCCGAGACTGGTGGTGAATGTTTTGTCTGATTTTGCATTGATTGTGTAGGTGCCGGCATCTACGTTCAGAGCTGTAGCCATATCGGGATCTACGACCCAAGTGTAAACAGTTTCTGTCGGTGTGACAGAATCGCTTGGTGTGTTTTCTTTATCGCCATTGTCACAGGCAACAAAAAAAGTAAGTAAAAGAGTTGAGAGAAGAAAAAGGACTAGTTTAAATTCCCCCCCCACTATACAATTTTACAGTTTTCATAAGGTACCTCCATTATGATATTTTTTTAGTGTCTGGCAGAAAAAATAACTGCCAGTTTGTGTTAAGGTTATTTTAACGCATAATACTGATATTTCAAGAAAAATTTTAACGTTATGTAAATTTTTTTGAGGGAGGCAGGAAAATTTTGCGGGATTATGTCAAATTAACTGATCGTGATAATGTCGCGGTTGTGACGCATGATACTCCGAAGGGTGTCGAATTATTACCGGGAGTTGTTACGCGTGATGAAATACCTCAAGCTCATAAATTTGCGTTAGTAGATATTCCGAAGGATGGCGAAGTAATACGTTATGGTGTAGTTTTGGGATATGCGCTTGATGAAATAAAAAAAGGTGCTTGGATTAATGAATATATGTTGAGGCTTCCTGTATCGCCATCAGTTGATAACATGCCTTGGGGTGTGAATATAAAAAAAGATTTGCCACAAGCTCCTCGAAAAACTTTTTTAGGTTACAGGAATCCCGGATTTTACGCAGGCACTCGGAATATTTTGGGGATTCAGACGACTGTGCAATGTGTTGAGGGTGTTTTAAATGTAGCAGTCGAAAAAATTAAGCGTGAATTATTGCCGAAATATAAAAATGTCGATGATGTTACGGCTGTTACACATGCATACGGTTGCGGAGTTGCGATAAAAGCCCCGAACGCAAAATTTCCGATAAGGGCATTACAGAATATAGCGAAGCATCCAAATTTTGGCGGTCAATTAATGGTCGTCTCGTTGGGTTGTGAAAAATTAACGGTTGATATGTTAGTTGGCGAAGAAAATAATACGCCTGAAAATGTTATAGTGCTTCAAGACTGTAAAGGTTTTGACGCTATGATCAGCGCAATTTGTGATATGGCCGAAAAGAAATTAAAAATTTTAAATGAACGTCGTCGCGAAGAATTACCGTTAAGCGATTTATTAATCGGAATGCAATGCGGAGGAAGTGATGCATTTTCAGGAGTTTCTGCTAATCCTTCGGCGGGTTATGCTGCGGATATGTTAGTGCAGGGAGGAGCGACAGTTTTATTTAGCGAAATTACAGAAGTTCGTGACGGGGTGCATTTAATAGCTGAGAGATGTGTCAGTGAAGAAGTACGTAATAAATTAGCTGATGAGATGCGCTGGTATGATAAATATTTACTTGATGGCGAAGTTGATCGCAGTGCGAACCCAACGCCGGGAAATAAAAAAGGCGGTTTAAGCAACATCGTTGAAAAAGCTATGGGGTCGATTGCAAAGAGCGGAACATCTCCAATTGTTGAAGTATTATCACCTGCGGAACGTCCGACTAAGCACGGGGAAATTTATGCGGCGACACCTGCCAGCGATATAGTTTGCGGTCCGTGTCAATTAGCGAGCGGGATCGGTTTACAAGTTTTCATGACAGGACGCGGAACTCCGTACGGTTTAGCGGCTGCTCCGGTTATAAAAGTTTGTTCGCGCAACGAAATGAAAGAACAATGGCCGGACATAATTGATATAAGTGCGGGGGATGTTGTGACTGGTGAAAAAAATATTTCAGATGTTGGGACGGAATTATTTAATTTTATTCTTGACGTTGCGAGCGGAATTAAACAGCCATATTCTGAAAAATATAAATTACATAATTATTTGTGTATTTTTAACCCTGCGCCGATAACTTAGAAATTTGTAAGAAAAAAATATTATATATATTCCCTTCCTTTTGGGTTATAAGCTCGGAGGAGGGATTTTTTATTGTATAATCGACGCATAGAATTTTATTTTTATTTTTATTTTGCAGGAGGAAATTTTTATAATGGCTCTTGAATATGTTACGGAAGAAAATTTTAAAAATAATGCTGGCAAATATATTGATATGCTTTCGGACGAAAATATTAACGTGATAATTACGCGAGACGGCGAGGAGGTTGGCAGATTAATTCCAAAAAGTGAAGTAATCAGAAGTTTAGTTGATGAACTTACAGGAATTTTAAACAAAGAGTACGACATAGACGAAGAAAGAACTAAAGCATTGAGGGCAAAATATGGTCTTGCTAATTGACACTAATATTTTATTGGATGTGCTTCAGGAAAGACAGAAGCATTACGGGGATTCTTTTACAATATGGAGATTATGTCATCTGAAGGAAGTTGAGGGACATGTTTCTGCGCTTTCGTTTGCGGATATTGTTTATATAATGCGTAAGAATTTGAATCCTGAACGTATCGAAAAAGTTTTTGACAGATTATCTAAAATTTTTAGGTTTGAAGATTTAAAGGAAAGCGATCTTAAATCTGCAACAAAAATGAACTGGAAAGATTTTGAAGATGCTATACAAACCGTTACAGCTGAAAGGATTAAAGCAGATTATATAATTACGCGAAACACAAAAGACTTTGAAGGCAGTAAAATTCAGGCTCTCACACCCGAAGAGTATATTATGAAAATCTTTTGAAATTGATAATTAATTTAATTATTTCCTGAAGCTAAAATTCTGCAATCGTTTAGAGTTATGGCTCTGCTCTCGACTGCCGAAATATTTCCGCTTAAAGTTATAATGTCTCCTTCGTAAATTTTGGGCTTACTGTTCAGAACGCACTTTATTTCAGTTTTATGGGGTTCATCGTTCGTGAAAATCATAATATTTCCGTTTAAATTATTTATTCTTCCGCGCAAAATAATATTTTTATTTCTGTATTTATTTTTAACAGCATTATAATCATTGCACAATTCGCGGCCAATTTCAGCAGGATCAATTAATTTGATATTTAACCGCTTTTGAGAATTTTTCTCACCTTTGTACGCAGCATCACGCCATAATCTTTCAGCCTCTTTAATATTTTTCGCAACCCCCAAACCTTCGTAATACATAAATGCTAAATTATATTGAGCGTGAAGATTTCCCAAATTTGCGGCCATGTAATACCAGTTTACAGCCTCCTGAATATCTGTATAACGTCCCAATTTATGATGATATAAATACCCAAGTCTGTCCATTGCCACAGTATTACCGCGTTCGGCAGCATCTCTAAACCATTTATATGCGTTATCGTAATCCTGAGCGTTAAAATATTTCGTTCCTATTTCGACATAAGCATTAACATCACCGGCGTAAGCTCTCGTCATTAAATTATCAAGTTCCGGGCCTCCGTAAGATTTTGCGTATAAATTTGATGTGAAACTTAAACATAATATAAAACTCAAAATTATTTTTTTCATGGCTGTCACCTCGTTAATTTTTCAAGTTCATTTTTTAAATATTCGTAACGTAATTTTTTTTCCTGCTTTAAAAAATGCTTTTCTCTAAACTGCTCAATATTATTTTTATAATCCAGCTTAAAATTAAATTGTTCGCTCGTTAAATCAAAAATTAAATTACTTGCGACATTATAACAATGATAATTTTCACCGTCATCTAACGGCACTCCGTAAACTTTTCCGCCAAAAATATCTTGAGCTAAAAACGCCGTGATCGAACATTGACCGAGCGTAATATTTTCATAATTCCAATTTTGACGCATTCGAGGCGCGCAAGTATATTCGCACCAAATTCGTAATAATGCGTTATATAAATCATCAGGCGTATTTATATTTTTATAAATTTTATTGACTGCGTTAATTTTTATACTTTCAGATTTGTAAAACATTTTTTATTTTTATTTATGCCCCTCGCAAATTTATTTTAAATTATTATATTCAAGCCAGCTCTCCAAAATTAAGACTGCTGCCAATTTATCAACGTGCTTTTTACGATTTTTGCGCGATACATCAGCCGAAATTAAAACCTGTTGCGCTATCACCGTCGTAAATCTTTCGTCCCATTCTATAAAAATTTTTTCCGGATATTTTTCACGCAATAATTTAATTATATTTCTGATGTTCTCGCACGCCTGACTAAATTTCCCGTCTGTCCTCTTCGGCATACCGATTATAATTTTTTCGGGTGAATATTTTTTTAAACACTCATCAAAATCGTTTAACCAGTTTTCAGCATTCCAAACCCCTAAACCTTGAGCAATAATACAGCCAGGATCAGTTATAGCAGCTCCGACCCTGACCGTACCAATATCTAAACATAATACACGCGCCATTTTTATTTATTTATTTTAAATTTTTATTCTTTATCCTTGCCAAAAACTTTTTGTTTTAAAAATTTCCCCGTCGGAGTCGAAGCTAATCCGCCGAGCGCTGTCTCTTTTAATGCAGGGATTAAAGCATCTCCGACATTTTTCATTGCCGTAATACATTCATCAACAGGGATATATGCTTTTATTCCAGATAACGCCATGTCAGCCGAAGAAAATGCTATCATTACTCCCGAAACATTTCGTTTTATGCAGGGAATTTCAACAAGCCCGGCAACCGGATCACATACTAAACCCAATTGATTCGCAATAGAAATCGCACAGGCATCCGCACATTGTTCAGGACTTCCGCCCATCAGTTCAACCAATGCAGCCGCAGCCATTCCAGATGCAGAACCGCATTCAGCTTGACAACCTCCCTGCGCTCCAGCTATCGAAGCATTTTTAGCGATTACTATTCCGAAAGCTCCAGCCGTAAACATTGACATTATAATATTTTTTTTGTCGGCTCGCTTCTCATCGTATAAACTGACTAAACAACCCGGCATTATTCCGCAACTTCCTGCCGTCGGAGTCGCAACTATTTTGCCCATCGAAGCATTATAACCAGCTACAGCCAAAGCCATCGACATCGCTTTACTCATAAATTTTCCTGACAGAGTGTTATCACTTTCAGAATAATTTTTCATCTTGAAGCCTTCTCCGCCAGTTAAACCCGACATAGATTTTAAATTCTCATCCTGACCAGCCTTAACAGCTTCGCACATTACGTTAAAACTTTTTTCCATTCGTGAAAATATTTCTTCTGCAGGAGTGTCCATCTCTTTAGCTTGATCGTTTAAAACTATTTCGCTGATCTTTTTATTTTCGTTTTTCGCGGCCTGAACAAGCTCGTTTATTGAATCATAATTTAACATTTTAAAATTTTTACCTCATATAGCACGAATCAATAACGCATTTATTACATTACTTAAACCGCGAATATCTTCGGTCATTCCGTTTTCTGGGAGGCCGTCAATTTCGATCGTCATGAGAGCTTCTCCTCCGCGTTCTTTTCGTGACAAATGAAAATTTGAAATATTTACGTGCGAATATTTTAAGCGCATTAAATTCGTAACATCCGCAATTACTCCGGGTTTATCCCAATGTAAAACCAGAATCGTATTATTTTCACCGGTGAAATCTACACGCATACCGTTCACCAAATCAACACGAATATTTCCGCCCCCGATGCTCGCACCTTCAACAGTTCCGTTTGTTCCGTCTTCAAGTTTAAATTTTATTCTGGCTGTGTTCGGATGCGCTCCGGGAATATCCTGCTCGATAAATTTATAATTGATGCCGTTATCTTTTGCAATTTCCAAAGCATCGCGAATCTCTTCGGAATAACTGTGATAACCCATTACCCCAGCTAATAACGCGCGATCCGTTCCGTGTCCTCTGTAAGTTCTAGCGAATGAGCCGGACAAAATTATTTCAAGCTCAACGGGTTTTTTATTATCCATGACTTTATTTGCGACACGGCCAAGACGTACTGCCCCAGCCGTATGAGAACTTGATGGCCCGATCATTATTGGACCGATTATGTCAAATACATTCATAATTTTTTATGCCTTGATCCATTTTTCATAAATCGTATTTACTATTACTCCGATTGCGTTATCGCCGGAAACGTTACAGGCCGTTCCAAATGAATCCTGAGTAATATATAACGCTACCATTATCGCGCAAATTGATCCGTTTGGGTCTCCTGCTTCTTTTCCGAATATCATATATAAAAATGGCAGTGCCGTCATAATCGATCCGCCCGGTGCACCTGGTGATGCAACCATCGCAATGCCGAGCGTCATTATAAACGGTATTACTGTGCTTAAACTTATAGGCAATTGATTCATTAAACAGACTGCCGTTGCACATGCTGTTATCGTAATCATTGAACCGCACATGTGAATATTTGCGCATAACGGAACAACAAAATTTCTAATTTCCGCGCTTATTCCATCTTTTTCTGCACATTGCAAATTTACCGGGATCGTTGCTGCTGATGATTGTGTACCGAGTGCCGTCGCGTAACCTGCAATTTGATTTTTGATTAACGTAAATGGATTTTTAGCGCTTAAAGTTCCGGCGACTATAAACTGAATTACTATGTAACATAAATGCATCGCTATAACGACTAAAAACACTTTCCATAAAATTCCCAAAATCGTGAACGTCTTTCCTGAGTAAGTCATGTCGACAAACGTCCCGCAAATATATAAAGGCAATAACGGGACAATAACTTTATTTAAAACTTTGTCGATGATCCCTGAAAAATCTTTCATGCCGTTATAAAGTGACATCCCTATCTCTTTGCCCTTCATGGCCGATAAACATAAACCCAACATAAAAGCCATTACTACAGCCGATAAAGTATCAAGTAACGGAGGAATATTCAAACTGAAATAACTCGCCACAGATTTATCCGCAGTAGCCTGAATTTTTTCCAGAGCATCAGCGCTCATAAAACTCGGAAATAACGAATTTGAAATTACAAACGAAGCACTGCCGGCTATTAACGTAGAACCATAAGCTAATATTACGGTTAAAATTAATAATTTTCCTGCTCCCTGTGATAAATCAGCTATACCCATCGTTACATATGCTAAAATCATCAAAGGAATTACAAATTTTAAAAACGTGCTGAAAATTCCCGAAGCCGTCACGATCGTCCGACAAATCCATAAAGGCAAGTATAACCCGATCAATGTACCGATTATGATCGCAATTATTAATTTTGGAACAAGTCCCATTTTCATAATACGAATATCCCCCTCGTAAAAAAATTTTTTCTGGTTTTAATTTTAAGTGAGTTCGAAAAGTATATATTAAATATCTGGTTTATAAAATAATTTAATGAAAGTCTTAATTTTACAAATAATTCAAATTTTAAATTTATTTTTATTTCAACGAATAACGAAGGGGAATTAAAAAATTTTATTTTGCGGCGTTGATTATTACCTGTTTTATATCATCAAATCTCGCGTAATCTAAAGCCGTATAACCCAAATTATCTATGGCAAAAACATCCGCTCCTAAATTTATAAGAGCTTTCACGGCCTCAGCAGATTTTCCGCGAGCAGAATACATTAAAGCAGTTATGCCTTTATTATTTTTTGCGTTTACATCCAGTCCTGATTTTACTAAAAATTTTATAGTTTCCGGATTCGCCTGACTATTACAAGCAGCATACATTAATATATTTTCATTATCAACATCTTTTGCATTGAGATCAGCTTTTTCAAGCAAAATTTTTAACGCTTTAAAATTCGAAGTAGAAATAACTGCATGCATTATTACTGTCATTCCGGTTTTTGATTCTCTTGCTTCAACATCCGCACCGCATTCAATCAGGGTTTTTATTACTTCGGGTTGAGGCTGATAATTTGAAAACCATCCGGGCTTTTCATGAAATGCTTCAATTAACGGCGTATAATTGTCTTTATTTCTGACGTTTAAATTTGCTCCGGCTTTTACAAGAATTTTTATTACATCCGGTTTAGCGTGACGGCAATCAACAGCGAAAAATATGGGCGTCATTCCATCTTTATTAACAGCGTAAAGGCTCGCACCAAATTTTAAAAGCGATTGGACTTTCTTGGCATCTCCGTCCTCAATGGCCTTAAATAAATCATCGTTCACATTTCCAAAAGCAGGTAAACAAAATAAAAAAATGCTTAAGTAAATTAATATAATTTTACAATTGCGCATAAGTCTAAAACCTCTATAAAAATTTAATGTTTTATTGATTTAAAAACAAATTTTGGCTTAACTTTTACGTTTATTTTCTGACCCTGCTTTAATAATTTTTCGACGTTCTTAAGATGCTCAGAATTTTCAGCAGATGTCCGCGCTATATCTTCCGCTATATCATTCGCAGCCTTCAGCATCTCCTGCTGAGCTTTATTCACTTCCAACTGAGCCTGCGTTGTTTCAAGTGTTTCATGCTGCATACTCTCAAGCCTTTCCCTATGCTGTTCGGTCTCATATAAATTAATTACTTCCTTTAATGAATCGGCACGGCCGGTATTTAAATATTTCATGAAAATTCTCAGCGAATCATAATTTAAATAATCATCAGCCAAAGCATTAGAAGCCCATTGAACTTCATCTGAATTAATATAATTTTGAAATGCAGCCGCGCAATTTTGGGCATATTGTTCAGCGTTTAATTTTTCCTGCTGGAGCGATTTAATTTCGTCATCGTCAGCCAATTTATTATTTAAAATTTGAGTTTTTGAGTTTAACTCGTCTTCAAAAATTTTAACTTGCTCCATAATTTTTAAATATTTTTTTAAACCTGCTTCCGTAGGGTTCGTAATATAATATTTATGCCAGCGTCTATAAAGAATTACCGCTATTACCGCCGAGATAAAAAACGTGTTAAACGAGCAAAGAGAAAGGAAAAATATAATAATTCTTTTACCTGTCGTGAGCCTTGCTTTTTCTGATTCCGCTGAATTTTTTTTGTTTTCGATCAGCTTTTTTATCGCATCAATTTCAGTTTTTAGACCAGCGTTATCTTTTTCTTTACGTTGCAGCGCCTCATTAATTTTATTTTCGCAGGTTTTGATATTTTCTTCACTCTGCTTAACGAGCGTATATTTTTGCTCAATCGACTGCATTACAGCAGTAACAAGCTGAAAAGAGTTCATTAAATCATCGCGCCGTAAATCTGACAAATTTAACGATAAAATATTTTTTCCTGATAACACCGGCTCAAGAATCGACAATAAATTATTTTTTACTCGATCGGCTTCAACTGACAAAATTTCCCGTTCACTTAAAATTATTTGATTTTGTTCAGACATATTTTTAAAATCCTCCTAAACAATAAAAATCAACAGTATTTTTACATATTTAGGGGGGGGTAAACTGTAATTCTACTTAATTTAAGCGCAAAAAAATCCGCCCTCCAAAAATTTTTATTTTCATATTTTCAAGTTTCAAAGGACGGAAATTAATTTAATATTTTATGATCTTATAATTTATTTCAAATTGCTTTTTATATTTTCGAGCGCTTCATTTAATTTTTCTCCAAAACGTCCGCCGCCTTGAGCCAAATTTTTACGCCCGCCACCTTTACCGCCTAAAATTCCGCACGCATCTTTTAATAATTTTCCGCAGTCGATCCCTAATTCAATAGCTTTTTCATTCGCAGTTAAAATTAATTTGCAAGAGTTATCCTCATCAGAAATCGAAGCTAATATTACGAGCGTGGGTTCTGGTTTGTTTCTTGCTCTGTCTCCAATGTCGCGCAACATTTCCGGCGAAATATTCGGAAACCTTCCAACCTGAATTAAAATCCCGTTAATATTTTCATGCTCCAGAAATTTATCTGAATTTGATAATAACTCTTTTAATTTTGCGGCCTGTATTTGGGCTTTCATGTTCTTTAATTCGTCAATTAAATTTTTTGCCTTTGAATTTAAATTTTCCTCGTCAGTATTTAATAACGCAGTCATCGAATTTCTTAATAAAAATAATTTCTGCAAAATATTTAAAACATTTAATCCGGTCGTTGCTAAAATTCTCCTCGCTCCTGAACCAATGCTCTCCTCGCGTAAAATTTTAAAGCTCCCAATATCACCAGTGCGTTTAACATGAAGTCCGCCACATAATTCCATCGAAAATTCCGGAACGTTCACCACCCGAACAACATCGCCGTATTTCTCTTCAAATAATGCCTTTGCTCCCAATTTTTGAGCTTCGTCCTTTGAATATTCGTTAATATTTAATTCGGTGTTCTTTAAAATTTCGAGGTTTACAATTTTTTCAACTTCGATTATTTCATTTTCCGACATTTGAGAATGATGAGTAAAATCAAATCTTAAAAATTCATCGCTGACAAGTGAACCAGCTTGACGAACATGACGGCCCAAAATCCTGCCTAACGCCTCGTGTAATAAATGTGTCGCCGTGTGATTGCGTCTGATTGCGCTTCTGCGGACGTTATCGACTTCGCAAAATACTTCATCGCCGGTTTTAATTTCGTGTTCGCCATCAATTTCGATTTTTGCGGAATGTACGATTAATTTGCCGTGAGGAATTACATTTAAAATTTTTATCTCAAAATTATTTATTTTCATTATGCCGGTGTCGCCGACTTCTCCGCCGCGTTCTGCATAAAACGGAGTTGAATTTAAAATTATTTCAAACTCACCGGATTTAATTTTTTCCTGACGGCCTTCAGAATTGATCAACGCTAAAATTTTCCCGGAATCCTGATATTTTTCATAACCCGTGAATTTTGTTGCGCCGAGTTCGTTTTCAAGTTCGGTGTAAATATCTCCGGCCAATGCGCTTTTTTTATGTTTGCTTGATGATCTTGCGCGCTCTCGTTGTGAGTTCATTGCGGATTTAAATCCATCGAGATCACACGTAAAATTCTGTTCGCCGGCCATCTCTTGAGTTAATTCAGGCGGGAAGCCGTATGTATCATAAAGAGTAAAAATTATTTCTCCGGGAATTTTGTTTAACCCTTGAGATTTTAAATTTTTCACTTCGCTCTCAAATAATTCCGTGCCCTGCTTTAACGTCTTGTTAAATTTTTCCTCTTCAATATTTATAATTTGTTCTATCACTGGACGCTGCGTAATTAATTCCTGATAAGGATCGCCCATAATATTTATTAAGACCGGCAGATATTCGCAAATAAAATTACCGTCGAAGTTTAATAATTTTCCAAATCTTACAGCACGGCGCAATAATCTTCTAAGCACATAACCCGGCCCATCGTTCGAAGGCAGAACACCATCAGCCAACATAAAAGCTACTGACCTGACGTGATCAGCTATAACTCTCGCGGCCATGTCATCGCGGGGATTTTTTCCGTAAATTATTCCTGCTCGATCGCAAGTTTTTTTTATCAGCGGAGTAAATAAATCCGTCTCATAATCCGTATTAACTTCTTGAACAACTGAAGCTAAACGTTCAAGCCCCATCCCAGTATCAATATTTTTATGAGGCAGTAAAGGCATATCACCATTTTTTTGGCGGTCAAACTGAGTAAAAACTAAATTCCAAATTTCCATATATCGATCGCAGTCACAACCGATTCCGCACGTAGATTTTCCGCATGAATATTTTTCACCGCGATCGTAATAAATTTCACTGCATGGTCCGCACGGTCCAGTTTCACCCATAAACCAATAATTTTCATCCTGGCCGAACCTATAAATTTTATTTTCCGGCAGTCCCACTTCATTGCACCAAACGTTATAAGCTTCTTCATCGTCCTTGTAAATTGTCGCATATAATCTATTTGGATCGAGTTTTATATATTCCGTCAAAAATTCCCAAGCCCAATTTATTGCTTCATGTTTAAAATAACTTCCCCACGAAAAATTTCCGAGCATTTCAAAAAACGTGTGATGCCTCGCAGTTCTTCCGACGTTTTCAATATCATTTGTGCGCACGCATTTTTGACTGGTAACGACTCTCGGATATTCCGGATTTTTTATGCCCAAATAATACGGCTTTAACGGGACCATTCCGGCGATCGTAAATAATAACGATGGGTCTTCGGGAACAAGTGAAAAGCTTGGGAGATGTTTGCTGCCTTTTGACTCCCAAAATTTTATAAATAATTCGCGTATTTCCTTAGCTGATCTATATTGCATTATTTATTAATCTCCCAAATTATTTTTATTTTTATCAAGCTGAATTTTATTTAAATTTAAATTATTCAAAAACGGCTGAATTAAATCCATTGGAATCGGGAAAAATGTCGTTGTATTTCTCTCGCCTGAAATTTCCCTGATCGTCTGCAAATATCTTAACTGCAAAGTTATAGGCGAAACTTCCATTTGTCGGGCTGCCTCTGATAATTTTGTCGCTGCTTGTAATTCTCCTTCAGCTGAAATAATTTTTGCACGGCGTTCACGTTCTGCTTCAGCTTGTCTGGCCATTGCGCGTTTCATTCCTTCGGGTAATTCGAGTTCTTTAACTTCAACCGCACTGACTTTAATGCCCCATGGGTCCGTACGTTCATCAATTATTTTCTGTAATTCCTGGTTAATTTTTTCGCGCGATGATAAAACTTCATCCAATTCAACCGAACCGACTACACTCCTTAAAGTTGTTTGAGCGAGCTGGCTTGTTGCAATAATATAATTTTCAACTTCCACGACGCTTTTTGCAGGGTCTAAAACTCTAAAATAAACGACTGCATTAACTTTTATTGCTACGTTATCTTTTGTGATTACTTCCTGTACCGGAACATCAAGCGTTAAAATTCTTAAATCAACTGTTACGGCTTTATCGATTATGGGCATCATGAAAATTATTCCGGGTCCTCTGCTTCCGACTAAACGCCCCAGCCTGAATAATACAACCCTTCGATATTCCGGGACAATTCTCACGGCCATCGATAAAATTATTAATAAAATAAAAATGGCAACCATCGCGCTGCCAAGTCCTGAAATAATATCGCCGGCATCAAACATTCTTACGACCATTTTAAATTACCACTCCTCTAAAATTATAAATGCTCCTGTAAAATCTCCGTCATGTGTTAAAGATACATGAATTTTTTTAAATTTAATTTTAATTTTAATTTCGCATAATATCTCACTTGAAATTATTATTTCCGGTTTACCGCCAACTCGCTTAACACAAAATTTTTCACCAAATAATTTAAATAAATTTATTCCGGATGCCTTTGCAAATGCTTCACGTGCAGCAAATGAACTTGCATAACTTTCATATTTATTTAATTTTTTTGATTCACAATATTTTATTTCTTCCTTTGAGAAAACGCGCTCAACAAATCCGGGAAATTCCAACGCTCTTTTAATCCTGCTTATGCTGCATAAATCAAAACCAATTCCAACGATCATTTATTATTTAAATAAATTTTTAAACTTGTCAAAAAATCCTTCTTCGTTTACTGGCGCTTTCATTTCGTCTGCTAAATTTTTAATTAATTCGCGCTGTTTATCCGTTAATTTTGTCGGGACATCAATAAATACATGTGCATATAAATCGCCTTTTGAATTTGGATTATTTAAAATCGGCATTCCGCGTCCGGATAATTTTAAAATTTCTCCTTGAGGTGTACCGGCTGGAACTTTTATTTTTTCTGTTCCGTTGTTCAGCGTGATAATATCGACTTCAGCCCCCAAAACTGCTTGCGGATATGTCAATAATAATTTTGTGTGCAAATCTTTTCCGTGACGTTCAAAATTTAAATCAGGCTCGACATCTATAACTAAAAATAAATCTCCTGCTGAACCTCCGTTTATTCCTGCATCTCCTGCGCCTGGTATTCTTAATCTAGTTCCGCGATCGACTCCAGCCGGGATTTTTACTTCTAAATTATGTTTTTTATGTATTTGTCCTTCGCCGTCGCAATTTATGCATTTATCTTTAATAATTTTTCCAGTTCCGTGACAGTCCGGGCAGGTCGTGACGCTTATAAACTGACCAAAAACAGATTGCTGAGCTTGTCTAACCTGACCAGTGCCGTGACATCTTGAACATGTTTCGGCCTTAGTTCCTGATTTTGCGCCAGTGCCGTTACAGACTTCGCATTTTTCCCAGCGCATAACATCAATATTTCGAGTTAAACCGGTTGAAGCTTCGAGCAGTGAAATTTTTAAAATCATTTCCAAACTGCTGCCCTGTCTGCGTGCGTTTGGGTTTGAATTTCTGGAAGCTCCTCCGAAAACTTGCGAGAAAATATCCCCGAATAAATCACCAAAATCCATGCCGGACATATTTCCATATGAATCATTATTCCCGGTCGTTCCGAATCTGTCATATTGTGCGCGTTTATCAGGGTCTTTTAAAACAGTGTAAGCAGCATTAATTTTCTTAAATTTTTCTTCGTTGTCTTTATCGCCGGGATGTTTATCGGGGTGATATTGCAAAACTAATTTGTGATATTTCTTCTTAATTTCGTCCTGAGTTGCGTCGTGTGAAATTTCTAAAATCTCGTAAAGATCTTCCAAAACTAAAAAATACCTCCGAAAAAATTTTTAAAACTCCCCGCAAAAATTTATTTTATTTAATTTGAACGAGGAGTAATTTTTATAATTTTATTATTAATTTAAATTTAAATTTTAACGTGGACGTTTGCGGCCTCTGCCTGAAGCTTCAAGCTGTTTTTTCAATTCTTGAGCGGGCTTATAATTCGGATTTATACTGAGCGATTTTTCAACCCATTCAAATGCCTCATCACGATGATTATTTAATTTACTCGCTGAAAGTGCAGCCCAATACGCCGCCAAATAATTTACGTTCGGTTGAGATTGAACAGCCTTTACATAATCTTCAAATGCCTGAGTTATGCGCTTTGAATTATATTTCTGAAATGCGTTGCGCTGCATGGCTATTAATTCGCGTCTGGCTGCTGCCGAAATAGGATAAGTAACGATTACAGCGGCTTCAGTTGAATTATTTGGGTCAAACGCTGGAAATTCTTTTATTAATTGTTCCATTGTGCGAAATTCTGCATCTTTTTTGGAAAATTCTGCTTCACGATTTACGATCGCTACTTCGCGAGAATTCAGAGCGGTATTTTTTTCGTCAAGTTCTTTATTTTTTTGAGCGAGGTCGGCATCAAGTTTTTTTAAATCTGTTTCGCGTCTTGAAATTTCTGCCTGTTTGTCATCGAGTGCTTTAGTTGTTGAACTTAAATTATTTTCGTTTTCGGAAACTGCATTTTCACGGCTTAAAACTTTTTCTTCCCGCGTTTTTAATTCTGCTTCAAGTTCTGCTAATTTCGCCGCTAAAAATTCGAAGCGGTTGCCTTTTTCTTCGCGTTCGGTTAAAGCTGCTTCGCGTTTCACTAATTCTGCTTCGCGGTCTGAAAGTTGATCAGAAGTATTTTTTAGGGCTGTTTTGTCTAATAATTCTGCTTCGCGTTTAGCTAAATCGGCCTCGCGTTCTGCTAATAATTTTTCGCGTTCTGCTAATGCTTCGGTAGCTGTTGTAAATTCCTGACTCTTTTGGGCAAAATTCATTTCTCTTCTTGCGAGTTCAGCTTCGCGGGCCATTAAATTCATTTCGCGGTCTTTAATTTGATTTTCGCGACCTAATAAAACGGCGGAAGTTCCGTTATTTTCGCGGATTTTTGCGGATAAAGCTGACATCCTCGCTGAAAATTCTGTTTCCTGTCTGGACAAATCTGCTTCACGTTTTTCGAGTTTTCTCTCGCGTAAATTTAAATTTGCTTCACGTTCGGCTAATTCATCTTTTTCTGAAACTGCTTCTGCTACTGTTTCGGGGATATTAATATTTTCCTGTGCTGCATCTTCGGCAAATGAAAAACCAGAAAATAAAACGATCAAAATTAAAATTGCTGACGGAATTATTTTTTTAGACATGAAATTTAATCCTCCTTTTAAAAATTGCAAAAACTGCCTTAAATTCCGGTTATTCTATATTAAAAATATTTATCTTGCAAAATCAACCCGACATAACTCATTAAAATCAAAATATCACGTATATTTACATTGACGAAAAATTTTTTAAATATTATATTTTGCGGACTTGTTAAAAATTTTATATTTTATGATGGAGGAATTTATGAACATGTTTAAACCATCTGGAATAGTTATCCCGGTCGTTACTCCCGTTGATGAAAATGGAAATTTTGCCGAAGAATCTTATAAAAAATTATTGCAGTATTTTATTGACAATGGAATTAAAGGCGTTTTCCCGTTTGGAACTTCCGGAGAATTTTACGCGTTCGATAATGGATTTTATAGGCACGTCCTTGAGGTTACTGTTCAATATGCAAAAGGCAAAATGGATATTTACGCAGGCGCAAATCACATCACACCAAACGGCGCGATCGAATTAGCAAAAATCGCCGAAGAGTGCAACGTTGATGCCTTGAGCGTTTTAACTCCGTTATTTGTGAGCCAGACTCAAAAGGAATTAACGAAATATTATGAAAAAGTCGCGGCTAATACTTCCCTTCCAATCGTAATTTATAATAATAAACCTAAAACAAACGTTACAGTTGAACCAGCCACGATTAAAGAGCTTGCAAAAATTGAAAATATCATCGCCGTAAAAGATTCAACCGGCGACATGACTAACGCCGAAGAATATTTAAGACTGACCCGCGATAATCCAAATTTCTGCGTTTTAATGGGGCGTGACACTTTAATTTTTGCCGGACTTATGTACGGTGCTGCAGGTGCTATAACAAGCTGCGGAAATATTGCGCCACGTATTGCGGTGGATATTTACGAAAATTTCAAAGCCGGAAAATACTCCGAAGCCCTCGAAGCTCAATTTAAATTAAGCGAGTTGAGATTAGCGAGCAATATGGGAACATTCCCGATCGTCATAAAAGAAGGCTTAAACATGATAGGTCTCAACGTTGGGAGCTGCATGGAACCGATCGGACCATTAAACGAAGATCAACGCGCTAAATTAAGAGAAGTATTAAAAAATATTGGACTGCTGAAATAAGTATTTTTTATAAATATGATCCTCCCAAAATTAAATTTTTAACTTTTTAACTAGGGAGGATTTTTTTTTTTTTTTTTTCGTGTTTAATGCCTGATAATTTTAAATTTCAATCCGACTAATAAAATTATTAATCCCGCAAAATAAATATTTAAATTGCATCCTGATTTAGTACTGTTATCTGCACCGGATGTTAAGACTTTCGCTATACTGTTAGGGATTCCGCCCAAATTCGAGCTGTCAAATTCAGCAACTAATTCATAACTCGAAGAATTTATAAAAATTAATTTATTCCCGATTAACGCTGCTAAAATTTTTTTATCGCTGTCGTATATTAAACTCGAATATTCGCCGGTATCATCCGTATAAACTTCTTCAAATATTTCGTTTGTATAATGCCAGATCGTGTCAGCACCATCCTCCTGACCTATGAAAAATAATCCGCCTGCCTCATCATAGCAAACTGTTTTTATATTTCCATAAAGGTCATTGCTTACCAAATCCCAGACATAACCGGCGTAATAAATATTTATTCCGGATTCATGAGCGATTGCGACCCTTGAATTATTCATTATGGCCATGTCGTTAGCACCAGGTCCGACATCTATGCTTGTTAATAACGTAGAATCTTTTAACTGGCCGTCAAATAATTTTAATTTGCTGTCTGATAACGCATATAACGCATAACCGTTCGCAGTTATTTTCACCGCAAAATCTTCGGACAAGTCTCCGGAATAAATGTAATTTAATCCAGTTGAATTAAACGACACTGTAGAAATTTCTGAAATAGAGTGATTTAATTTTGATGAAAAAAATAAACCCCTGCCATTATTTGAATATGCTACGGATTGCGTCATATAAATTCCATCGAGCCAGCCCTCATAAATAAATTTTTCAAGGCTCAAATCTGGTTTGAAAATATACGCGTAATCTCCTGAGAGCGTCATGTCGGAATTTCTCTCAATTAAAATTAAACCGGGATCCTCATAATTATAAAATTCTGACACAAATAAATCATCGCTGTAAACATTTTTCTTTACAGAGAGCGTAACATCTGCGCTGTCAGAAATTTTTATTACGCCCATCGTTCCGGAAGCAGTATAAACTATATCAGCATATAAAACATTTGAGAGCATTATCACAAAAATCAAACTTACAAAAACTTTTTTCAAGATTATAAAATCTCCTTTAATATAATTATTTTATTTTGCTGACAGTTTTCAAAACTTTATTTGATAATTTTCTGTTGCCTGCGCTGTAATAAATTATTGCTTTTTGCGTATTTCCTTTAGCCCGTTTGTAGCAGTCTGCTAAAATTTCGCAGCCGAATAAAATATTTTTTCTGGCATCGAAGAGTCCGGAAGCGTTTTTAATTCCGAATTTTTGTTTTAACACTTTAGCATGAACTTTATAACGCACTTGCATCAGGCCGTAATCTCCGCCTCTTGATTTAGCTTTATAATTTACGGTGGACTCGTGAATAATCAGAGCAGCAACAACGAAAGCGTCAATTTTAAATTTATCGGCTGTTTTAGTGACGTAATTTGCGTAATCGTTAGCTAATTTCTGCGATAGTTTCGGATTAGCTTTCAGGAACGCGCGGGAAATTTTATTAATTCTCGCATCTTCGGCATTAGCGCAGCACGATAAAACAAAAAATAAAAATACGAATGCGTAAACGGATTTTGATTTTAAATTATATTTATATTTCATTTCGTGTCAGTCCTTAAATTTTTTACGCCTGTTTCGTTTTGAATGTCGTTGCCTTTTGCGTAACGTGCAACAGCTTCATCCCAGTCGCCATTTTCATCCGGTGAATAATCTCCGATGGCTTTACGAAGATCAACGAGTGCAACGTACATATTTTTAACAGCGTCGAGATATTCAGTTCTTACGGATTGGTAAGCAGTTTGAGCGTTGATCAAATCAATTTGTGCGCCCATGCCTTCAGCGTACATTAATTCCGTGATTCTTAATTCTTCTTCGGAGCGTTCGACCTGGCGTTTTTTGTCATGTTCGGATGAGGCGGCTTCCTTCCAGTTATTGAGGGCTACAATTATGTCGCGTTTGGTAGTTTCCTGTAAATATTTTAAATTGGCTTCGGCCGATTGAATCAAGCGATCAGAGTTTAAAACTTTATATTTAGTTTGTCTGCCGTTGAACAGCGGAAAATTTAAACTTAAATTCCCCATTACCTGCTGGCCGTTTGGAGTGGTTGAAGTTTTTGGGTCGCTCCAAGGATAACCAGTGAAAGCAAAATCTAAAGTAGGCGATAAACCTTTAGCGTTTAATTTTTTTGCGATTTTGGCGCGTTCAAGTGTTAATTTTGCGGCTCTTACGTCCGGACGAAAATTTAAAGCGTCTTCCTGATTTAATTCAATATCAAACTCCGGTACGCGTAATTCTTCTTCTTCCGGTTCAACATCGAGACCTCCGGCTAAAAATGATAAATTCGCTAATAAATTTTGATAAGTGGTTTCCGCTGTTTTTGCTGTAGCTTCTGCTTCAACGACTTGAGCTTCACTGCGTACAACGTCCAATCTCGGCACTAATTCCTGATTAAATTTCTCAACAGTGACGCGATGATTTTCGGAACGTTGTAATAAAATTTCTCTTTGCAGTTTCACATTTTCGCGTGCTAGGACTGCGCCCCACCAAGTTTCTTCAGCAGTTGCGATCAAATCATTTAAAGCGTTGTCGAATTGTGCGCGGGAAATTTCATAACCCAAAATATTTTGTTGTTGATCGAGCGTGAAAGAATTAGAAATGTCGATGCGTTTTGTTAAAGTAATTCCGATATTTCCTGCGGTGTAATTATCTTTTCCCTGTACTTTTGAAATCCAAGTAAATCCCGAACTTGCTCCGACTTGTAAACGCTGAGAACCGACCGAAGCTAAAACGGAATAATAATCAGCTTCAACCGATTTAATGCCAGATTGTAAGGACGGATTATTTACTAAAATTTCCCGTACGTATTGGGACAGAGACATGTGCACAGAAGCTCCGGACATTTGGGGAAAAATTAAAGAGCCTGTAACCAGTGTTATCAGAAATTTTTTTAAATTCATATGGAATCCACCTGTCAGAATAAATTTTTTTGCAATTATACTATAATTTAAAATGCGTAAAATTCTCACATAAAATTTTCAGTTTTAATTCATACATATTTCATAAAAATTTGCTATTCTATCACCCAACGAAAGGAGGAGACTTTTTACAAATGAAAAGATCACATAAAATTTTAGCAACAGTCTCCGTAATGGCTTTAAGCGGAATATTTTTCGCTTCACGTCCTTATACTGCTGATGCAGCTCTCCATGTTGACGATGCAGAAATAACGATCAAGAAAAAAGCACCGTTACCACCGGCACCAACTCCATCACGCAGGCAGCAAGCTCCATCTTCTTATAGTGATTATGGACGCAGTTCTTATGAAAGTGAACGTTATGACAGCCATCGCTATGAGGATGAACAACGCATAAGAGATGCAGAAAACCGCGCAAGACTCGAAGAAGAAAACCGCATCAGAGCAGAACGCGCAGAAGCAGAACGCAGAGCTAGAGAAGAAGCCGAACGTCGCAGAAGAGAAGAAGAAATGCGTCGCAAGAAAGAAGAAGAAGAACGCCGTCGTATCGAAATGCAGCGCCGTATGGAACAGGAACGTATCGAACGCGAACGCAGAGAACGTGAAAGAATCGAACGCGAAAGGCTCGAAAGAGAACGTTTAGAACGCGAAAGACTCGAAAGGGAACGCATGGAGCGTGAAAGACTCGAAAGAGAACGCAGAGAACGCGAAAGAATTGAGAGAGAACGTTTAGAACGCGAACGCATGGAACGCGAAAGACTCGAACGTGAACGCCGCGAACGTGAAAGACTCGAACGTGAAAGAATCGAACGCGAACGCAGAGAACGTGAACGCATCGAACAACAGCGCAGAATGGAAGAAGAACGCCGCGCTAGAGAACGTTACGAAATGGAACGCAGAGAACAAGAACGCCGCGAACGCGAAAGAATTGAGTATGAACGCAGAAGATATCAATCTGAAGTTAATTCAGGCGGCTCAAGACTCGATCACAGTCCTTCAAGACCAGGCGGAGAATCTGATTACGACATTACTATAACTGGTAAGGTAAAAAGGTAATTTGTGAGAAATATTTTTAAATTTTACAAGGAGAAATTTTAAGGTGAGAAAATTTTTAGCAGTATTTGCATTTTTTATCACATTAACTTTCTCTGGTGTAGCTTTTGCTGGGCTTGATATCGGGATCGATCTCGGTATTAAGCTCGGTAAAGACGATAAACACGAGGAGAAAGCACCGCCGCCTCCCGTAGATCATCACGAACAACAGCGCAGAGAATGGGAACGCAGAGAAGAATATAAACGCGAACAAGAACGCAGAGAACAAGAGCGCAGGGAAAGAGAACGCATTGAACGTCAGCGCGAATCCGAACGTTTAGAACGCGAACGCAGACAACGTGAAGAAGAACGTTACAGAAGAGAACAGGAACGCAGAGATTACGAAAGAAGTCAACGCGAATACAGAGATTATGATTATGATCGTGATCGTGACCGCGGTTCTGAATACGAAATAACTATTAAGAAAAATAAAAGATTTTGAGGTATTGTTTACTATGAAAAAATTTTTAAGTGTAATTTTAAGTGTGATTATTTTTGCTGGTGCTGCTTTTGCCAGCGTGAGCGTAAATGTAAATGTCGGTGATAATGATTCAGATCGTAAACCGCCGGAAATGCAGAATAATGATAAACAGGATAAACAGCGCCCACCCCTTCCGCCAGATGATAAACACCCAAGACGTGAAGGAGACGGGAAACATTTCGGCAACGATGATAAAAATAAAGATCATAAACGTCCGGAATTACAGCCGGATGATAAATTTCCTAAACGCGAACACGGGGAAAATAATTAATTTATAAATTTTGGAGGATTTTTATTAACATGAAAAAATTTGCGTCATTAATTTTAATTTTAGTTTTATGCGTTTCAGGTGTAGCGCTTGCGTGCGGTCCGCGTCATGAACAACATAACGGAGATAAAAATAATTTTCAGCCCATACAGCCGGGACAACCGGGACAGCCTCAACGCCCCGAATTTAATCGCTCTTGTTGTGGTGGAGCGCGTGAAATGCGTCAAGATATGAGACACGACCACGCCCCGAATTTTAAACCGGATTTTAGGCCGGATTTTAGACCAGATTCCAGGCCGGATTTCAGACCGGATTTTAAGCCAGAAATTTTTGTAATGAACAGACCCGAAAATTTACGCGGAAGATTTGAGAAGATGCCCCCAGAAATTAGATCGAGAGCTATTGACTTAGCAAAATGGGAAATTGAACTCGAAGCGGTTTTAAGCGAGCATCCCATTGACAGGGAAAGAGCTTTAGATATTCACGCGCATATTTTGAGTTTGAGAAATGATATTGAAATGATAAAATTTTCCAAATTTATCGATGAAAAAGAACGTTTAGATCACGAAAATGAAAGGGGAATTAATTCACCGGCCCTCGAACATCATGACGAAAAAGAGTTTAACGGTGACGATATTTCGATTATGAGAGAGCCAGCTCCCGAACAGGTAAAAGGAGAAATTTCTGAATCAATCGAAGAGCTTGAACAAAAAGCCGAAAAAATTTCAGAGGCCGAAAATAATAATGAAAAGCCAGCAGCCGAAGAAACAGCGGAATAATTTTAAAATTTGATTTATGCTGATCCTCTGGATTTTTAAACATCTGGAGGATTTTTTTATGTAAAAATTTAAGTGGATTATTGTATTTGAAAAAAAAACGCTTAATATATAATTTGTAATTAATTCATGGAGGAAAGAGGAAAAATTTTTATGCCAAAGTTTAAATGTCTTGAATGTAAAAAAGAGTTTGAACTAAACAAAACAGATGATAAACGCTGTCCCGAATGTAATAGCAAATGGCTTCAGGTTTTGGCCGGAGAAATTTCAAGGGGAAAATCTTGGAGCGCAAAAAGTTTTGCAGTTCGTTAAATTATAAATTAAATAAAGATCATGCCAGAAGAAAATAATTTAGTAGACGTTCATACGATAGCCAATGCAACAGGAGGCTCTCAAAATAAAAATTCTGCGTATTTAGCTTTTAAATTTGCTTTTACGCCCAGTCGTGGTGAAGTTGGCGGGGCATTTTGTCAAGTGTTTGAAGCGAAATCCGGTAAAGTTGTATTTCAGGCGTTTTGGTTGGCGCGTCCTTATTCGGGTAAAGGGTTGCCCGATCCATCTAAAGAGTGGCGCAGTTTTGTAAAAAAATTTCCGCAGATGGGTCCGCTTGATAAAACTACCGGTGAAAAATTACAAAAGTCCGTAAATTCGTTATTACATGATGACGATCGCAAGAGATTATTTGAAAATTATACTAAGCCCAGATTACGCCAGCTTGAAAGCCAAATAAGACGAATGATCGAAGAGGATACGGGTTGCGTATTTAGTGCTATGTGCGATGCCGAAGAATTAGATCGGAATGCTCTGGAGCGCGCAAAAGTTTTAAAACCCGTTAAGACTCTCGCAGAAGAAGCAGAAAAAGCACGCCAGGCAATGGAAAAACAGGAGCAGAAACAAGAAGAAACCAGCGCCAAAATGCAGATTATAAAGTGTACTCCTGTAATTGATCCGGTTCGGGGAAAAGCTTCATCGTCTATTGTGCCCGGTGATATTTTAGAAGTAGTTCTCGAAGGTGAAGGAGCAGGAGCTATTATAAAAAAATATCTTGAAGATAATAATTTAGCTTCCATCTTCCCCGTTGAAAAAGTAGAAAAACAGAACGACAGAGCGTATATTTATCTGAGAATTAATAATGAAATTCAAGGGCTGATGACCATAACAAAAGATTTAATGTTACGTACAAAATATTCTGATGAGCCAGTAAAACCTAAATCTGGACATAATTTCTTCGAAGATATATTTTTCTTTGCGATATTGGGCGGAGCGTTGGCCGGGTTATTATTTTTTATCAGATATTTATTTTTATAGAAAAAAATATATTATGCTGAGAATTAGGAATATTTTTATTTTTTAATTTTGGAGGTTAAATTTATGGCACTTAATATTAATAAAGTTGATTCAGCAGATGCGCTCGTGATTTATCTTGAAGGTCGTCTCGACACAAATACTTCACCGGCTCTCGAAGAAGAATTAAAAACTGCGATTACTGGAGCTGTGAAAAAATTAATTTTCGACATGGAGAAATTGGATTACGTTTCATCAGCAGGATTAAGAGTTTTATTGAAGGCGCAAAAAATTATGAACAAACAGGGGTCAATGATCATCAGAAAAGCTAAAGCCGAAATACTTGAAATTTTTGAGGTTACAGGATTTGACGAAATATTAAACATTCAGAAGTAAAATAAATTTATAAAAAATGTTTATTGGTCGAGAAAAGGAATTAAACGAGCTTCAAAATATTTATTTAAAATTGGGCTTTCAGTGTTTGTTAATTTCTGGAGTCAGCGGTATAGGAAAAAGCACATTATTAAACGAATTTTGCAAAGGTAAGGACGCAATATATTTCACAGCAAGCGATGAGAGCAGCCACGCGAATTTAAAAAATTTTTCGGATTTGGTGCTTGGGTATTACGGCGATACTATTACGGAAGATTTTTCTACTTGGAAGGCTCTTGCGCAATATGTGCAAAAAATTCAGAGCGATAAAGGACGTTTAATAATAGTGCTTGATGATTTTGAATTGATCGCGAACAAAGACCCGGCATTTTTAACAGGATTTCATAATATAATTTATAATCAACTGTTTGGCGGTCAGGTATTTTTGATATTGTCGAGCAGTAGTATAAAGCTCGTAAAAAATTTTTTATCTGATTTTAATTTCAGCGATGACGTAAATAATTTAACGCTTGAGAAATTTTTAAATGAAGATGCCCGCGAAAAAATTCAAACAGTTATGAACGTTACGAAAGATGATGCGGTGCGCTCTAAAATGTTAAAAGTTTCTGCCGGTGATGTAATTATTCGCGAGGGTCAAATTAAATCCGAATTATATAAAATTATTTCTGGTAAAGCTTTATGTTATTTTGATTACGAGACCGAAAATGAACACGTTATCGGAACTTTAAAGGAAAATGATATTTTTGGCGAGTATTCTGTTTTGACTGGTGAAGCTGAAATTTGTGTTGTTGTTGCACATAGTGACATGTTATTATTACGAATCGGAGCGGATGAATTTGAGAAATTTATTTTAATGAACGCTTCGAACTCGGTTGTAATAATGAAGAACATGGCCAAAATGTTAAAAATTTTAAAATTGAATATAGATTTACTGCGGGAAGATTTGCAGAACTAAGAAATATAAAAATAAATAATTTCTCCTGTCATAAAATAAAACTGGCGGGAGATTTTTTTTACTGTTGTACCACCAAATTAAAAATTAAAAAGGGACATTCAAAAATTTATGAACATCCCCCAAAATTTAAAAATTATTCTTCGTCTTCGTCTTCTTTCTTGTGAGCTGCTATTACTTTTTTGGCAATATCTCCCGGAACTTCTTCATAATGAGAATATTCCATCGAGAACGACCCCTCACCCGAAGTCATCGAACGCAAAATTATTGCATATCTGAACATTTCTGCTAAAGGTGCCTGCGCTTTCACAACTTGTAATTTTCCGTGCCCTTCCATGCCCATTATACGGCCTCGACGTGAATTAAAATCTCCCATAACATCGCCCATAAATTGATCCGGCACTGTAACTTCAACGTTCATAACCGGTTCAAGTAAAACGGGATTTGCGTCCATAATTCCTTTTTTGAACGAGAGACGAGTCGCCAATTTAAAAGACATTTCCGAGCTGTCTACGTCATGATACGAACCGTAATATAATTCCGCACTGAAATCTACAACAGGGAAACCAGCTAAAGGTCCGGCCATCATGTATTCGCGTAAACCTTTTTCGACGGCTGGTATAAAATTGCGCGGAACTGCTCCGCCGACAACCGAATCAATAAATTTAAATCCTTCACCACGCTCCAACGGTCTATAACGTATATAAACATCTCCGTATTGGCCATGCCCTCCAGATTGTTTTTTATGTTTGCCTTGAGCTTCTGACATTTTGCGAATTGTTTCGCGGTATGGAACTTGCGGAGTTTTTGTGTCGAGGTCAACGCCGTAACGTTCTTTCATTTTCGCGAGAACTATATCAATATGCATGTCGCCCATTCCTGATAAAACATTGTCGCGAGTCTCGGAATTTTTCTCAAATGTTAAACTGCAATCCTCTTCTAATACTCTGGAAATCGCATTACTTAATTTATCTTCGTCAGCTCTGGTCTTCGCCATGACTGCAACGCTGTAAACTGGTTTCGGGAATTCGATATTCGCAAACTTCCCGGAAAATCCTCCCTTTGTTGCGAGTGTATGTCCAACGCGCGCGCTCTGTAATTTTGGAATCGCGATAATATCTCCGGCAATAATTTCTTTTACGTCTTTGCCGTCTTTACCCGACATTAATTTAAATGAGCTTATGCGTTCATCTTCGTTTTGGTTGACGTTAAAAATATTATTTCCGTCCGATGATAATTTTCCGGAATATACTCGAATAAATGACAATTTTCCGACAAATGCATCCGCCAAAATTTTAAAACATAACGCAGAAAACGGCGCATTAATATCCGGCTCAACTTTTCCGGCTGAAGTTTCGATCGCTCCGATGTCTACAGGTGAGGGGAAATATTCCGCAACAAAATCCATAAATTGAATTACTCCAATATTATTTATTGAAGAAATTGCGAACACCGGCATAATTCTGCGGGATGCTATAGCTTTTTTTAAAGTTCTGGATAAATCTTCATCAGAAATTTTTTCACCCTCTAAATATTTTTCCATTAGAGCGTCATCCATTTCGACGGCTGCTTCTAATAATGCTTCATGCGCTGATGAAACTTCATCGTTTAAATCGTCCGGAATATTTTCCTCTTTGAATTTTCCTGAGCCGTCAGGATTATAAATAAACGCTTTATGTTTAATGACATCGACGATGCCCGTAAATTTTTCAGCTGAACCAATCGGAATAAACACGGGTAAAGCATTTTGAGAAAACTGGGATTTAATGTCGGCTAAAACTTTTTCAAAATTTGCATTTTCGCGATCCATTTTTGAAATTACGAACGCTACCGGAGCTTTATGATGTTCTGCATATTCCCAAGCTCTGCTGGTTTGAACTTCGATCCCGCCGACCGAACTTACTAAAATTACGGCACTGTCAGCAACACGAATAGCCGCACTCATTTCGCCCGTAAAATCCGCATAACCTGGAGCATCAAGAACATAAAAAGTTTTTCCGTTACGTTCGAGCGTTAATAATGATGTAGAAATTGAAATCTGACGCTTCTGTTCTTCCGTCTGAAAATCGCTCACGGTGTTTCCGGCTTGAACATTTCCCATTCTTGAAATTTGTCCATTGTCAAATAACATGGCCTCAGCAAATGAAGTTTTTCCGGCACCGCCATGAGCACATAACGCAAAACTCCTAATGTCTCCGGGATTACGTACTCCCATTATAAAAACACCTTCTCTAAATTAGAATTTTATGAAAATTAAAATATTTTGATACGACACTAATTTAAAATTTAAAATCTAAATTATTATATTACACGTGAAATTTTGATTTATTGTTTAAATTATTTATCTTGACCCCAAATATTTTTTAAAAAATCCTTCGAGTTCGCGATAAAAATCAAGCCTGTTCTCCTCGTTATGGAATCCGTGTCCTTCATTCTCTTTCACCATGTAAATAACTTCTCGCCCGGATTTTCTCACAGCTTCGACAATTTGATCGGATTCAGCTTTATTTACTCTTGGATCGTTAGCACCTTGTGCAACGAACAACGGAATTTTTATTTTATCAGCATGAAACACCGGAGAAATTTGCGTCAATAATTCTTTATCTGCTGAAGGGTCGCCGATCTCTTCGTATTCCATTTGTCTGAAAGGCTCCCAATATGGCGGAATGCTCTCAAGAAGCGTAAATAAATTTGACGGACCAACATAACTAACAGCACAAGCATATAAATCAGGCGTGAATGTCGCTCCAGCTAAAGCGCTGTAACCTCCGTAACTCCCTCCGTAAATTGCAAGTTTATTTTTATCAGCGATTCCTTCAGACACGGCCCATAAAACTCCGTCCGTAATATCATCCTGCATTTTTAATCCCCATTGTTTAAAACCTGCTTGCCAAAATTTTTTACCGTAACCCGTTGAGCCTCTGAAATTAATTTGTAAAACTGCCAGCCCTCTATTTGTTAAAAATTGTACTTCCGAATCAAATCCCCATGAATCACGCGCTGACGGCCCTCCATGCGGAATTACAACTAACGGTAAATTTTTCGCCTCGATTCCAACAGGTAAACTCAAATAGCCATTTATATTTAACCCATCGCGAGATTTAAATTTTATTGGTTGCATTGAACTCATTTGATCACTTTTCAGCCATGAAGATAAATCAGCCAATTTTGACAGCGAATTATCCCGGCGATCATATAAATAATATCCTCCGCGAGTTTTGTCGCTGTACGTCCGAACTATTACGCGCCGTTCATCATCGTCCATATCTGTTACAGCCACTTCAAGTCCGGGAAAAAATGTTTCAAGAGTATTCTGCAATTCTTCGCGGGTTTGATCTAAAAATTTATAATGCCGTTTATCCGTTAAATATGAAATTCCAGTGATAATTTTACGTTTTTTAGAGTGCATTAAGCCACCGACATCTACTTCTGGGTGTTCGAATATTAAATTTAATAATTTATTTTCATCCGGATCAAATTTATATATAGCCGTTTTATCGCGCTCAAGATTTGAACATACATACATAATTTTATTATCATAATCGAACATTAAAGGGCTGAAAGTTTCGCGGAAATTCGTCGTAATTAAAATTTTAAAATCATCTGATTCATTTTTGCGATATAAAAAACTTTCGTTCACTCCATCCGTAATATATGCCGCTCTGATTTTCCCGTCATGATCTGTCATCCAGCCCGTAATATTTCCGGGATTTTCTGCAATTAATTTTAATTCTCCCGTTTCGAGTTCGCATTTATATACGTCAAAAACTTCAGGGTTATTTTTATTCATGCTGATCAACATGTGGGCAGGATCGTCTTCAAGATCATCTAAAATTCCGGCCCGGACATTTTCAAACGGCGTTAAATCTTTTACGTTTGAGCCATCAATGTCAGTTAAATAAACGTGAAAATTTTCATCTCCGCCAGTATCTTGAGCATAAACGATTTTATTATTACCCTTCCAGAAAAATCCGGCTATATCGCGTTCAGTTGCGGAAGTTATACGCTTTTCGATTCCCGTCGAAATTTCTCGTACATAAACATTCATACGATGTTCCCAAGGACGAACGAACGCCAATTTTAAACCGTCCGGAGAAATTGAAAACCCTGCTATATCAGGATTCTTGAAAAAATCTTCAACCGGCAATAAATCCGGCATGGCCGCATATGCTAAACCAGCAGGCATAAATATAATTATCGCTACAAAAAATATTAACAAGCGCATAAAATTATTAAACCCCTTTCATAAATTTATTTTTATATTTTAAATTGGGAATATTCATTAAAAATTTACATAAAAAAATAATTCAGTCAATGAGAAATTTACAGTAAAAATTTAATGTTATAATCCAAAAAATTTATTTAACTTCGGAGGATTTTTTATAAGCATGATAAAAAAATTTTTAATGGGAATGGCTTTTCTATTAGTTTTAAATTCCTGCGCTCATTCTGAAATAAAAGAGTTTAAAAGATTTTCGATCGATGTTCCAGAAGATTGGACCAGCACAGAATATCCGGATGCTGATACAGTTTCTTTAATCGCAAATGACAAAACTTCATCAATGAGCATAACTATAACTCCAACGGGCGGAACAGGTCTGCGCGAAATCGCAGGAGCTTACATGAAAGAACTAAAGGCTACAGACTCCGAATTAAATCCCGACGGAGCTTATATATTTCAATTTAATAACGGCTTGAGTCACGGAATTTTAAGAGGCTTCGACAATGGAGATTATTACATGTTAGTAGTGTTGACGGGCATTAATAATGATGATGATCCGTTCAGTAAAATTTTATCTTCACTCGAAATAAAATAATTTTAATTTTAATTTTAATCTGCGCAAAAAAGAATTTTAAAACCGGGCGAAAAACCCGGCTTTTTTATTTTAAATTTTAAATTATTTAAATTAAATTATTTCTGTTCAACGAAATTTTTTATTAATTTCATCATCGCCAATTTTGAAAACGGCTTCGGTAAATAGTCATCAAATCCATAGTCTATATATTCAGCATATGAACCGGAGCTTACGTTAGCTGTCAATGCTACAAATTTTATTTCGGGATGTGACATCTTAGCTTTATGTAACGTCTCAACGCCATCCATTCCGGGCATTTTGTGATCGAGAAATACTATATTATATTTATTGATGTTCATCATTTTTAAAGCTTCTTCACCTGATTCAACAGTGTCAATTTTAGCCTCGCAGTCTCTTAGCATTCCTTTTGCTACAACCAAATTTACAGGAGTGTCATCAACAATTAAAATTTTTGTGCTTGGACATTTAAAATTTAAAATATCTTGTTCGGTCTCTTTAGGTGTTTCGTTGTTCTTAGCTTTATATTCCTGCATCGTCGTATTATCATCAAAAACTAAATGCTGCGGAATTTCCAGACTGAAAGTGCTGCCCTCACCGTATTTACTCGTAACGTCAATTTTTCCGCCCATAATTTGAACGATATTGCGCACCAATGTTAAACCTAATCCAACGCCCAAAATATGACGGGTCTCAATTAAATTTAATCTGTTGAACGGTTCAAATAACATCGTAATATCATCCTCTTTCATTCCGATGCCGGTATCTTCAACAGAAATTTTTAAATTTAAAACAGCGCGCGATTTTTCTTCGTAATCTATTTTTAATTTTATATGGCCATGTTCAGTATATTTAATAGCGTTGTCCAATAAATTTATTAATATCTGTCGCAGTCTTAAAGCATCTCCGTATAAATGTTCCGGAATGGTCGGATCTATTTCTTCGATAAAATCCAGCCTTTTATTTTCGACTCTGTCAAATACATAACGCTCACACTCCTGAATTATTTCATATAAATGGTATTCTGAATCGTATAATTCCATTTTGCCCGATTCAATTTTTGAAATGTCCAAAATATTATTTATCATCGTTAATAAATGGTTCCCGGCGTTTTTAATATCTATTGAAGCGTTTATAGTTTCTGCGTCCTTTGCTTCGTTTAAAATCATTTCGTTCATTCCTAATATTGCATTCATTGGGGTTCTGACTTCGTGTGAAGTGCTGGCTAAAAAATCGCTTTTGGCTTTGCTTGATTTCGTAGCTTTTTGTATTGAGTTTTCAATGTCTATTCTCGCTTTTTTCATTTTGTACTGCGCAGTAACAAGCTGCCTATATGTCGGACTCTCCAAATAAAAAAACGTGAAAAATAAAAACGCAGTCGAAACCATATATATAAATTGCAAATTGACATTAAATAAAAATTGAATCAAAAACGCATCAAGCAACATTATAAATAATAAATTCATTACCAAAAATTGACCATTCTCATAATATTTCTGGTGAACTATCTGCAAACCAAATCCCTGAAACGCAAGCAATGAAGCAGCTCCCAAACTAAGCATACTATATAATGCTTCACTGCTATGAAACATAAACGGCGATAAAGAACCTACAAATAAAATTACATCGTTCATCGTCTTAAATCCCGAAGTATCAAAATGAACATATGCAGCTATATAACGCATTAAACACCACGAATTTATTACTACCGAAGAAAAAAATAATCTAGGAAACCAAAAACTTGAAGGCATAAAATTAGACAAAACTTCCAAAACTGCCGAAACAAATGTCGAGAATACTAACTCTACAAATTTACGATTTATCTCGGCTTTTACTCCAAATCTCACCGCCAAAAAAATTAATATTACAAATAAAAACGGTATTACAGTCATCTCAAACCATATATTTTGAACTATTTTTAAATCCATATTTTTATATAACTCTCCTAAAAAATTTATATAAATTTCAAGCTTTAAAATTTTAAATATTTTAATGAAAAAGTATAACACCGGCTGCGTGATATAATCGCAAAAAATCATAATAATTATTATTTTTAAAAGAGGCAGAATAAAATTTTATGAGCGAATTAATTAGATCTTTAAGCCCTTTAGGTGTATGGGCCTTTTCATTTGGCTGTGTCATAGGCTGGAGCGCTTTTGTTATGCCTGGAACTATTTTTTTACCGAATGCCGGGCCTTTTGGAACTTTAATAGCGATAGAGTTCGGAGCATTTTCAATGTTAATAATTTCTTACAACTATGCGTACATGATTAAAAAATATCCGGTTTCAGGCGGAGAATTTATTTACGCTGATAAGGCATTCGGAAGAGTTCACGGATTTATATGCGCTTGGTTTTTGAGCCTTTCATATTTGTGCGTAATTCCTTTAAATGCTACAGCTTTAAATTTAATAATGCGTGCTGTCTTTGGAAATTTTTTTGAATTCGGATTACATTATAATATCGCTGGCTATGAAATACATTTTGGTGAAGTTTTAATTTTTGTTTCAGTTTTAATTTTATTTGCGTGGATTGGATCATTTGGCATTAAATTAACAGGAATAATTCAGAGCGTATTAGCATTTATTTTAATTGGCGGGATATTTTTGGTGCTGTTCGGAATAATAATATATTGCGTGCGCGGAACTGGTTTAAAATTTGATCCTATGTTCAAAGATGATTCAGGAAAAAATGTTTTACCTCAAATAATAGCTGTAGCAGTTACGGCACCGATGTCATATGTCGGGTTTGATATTGTTCCGCAATTAACAGAAGAGAGCGATTTTTCTCAAGATCACGTAAAAGCCATAATGGATTTAAGCATTTTAATCGGCTGTTTAGTTTATGTAACTTTAACATTTATAGCGTGTTCGGTGCAGCCTGCTGGTTATTCGAGCTGGGTAGAATATGTAAACGATTTGGAAAATTTAGAAGGAATTTCTGCGCTTCCAACTTTTAACGCGGCATTTATAGCGCTTGGAAAAATAGGAGTCGGAATTTTAACACTTTCTGCATTTGCTGCAATGTTCACGGGGATTTGCGGATTTTATACGGCAACGAGCAGATTAATTTTTTCTATGTCGCGCGAGGGAACTTTACCCAAATGGTTCGGAAGATTAAATAAAAATGAAGTGCCAGTAAACGCAGTAATATTTTGTATGGCATTTTCAATTATTTCGTCATTATTTGGCCGTCAAATTTTAAACTGGATTTTTGACATGGCTTCAATTGGTGGGGCGATCTGGTTTGCGTACACTAAGAGTATCTTATGGCGGGAAGCGCGATTGAAATCAAAATGGGGC